>JAJOKP010000139.1 GCA_021129775.1 Clostridiales bacterium
GACGGAATATCAGGTGAATTAAAAGCTTTAATAGATATGCGTGACGGAAATACAGGAAATAACAAAGGAGTTCCATATTACATTGAAAGACTAAACGAATTTGCAAGAGTGTTTGCAAATGAAGTTAATAAAATTCACGTTGCAGGTTTTGGGCTAGATGGGAATCAAAGCAGAGCATTTTTCACTTCTGGAGGAGTTGGAACGCCAGTAGGATTACCTAGTGACCCTACTGATCCTGATTTTGATTCAGATTGGGCTAACATTTTAGATGAAGCACATGGCAGTTTTGTTGCAGAAATAGGAGGTATTAATGCAAAAAACATTAGCATCTCCTTAGACATTGACACAAACTTAAATGCAATTGGTGCATCAATAACCGCTGACTTGCTTCCAGGAGATGGTTCTATGGCGCTTGAATTAGCACAACTAAGACATCTACAAAGCATGTACAATGAGGGTAAACCAGAAGACTTTGTGAAATCTCTAATATCAAATCTGGGAGTAGACTCGCAAGAAGCAGTAAGAATGGTATTTAATCAAAATGTTCTAACGGATCAAGTAGAAAACCAAAGACAGTCGATTTCTGGAGTTTCACTAGATGAAGAAATGGCAAAAATGATTCAATTTCAGCATGCATACAACGCATCAGCAAGAATGATAACTACTATGGATGAAATGATAGATGTAATAGTAAATAGAATGGGGTTGGTAGGTAGATGAGAGTAACCAATAGAATGATGATTACAAACATGATGAGAAATCTAAATCAAAATCTTAGGAAAATGGACAAAAGACAAATGCAAGTTGCAACAGGGAAAAGAATCCATAGACCGTCAGATGATCCAGTAGCGATTTCAAGAATACTAAAAATACGAGCTGATCTAAGCGAATTCGCTCAATTTCAAAGAAATGTAGACGATGCGCTGTCATGGATGCAGACAACTGAAGAAGCTGCAGCACATGTAGGAGATTCGATTCAAAGACTGAGAGAACTTACTGTGCAAGCATCAAACGGAGTTTTAACAGCTTCCGAAACACAAAAGATACGAAGCGAAGTATTGCAAATAAGAGATCATATCATAACATTAGGAAATACAACATACGCAGGAAGGTACGTGTTTTCTGGCAAAAAAACAGACCGAGAGTTATTTGATGCAGATGGTAATTACAACGTAGCCTTAGGTGACGCATTTGATCCGAACACAGTTGACGATATAATGTATGTAGAAGTTGGTGTAGGAGAAACACTAGAAATCAACGCTTTAGGAATTGATATTTTTGACATTGTAACACCCGCAACTGTTCCAGGACCACCACCGATAGAAGTGGGAGATAGAAATGTAGCTGCTGGAGACACTCCAGGAATATTAGCGATGATAGATGACATTGTAACAAAACTAACAGCAGGTGACACCGAAGGATTAACCAACGATTTAACTATAATAGATACTTATTTAGACGTAAATGTTACTGCAAGAGCAGAAATCGGTGCTAAAACAAGCAGAATGGAAATGATTAGCGAGCGTGTAGCTGACGACAACTTAAACTTTAGAACCTTACAATCTAAACTAGAAGACGCCGACATGGGCGAAGTAACCATGGAACTAATGAACGAGCAAAATGTATATAGAGCATCACTATCAGTAGGAGCAAGAATAATACAACCATCACTTATCGACTTTTTAAGGTGATAATAGTGCGCCTCGCGCACCAGAAGACATGGGGACGGATAACTTGTCTTCTAAACAAAACAACCAAAAGAAGACAAGGTACCCGTCCCCATGTCTTCTGCACACCTAAACAACCAAGGCAGACTCGGGGACAGGGATTTGTCTGTTACACAGAGCAACCCAAAACAGACAAGTCCCTGTCCCCGTGTCTGACAGAACGGGTCTCGCGTGTCTGCACACTTAAACGCATAAACAAAACCAAGGAGGAAACCAAAATGAAACTAAATACCAAATATTTCGGCGAAATAGAAGTGCAAAAAGATGAAATTATAAGATTCCCAGACGGAATTCCTGGTTTTGAAGACCTAAAAGAATTCTTATTCATAGAGAACCCAGACCAAGAAGTACCCTTTCACTGGCTACAATCAGCAAAAGAAGAAGACATTGCATTCGTAGTAGTAAATCCCTTCATGTTTAAAAAAGACTACGAATTCGAAATATTCGACTACACTAAAAAAATTATAAAAATAGAAGACGAAAAAGACCTAGCATTATTCGTCATAGTCGTAGTACCAGAAAACATAAACGAAATGACCGCCAACTTAATGGCACCAATTCTAATAAACACAAAAGAAAAACTAGCAAAACAGATTGTACTAGAAAAAAGTGGGTATAATACAAAACATCGAATAATAGATGAAATAAAGAAAGAAGGTTAGGAAGACACGGGGACAGGGATTTGTCGACCATGGGGACGGCTTTTGTGGTTTTTAAACAAGAACGTACCCAGAAAAACCACAAGACCCATCCCCTGTGGTCGTGTCTGATCGAAAAAGAGAATCAGACGAGGTACCTGTCCCCATGTCTGACGGTGTGTCACCACAAGAACGGAGGAGCAAAATGTTAGTCCTAACAAGAAAAAAAGACGAAAGCATAATCATAGACGGAAACATAGAAATAAAAGTGCTAGGCATAGAAGACGGTAAAGTAAGATTAGGAATAAATGCTCCAAAAGAAATTGAAATATACAGAAAAGAGATATACTCAGAAATAGAAAAACAAAATAAAGAGGCAGTAGTCTCAAAACAAAACCTAGAACAAAATAAGCTTAAAGAATTGTTTAAGAAAAAACAGTGAGACAGGAGATGCGTGGATGAACAACAAATCAAGTAAGGCGCACAAGATATTCTGGGGTGACACCCATCATAACACTTACACCTATGCTATTCAGCAACCGTACCTTTCTATTGACGAGATACTCTCATTTGCCAAAACACACCTTGACTTCTACTCAGGTGCCTACTACACGCCAACCGCAGAAATGTTTTATTCAAAACAAGACCTCGTTTCTGTGGGTACACCAGTTGGGATTTTGGCAGAACGGATTAAATCTGCAAAGACGATTTCTCGCGAATGGAAAGAATTTCAGGAAGCAACAGCGATCCATAATTCCCCGAACCAGTTCGTGACCTTCCCAGGGTACGAGTGGCAGGGCGATGGTTCTTGGGGAGACCATAATGTTATCTATAAGGATGAGGGGGTTCCTGTCTGTTTGGCGATGACACTGCCTAAACTATACGATTTTCTCCGCAGACATGACGCATTGGCAATTCCACATCACATTGGCTACCGCTCTGGCATTCGTGCCCCGCTATGGGAGCACTGTGATGAGCGCATTAGTCCATTTGCTGAAATTTACTCAATCCACGGATGTTCTGAGACCGACGAGGAATTGATTGGTCTTCGTAGCAACTCGCACATGGGGCCTGGCGTTGCTGGCAGCACCTACCAAGAGGCATTGGACAGAGGACTACACCTAGGAGCAATTTGTTCTACAGATAATTGGACTAATATGCCTGGACATTGGGGACAGGGATTGATGGCGTGCCTCGCAACGGAGCTCACTCGTGAAGGTCTTTGGGATGCGTTTAGAAAGAGACGAGTCTATGGCGTCACGGGTGACCGCATCGAATTAAGTTTTACATGCAACGGGGAACCTATGGGTAGTATTTTACAAGGGACTTCGCAGCGCAATCTAGAAGTAACGGTTCGTGGGCAAGATGCGATTGATAGAATTGAGATCCTCCGCAACGGTCGAGTTATTGCGACGTACTGTCACCAAGGAAACTGGGACATTCCTTCTGAGAGAAATACGACACGCTTTAAGCTTCGCATAGAGCCTGGGTGGGGTCCGCGCATCGGTGAGTTACCAACTCCCAAACGCAACTGGTCTGCAGAAGTCTCTCTCTCGCATGGTCGATTCGTAGGGTGGTCACCTTGCTGGGTCACACGTGACCAAGGAATTCCTGAACTTGCAGGATCAAAAGCAAGCTTCACTATGTCTACTAGCCAGAAATCTGTTACAGCAAAATCACAAGGTGCGATCGTGTTGGAATTCGAATCCAATCCGTCGGCAGAAGTGATTGTGCAAATAAATGGAAAGACAATGAAGGAACGAGTTCATTCACTTGCAAGAGGCAGTCGGGTTTTATGGTATAGAAACGAATGTATTGATCTAATCCGAAAGACGACAGACATCGTCACAGAAGATTTAGAGCGTCAGGATCCTTTCTTTTATCACTATGCCTTCAAGTCAAAGCTTCACCGTGTGATTCCCGAAGCTGGCTACTCTGCAAATTTTTCAATTGTGGATACTGATAAGCTTTCGGGCAGAACAAACTATCGAGTGCGTGTTGAACAGCGCAACGGTCAGCGTGCTTGGTCCAGCCCAATATGGGTTGAAGCAAAATAAAGAAAAAGGAGGAAACAAAATGACTTTCACAGAGGTTGTAAACAGTTTGAGTACTAAATTAGAAGATGTAAGCCCCTCGATACTAAAAGGTGTTGAAGCTGTGGTGTACCAGTTTGAATTGACTGGAGAAGACGGCGGTATTTTTCATATTGAGGTAGAAGGTGGCAAAGCTCTTTTAAACGAAGCAGCTCATGACGAGCCTGATGTTACCGTTATCATCGCTTGTACTGATTTTGGCAGTTTACTTAAAGGCGAGTTAGACGCTGCTTCAGCTTTCATGTCTGGAAGACTAAAAGTAAAAGGAGATCTTTCGCTAGCTATAAAGCTTCAGAATATTCTAGGTTAAATCGACTAAGCATACAAGGAGGCTACTTAATGAGCGCTAACACAACGAGTGCAACATCAGGACAGAAAATTGTTATATTAGGAGGTGGGGGCACACAGTTTATACCAGCCCTTATTAGTGATTTTATTCGTACTAAAGAGCTTTATGGAAGCAGTATTGTATTAGTGGATTTAGATGAGAAAAAGCTAGAGACTGTTTCTCAACTCGGGAAACGTTTGCTTGATGCAACTGATGCGGATTATAAGTTTGAGAGCACCACTGACAGGGTGAGTGCTTTGCCTGGAGCTGATATTGTAATTATAAGTGTGGAGATTAATAGATTTCCTTTATGGGAAGCGGACAGGCGCATCCCCAAAGAGTTTGGTATTGAACAGGCACTTGGCGAAAATGGAGGACCAGGAGGCCTTTTTCATGCAATGCGGCAGATTCCACCAATAGTCGAAATTTGCAAGGATGTGGAACGGCTATGTCCAAACGCCTTGGTGATTAACCTATCGAATCCGATGAGTCGAATTCTACAGGCCGTTCATGATTACACTAATGTTAAGTTTGTAGGAAGTTGTCACGAAATTGCCGAGGGACAAGCGTATCTTTCTACTCTTCTTGATATTCCTGAAGAGCGCCTCCATGTGGTTGCAGCAGGGCTTAACCATTTTACTTGGTACCTTAAAATTCAAGATAAAAAGACAGGTGAGGATCTTTATCCAACGGTACGAAAGCTGGCGCCGACGAAAGTGAATCATGTTCGCTTGCTAGTAGCGGATCTCCTGCGACTTACTGGTTATTTGTGTGTAACCAATGATAGCCATGTTGGCGAGTATCTTACCAATGGTCACGTTTGGCGGACTGAGTGGGCACCTGAAACAGAACCGTTAGACTTTTTTATGTTCTATCAAATATATCTTGCCGACATTGATGAGCGTGTAAAGTCTCTTGCAAAAGGCGATTTTCCACCGAAAGAGTTCATTAAAAAGCCCTCTGGGGAGGTCGTTATTGATATCATAACTACTCTGGCGGAAAAGGGGAGAAAAACTTTTAACGCTTTTAACCTTCCGAACAATGGGTATATCAGTAATCTGCCAACAGATTGTATTGTGGAGGTTCCAGGACGAGTTGAAAATGGTAAGATTTTCGGGGAATCAGTAGGCTCTTTGCCACCGTTACTGGCTAGTTGGTGTAAATTGCAAGTTGCCATACAAAAACTGAATGTAAAAGCGGCTATGGAAGGTGACCGTCAGGCTGCCTTAGAAGCAATGCTGCTCGATCCAGTAGTTACGAGTAGGTGTGCTGCGGAAAAATGCCTTGATGCAATGCTCAACGCTAACCGTGCTTATTTACCTCGCTTTTTCGTTTAACAAACAAACAAAACCATGGGAATGGAGACCATGGGGACGGCTTTTGTGTTTTTTAAACGAGAACGCACCTAGAAAAACCGACCATGGGGATGGCTTTTGTGATTTTTAAACAAGAACGTACCCAGAAAAACCACAAGACCCGTCCCCGTGATTGACCCGTTGTGGTCGGAAAGGATTGGCTAAAAAATGAGAGAATTTAAAGGTGTCAGGCTTTTTTTGTACAGTGCCTCTGCGGCTGGTTTTTCTTTGTTGGACTCCATTTGGTTGACTTTTTTGGTTGTTTTTCTGCTGCCACCAAAAGAAATGGTAGCAGAAGGAATGACTCTTTATATTTCAAATGAAACTTTTTTTGGTGTTATAACTACGCTTGGAGTAGTGATGCTTTTGGGTAGAATTGTAGATTCTATTGCGGATCCCTTAGTGGCCTATGGGAGCGATCGCTCCACATCAAAATGGGGGAGAAGAAGGTCATTCTTGATGTTTGGTGGACTTCCTCTAGCTGTATGTAGTGCTCTTTTGTTTTTCCCACCAGTTCCCCAGATATCCTGGCTAAATGCACTTTACCTAGCTGTTGTTTTCAGTCTTTATTTTATTTTTTATACCGTCTATGTGTGCCCTTATCTAGCACTAATTCCTGAGTTGGGGACTACCGAAAAGTCTAGGCTAAAAATAACTACGATGCAAGGATATTTCTTGCTAATTGGCTCCGCTTCAGTAATGATTGGGGGGCCACTGCTTTTAGACTTTTTTATGGAAACAAACTCTCCGACCGTTGCTTTTCAAAGGATGGTTGTGATTATGTCTGTTTTAGGAGCACTATTTTTATACTTGGCAGTTTTTGCAGTGGATGAAAAAAGGTTTAGTGATGCTAAATCAAGTGATTTTTCTTTTGCTGATTCTTGGCGAAAAATATTTAATAATAAGCCTTTCCGACACTACCTTGTTGCCAATTTAGCCATGCAGTTTACTTTTACTACTATTCGCTCTGTAGCTATTCATTTAGTTGTTACCTTGATGCAATCTGATATTGCTATGTCTAGCACTTTATTTGCACTTATTTTTCTAGTTGCCGCATTATGTTTTCCTTTTGTAGGTTTACTAGTAAAGAAATGGGGCAAAAAAACCCTAATGATGGTTGGGCTCGCTTTATTCTCTTTATTCTCATTGCTAATGGCCTTAACAGGCCTAACTCCAGTTAACCCTGTGATCTGGGGACTGGTTGTAGCAGGGCTTATGGGGCTACCGGTGGCAATTTTGTTAGTGCTCCCTAATGTTATCGTATCCGAGTGCTGTGATGCAGATTTTAAGAGGACCGGTGAACACAGAGAAGCTATGTATTTTGGTATACAAGGGCTTCTCCAAAAAGTTAATTTAGGTTTCGCAACAGCAAGTTTGGCCTTTATGTTTAGCACTTTCGGAAAGGATATTGCAAATCCCCTAGGCGTAAGACTATCTTTAGTCTTGGGAAGTTTTATCGCCATAATCGGTATTATAGGGATGAGTCGGTATGTGGAACAGAGAGATGTTTAGTTTGAGACTAAGACATGGGGACGGATAACTTGTCTTCACGTCAGACTCGGGGACAGGGACTTGTCGACCATGGGGACGGCTTTTGTGGTTTTTAAACAAGAACGTACCCAGAAAAACCACAAGACCCGTCCCCTGTGGTAGGAGTGGTTTAAAATAAACCTAAAGTCTTATTAAAAAACACCGATAATATTAGTAGACAACATGTATTCTTCAACTACCTTACCGGCAGTAGGCGAAAAATACCTGTCTAAATAAAGCCTAGGCAAGGATGCCAAGGCAACAAAAATTCAAGGAGGAATAAATAATGAGAATTAATAACAACTTATTAGCAATGAACACACAT
>JAJOKP010000019.1:0-376 GCA_021129775.1 Clostridiales bacterium
GGAAATCTACTACAATTAGGACGCTACTAAACATTATTTTCCCAACAAGCGGTGGCGCTAAAATTTTTGATATGGACGTAGTTGCTAGCTCTAAAAAAATAAGAGAGAGAATCGGCTATGTTCCGTCAGAAGTATATTACTATGATTATATGACTTCAAGGGAGTTTCTAGAGTATTCTGCTAGATTTCACAACATTAATGCAACAGATAGAATATATGAACTTTCTAAAAGGCTAGATTTGAATTTGCATAAAAAAATTAGTGACCTCTCACACGGAAATAAGAAAAAAGTCAGTATAGTACAAGCAATACTTCACGAACCTAAGCTATTGATTTTAGACGAACCGACCGGGGGTTTAGACCCACTAATTCAAAG
>JAJOKP010000019.1:386-7905 GCA_021129775.1 Clostridiales bacterium
GAAAAAGGCACTACAATCTTTTTCTCATCACATGTTTTATCTGATGTACAAAAACTTTGTAATAGAGTAGCAATAATTAAAGAAGGTTCCATTGTTAAAATTACTCATGTTAGCGAACTTATAGAGGATAACTTCAAAAACATTCACCTAGAATTTAAAACACTTGACCCGAATGATTTTTCTTTAGAGATTGATGGTATTGTAAATAAAAAAACTAACGGAAAAACTGTTAATCTTCTTTACAACGGCAATGTAAATATTTTGCTTGCAGAACTTAATAAGTATGATTTAAAAAACCTAAGAATTGAAGATTCATCTTTAAAAGAGATTTTCATGCATTACTACAAATAAGGAGGAGCCCATATGTTAAACATGTTTTTACACGAGTTTAAAAGAAATAGGTTAAGCCTAATATTATGGTCAGTCTCAATAATTTTGCTGCTTGCATTAATGATGGCAATCTTTCCTGTAGTTGCCGAGGATAGAGAAGGTTTGATTACAACTATGAAAGCTCTTATGCCTGAGCAGTTAATGGAGGCGTTTGGGCTCACGCGAATTGATGTAACAACTGTGCTTGGTTTCTACACTATGGATCCATACATCACTGTTGTTCTTTTTGGAAGTATTTATGCGTTTATGCTAGGTGCAGGTATTCTGCTAAAAGAAGGTAAAGACAAGACTATTGAATTTTTGCTTAGCAAACCGATTAAAAGACATGAAATTATTACGTCTAAACTTCTAGTTTTTCTTAGTAATATTACTATCTTTAATTTGTTAATAGGTGTCACCTTGGTTATATTGTTTGCAATATTTGATGATAAAGGTTACGATTTTGGTGTGCTTTTATTATTAGTACTAGGTCCATTTTTAATCCAAATTCTTTTTGGTGCTTTAGGCTTTTTATTTGTAGCTCTCAAAAAGAAAAACACCTCTGTACTCGCCCCTGGGTTAGGTTTAATTATGGTTACCTTCTTTTTCAACAAAATATCAAATGCTGCAGAGAGATTTGAGTTTCTCAAATATGTTTCGCCGTTTGAGTATGTTGATCCGACAGATATTTTGATATATGAAAAGCTCAATACTAATTACTTGATTTTGATAGTTGCCATAATCGCAGCAAGTATTCTTGGAACATATTACTTTTATCAGAGGAAAGATATGCTGTTGTAATGTTTGCCTAAATTCCGTTAAGGCCAATATAAAAAGAATCCCTAGCAGTGGGGATTCTTTTTATATTGACTTTTTTTAAAAACTATAAACATGTTTTCATTCTCTACTATAGAACAAATCCAGCAACTAAAAACAATGTCGCTGCTATTCCCCCGGCTGTCAAAGCATATGGTAATTGCTTAGAAACATGCTTAATATGCGTACAACCCGCTCCAATTGAAGACATTATTGTAGTGTCTGAAATTGGAGAACAATGATCTCCAAATGTCCCACCAGATAAAACCGCTGCTGCTGTAAGATAAGGACTAACTCCTGTTGCTATAGCTAAAGGAATAGCAATTGGCATCAGTATTCCCCAAGTTCCCCAAGTTCCCCACGATGTCCCCATTGCAAAAGACATAACAGCACCAAAAATAAATACTGCTACTGGCACTATTCCACCAGGAATTATATCTCCTGCTACCGCTTGCAAATAACGCGCAGTTCCTAAACCCTCTGGAGCACCTGCTCTCATTAAATCACCAAGAGTTACTGCTAATATTATTATCATCCCACCCACAATAGCTGTTTTTGTTCCTTCTAATGCCTCGTCTAAAAATTCTTTTACAGTCATTAGTTTGCTTAACGTATATTTTACGAATGCAACAATTAAACCTAGCGAAAAACTAATTATAAGCATTTGATGCCCACCTAAAGGTATTTTCTCTACGTCTAAAAAATTAGGAACCGTGTAATTCCAAAGCCCTAACACAACAAGCATTATTACTGATACCGCTAAAGGATATATCATATCGGAGACAGTACCTTTTCTAATATCTAATGTAGCTATTGTTTCTTCCAAATTAACTAAATCCCCACCTTTTTTTGCTCTTTCTTCTGCATCTTTCATTGGACCATAGTCTTTTATTTTGTTATTAGCAAACAAAAATACCATCACTAAAATAACAATACAATAAAAATTAAATGGTATAGTGGCAACAAGGCCCTTTATTGGATCATTAACGCCTGGAATATTGTCAACCATTAAAGCTCCCATATAAGCAACCCAGCCAGAAATTGGATAAGAACGTTGATATGCGCCGAAGTGGAGTCTAAAATAAACGCAAGCTTTTCTCTAGATATATTCATCTTATCGTAAATAGGTTTAAATACTGTGCCTGTCGCTAGGGAACTAAAGTATGCGCTAGTAAATAAAGAGCACCCCATTAATGCTGTCGCGTTTTGCGCCCCTTTTGGGCTTTTTACTTTTGCGGATAACCATTCTCCAAATGCAAATGCTCCACCTGATTTGTCTAAAATAGTTATGAATGTGCCAAGTAGTATTACTACGATAATAACTTCTGCACGTCCTGCGTTTCTTAACATACCTACCCCTCTTAGTCCTAGTTCACTATTAGCAGAATGTCCTGCGATAGCCCCAAAAGTGTTTGTTATTGCGTAAAGAAGCGAATGCGCAATTCCACTTGTATAAGAATGCATGATGATGACTGCACTCATTATCCCCAATAACAGAGATTCTATCACTCTCTTTGACCATATTGCCATACCTATGGTGATGATTGCCGGTAAAATTGTTATAATTCCGTAATGCACTACTGTGTTATCCATTACAGTTCCTCCTTTTTTCTTTTATTTTATTTATGAAAAGCTGAAATATTTTTAATTGTTCTTTTTGTATCTCAGCCATCATTTCTGGGTGCCACTGAACTCCTACTACTAAAGAATCTTTACGTTCAAATCCTTCGATAATACCATCATCTGCCCAAGCAGTCTCAATCAGACCTTCTCCAATTTTACTAATAGCTTGATGGTGAAAACTATTTACCATCAATTCCTCCTTCTCGAAAGCTTTAAATATAAAACTATTTTCTACGATTCTGATTGTGTGACAACCGCTAAACTTAGGTGCCATTAATCCTACATGCTCTATATTAGTCTTCACTTCTTCTTTTATGTCTTGATGTAAAGAACCTCCAAACAAAGTATTAATCAATTGAAATCCTCTGCAAATACCGAAAACAGGCAAGCCACTATTTATGGCTCTCTCAAGAATTTCCAATTCAAACTCATCTCTCTCAGGTACAACTAGCCCTAATCCCTTTTTAAAATGTTGATTGTATCTAATAGGATAAATATCGGGGCCCCCTGTAAATAAGAGTCCATCTAATCTACTAATAATTTCATCCATATATAGACTATTATCTTCAATTACGGGTAATGCTACGGGTATCCCTCCTGCAAGTACAACACATCTAGAATAATCCATTGTAGACATTAGCATGTCCTGTCCAGGAAACCCTCTTTTTCTTCCTTCTCCCCACTCTCTGTCTTTAACATAGTAAGTACTAATCCCAATTAAAGGCCGCACACTGAATCCCTCCAATCTTTTGTTATTATTGATGCAAATTTTGTGCCAATCTATAGGTTTTTTTAAAGATATTTTATATGTTATTTCTAATGTTTTGAATCTTTACTTAAATATTATAAGTATACTAAGTTAAAAGTCCACTCAAACAGTGAATACTTCTCAAGTGACAAAAAAAAATTCATCCCTCTACTTAAGTCTTAAGAATCTTAGGTAGATTAACAAATCCGCTTTCGCACTAAAATTTCTGCTTCAACTGTACAAAACTTAAAAAGAAACCACTTCAAAGGGGTTATTGGTATCCAATTCAACCCATTAACCCCTTTGAAGTGCTTCTAAAGCTCTTATCCCGAATCCCGTTATCTTGCTCCCACCTCGCCCTCTCAATATTTCTACCATTCTGTATTTTTTCAGTATTAATAGCATTTTTCTAATCTCTTGTTCACTCAAAAATATATTTCTTTTTTTTGCCACAACCTCCAAGCTTCTTCTTCCAATATGCTCTCTTCTGATGTAGTTTTTTTCTAATTCTTCTAATACAAAAATATATGTACTCAAACTTCTATCAGCCGCCTGCTTAAATTCATCAATTAGAAGTTTTTCTTCTTCTGTAATGTATTTTTTATCTAATCCCCTTTTTAAACAATTAAAGGGCAAATGCTCAAGTTTAACTGTTTTTTCTCCTAAATTAGCAAAGTACTCAATATAATTTCTTAACTCTCTTATATTGCCATTCCATCTATGTCCTAAAAATACATCTCTCACTTCGTCAGATAAATCAAAACTAGCGTTGAATTCAGACTTAAACTCGCCAATCAGTAAGTCTATATCCTCGACTCTTTCTCTTATAGACGGTGTTTTTAATGGCAGTACGTTTAATCTAAAATAAAGGTCTTGCCGGAATTCTCTTTTATCTACAAGCAACTCTAATTCTCTATTTGTAGCCGCAATAATTCTAACGTCAATTTTTAAAACTCTGTCACCTCCTATTCTCATAACTTCCTTTTCTTGAAGTATTCTTAAAAGCCTCGCCTGAAGATTTAGAGGCATTTCTCCTATCTCATCTAAAAAGAGAGTCCCATTGTGAGCAAGTTCAAATAGACCTAGCTTGCCTCCTTTTCTAGCACCAGTAAAGGCTCCTTCTTCGTAACCGAACAGTTCGCTCTCAAGAAGGCTTTCAGGCAATGCAGCACAATTAATTGCTACAAACTGATACTCTTTACGCTCCGAGTAATTATGTATCGCTTGGGCAAAAAGCTCTTTGCCTGTTCCACTCTCACCCATAATTAGAACTGACGATTCAGACTTCGCCATCCTCTTAGCTATTTTAATAGTTTCTTTTATTGCGAAACTTTTTCCAAGTATATCATCAAAACAGTATTTTGCCCTATGTCCGCGACCCATTAATTTTGTTCTCAGTCTATGCTGTCTTTTTTCACTATCACTAAACCTCTTAACAGTTGCAACAACCCCTAGTATTGTATCAAATCTCTTTATTGGAACAACAGTAACTATAATGTCAATATCTTTATATTTAATAAGTTTTTCTTTAATCGCGTTTGCTGTGATGACAACTTCCGAAAAAGGAATATGTGGTAATATTTCTTCCCCCTTTTTCCCTAGCACATCATATTTACAAATCCCCAATATTTTTTCTGCGCTTTCATTGCAAGTATGGATTATTCCATACTTATTCGCTACAATTATACCTTCATCAATAATCTGCAATAAAATATCTAATTGACTCTCTAGCCTGTTGCTTTTCCCTACCATTTTCTTTATTCCTATATCCCCTGTTACTACCCGATTGAAATATTTCTCTAATTCTTTTCCTTTTAAAAGGTGCTCTAATTCTAATTTAATTGCAATATCCATTATTGTACTAATATCTAATATCCTGTCTCCTATATTGATAATTGTATTTACCTCTTTAGGAACAACACCTATCTCTCCTGGAGTGATTGCTATATCAATTTTTTCTAATTCAGCGTTCCCTGGATAGGCTGGAGTTAATTCGATATGCTTAGCACCTAATTCGTACACCAGAGAAATGGTTTCTATAGCCATTTCAGCACTAACGTTTACAAGTAAAGCTTTAGTGTTTTTTGGAAGTTCTAGTATTTTGTTAAATCCCTCTTTAGAAATAGTTTTTTTAGCAACAATAACTTCTGCATCATTCTTAATATATCTCTTTACTGTTTCAAATACTATATTCGAAGAAATTAAGACAAGTTCTGCGTCAATGCCTTTTTCGATGCTTCTATCTTGAATGCAGTATTTCTTCACTTCTACAGTATCACCAAAGAGTCGTATTATTTGCTTAGAGTAAAACTCAAGAGAGTTCACATAAAATGTGGCAATTGCTATTGTTTTTTTCATATCTTCTGCCCTTCTTTCTATTTGACTATGCTGACTTGGCTCTCAATCCCCTTACATTCTGATGTTGAAGAACTTCAAATCAATCACCACAAATCATATCTTTTTCTTCTTCGGCAAAAGCAACAAGATTCCTGCTTTTTTGTTGAATTTTTTTACATTTTCTTGTCATCAATCATTGTAAACAATTCGCTAACCCTTTCAAATTGTATCCCATTATTTGCAAGCTCTACTAATGGTTTCTCCACACTCTTTGTTTTTTTCTAAAGGGACGTATATTTCTTTCTTAACATTCTCTAAAAACTCAGTTTTTACTTCATTCACGTCACTTTTAAGTATTGGTTAGCTACTAGTTTTTTGCAACAGAACCGTCTATTCCATGCCTGCTGAAATTTTAACATTCCGTTGATGAGTATCATCTATATTCCCGTCTTTATGTCTAGTGCTATTAAAGAAGTGTACATCGAACACCCCATCCATTGCATTGTTTTTTACCCAATCAAAATTATAGCCTCCGCTATAATCACCACTTCTCCACGAAGTGTATTCTCCTCCTGGTGCACTATCATTGCCAGCATGTGGCATCCCTGCTGCACTTGCCGCTAGTTTTCTTCCGTTATATTCGATAATAATAGGACGCTTTGCCCAAGTCAAGCTGCCACCCCATATCTCTTTCATCTTGTTCGTATCTTGTAAAGTTAAAGTTTCCACATCTGCGTGGTTTGCACCAGTTGTTCTTTTAGCCATAAAAGATTTTCCTGTATAAAAATCTATAATCCTAAATTCAGCTCCGACAGCTAAGACATATTATGCCTCAGTCCACCACTCCAGATACTCTCCATATTGTTCTCCCGGAGTGTCTTTTATTGGGACGTGATGAACAGGTATCTTTAACATGTCTCCAATATTTAGTACTGTTCCTGTAGTTATATTGTTTGCTTCTACCAACTCTTGATGCGGTGTCCCAAACTTATTTGCTAGACTCCAAATAGTATCGCCTTTTTGTACCGTGTAACTACTATAGGTAATATATGCTTTGCCAGAATTAGTTGGGTTGGTCGGTGAGTTGCTGTTAGACTTTGATGATGACTCAGGTATTCCTATTTTCTGTCCGATATATAAAACGGTATTTTGATTATGACCATTATATTCCATTAACCCTATTATATCTCTATTGAATTTTCGACTGATAATCCAATAGCTATCCCCAGATTTCACTGTATAGTTTGTGTTTTTTGATGCTTGTGCTTGGGAAGGAATAACAATTTCATCTCCTATATTTAGTATTGTTTGCGGTGTAGCATTATTTGCAGCCATCAATTGATTAATATCTACTCCATATTTTCGGCTGATAATCCAGTAAGTGTCTCCTGCTTGTATCGTATACATAATTTGAGTGTTGCTTGTTGGAATAATTAAATCCTGACCAACATAGAAACATCGATTCCTACTATTAACGTTTTTTCTGTTATTTGATTTAATCTGCAGTTTTGGTTATAATTCATTATAAATCCTCCTTTTAAATTAAGATTTTTGTTTTGTTATTATTACAATTATATCTTAATTTTCTTGTGAGGATTTTATATTTTCACTATACTACAGGAAGCT
>JAJOKP010000057.1 GCA_021129775.1 Clostridiales bacterium
ATGTGCGATATTAATGATAGCTAAAAAAAAATAATAGAATAAAGCATGGACTTGTATTAGTAGGTCTTTTGATTAGTGTAGGATTAATGATTTTAGCATGCGAGGGTAAAAATGCAGAGAACAGTGAAAATTTCTCGGTAGGGACTCTAAAGATACCACAGAATATTGTTAAAGAAATCAGCGCCAATAGAGCAATTGAGGAAGTTGACAATGATTATTTACGAGTAAATATTGATAAGTTTTTCTATGATTTCCAGAATAATGATGGAGAAATTCCAGCAGAAGAGCTTTTGGATATAGTAGAAACGAGAACACCTGATATAACACTCGAAGAAGCAATAGATGAAGTAGATGTTTTATTTTCATTATTCAAATTTGGATATGCAGGTTATCAATATTTTGGTGGGGATGAAGTTTTTTTAGCTGCTAAAGAGAGAATTATAGAAAGACTCAAAATAATTGAAGATGAAAATATTGGGCGACAAGTTTTTGCTAGGATGATGATAGATGAGCTGCATTTTATTCAAGATGGTCATGTTTCTTTTAAAGCGGGTGGTAGTGCTAAGCAGGCTTTTAAAGAATATAATTTGTTGTTTTGCGAAGAACACCAGTTTTTCAAGGAAGATAATAATTACTATACACTAATTGATGGGGAGAAATTCTATTTGATTTCTGTTGGTGGAGAAAACCCAGAAGAAAGTTTAAATCTGTCAATTAATGAAGTTGGCGAGTTTGTTTATTTTGTGTCTCTCTTTAGTAGTGAACTAGGATGGACTCATAATGTAACACTAGAGCTTGAGCGTGATAGCGACAGAATGATAAAAGATATAGAAATAGAATTGAGACGTATGCAAGACAAACACGAAGATTTTGTGAAACAATATGAGTTAAAGAAGGTTAATGGTATTCCTGTTATTAACATTAACTGTATGCACGGGATTCCAGGTTCTGACCATGATCTAGTACAGTTTACACAAGATGCGAAAAAACTCAGAGAAGAAGAAATAATTATTATAGATTTAAGAGGAAATGAGGGAGGAGCTGATATATATGCGCAAGAATGGATAAATAACTTTACAGGACGTCAACTTTTATTGGGGAATTTTGCGGCTACTCTAAATAGCACTACAGTATTAAAAGGTAGAACTAATATAGCCAAATCTCTTGGAATAGTAGCCAAAAAGAGTTATGAAGATTCGGTTGAAAGAATAGAGAGAAATATTGGAGAAGAAAAGACACCTGTTTGGGATTTTTTTATTCGAGACGAAGAGTTAGAAACAATAGATAATAATACCTTAGTTATTGTACTGACTGATAGTTCCGTTGCATCAGCAGCTGAGAGTTTTGTTCTATTTCTTAGACAGTTAAACAATGTTATTTTTGTTGGTTCAAACACTAATGGAGTGGACATTATTGGGCAGACAACAGAGCATATGCTTCCAAACTCATATATTCATTTGAGGGTAGGAGTTACAATGTTTCATAATCCACTGAGAACAAGCGCGGAAGGTATTGGACTTAAACCTGATTTTTGGGTGCCACCTATACACTCGCTAGAAAGAGTAATGAAAATGATAAAAAGATATGACATTAGTGGATTTAAGATTGACAGATGAATGGAAGTAGATTTGAATTCTTTAGTTGTTTATAGTATTTTTCCATGATATAATTCTTTAGAGGTGGTAAAAATGCCAGACTTAATTACACATTCTATTTGTGCTGAAGATGGAGTTAATTTATTGGATTCAAGTGATATTAAAGAAGAAGTGTTAAAGAGAAAAAACTTGCTGTATTTAGGTGCACAGGGACCTGATTTTTTCTTTTATCATAGACCGTACCCTTGGAACGGAAAGAGCAAGATAAAAAATATAGGGACTTTGTTGCATATTCAGAGAACAGGAGAATTTATTGTTGCTTGTTTAGACTATATTAAGCGTGGAAAATATGAAAAAACCGATTATCACAACTTAATTGCATTTATTTCAGGGTATATTTCGCATTATGCATTAGACACCTTAGGTCATCCTTATATATTCTATTTTTCAGGTGTACATAATGAAAACAAGCCAGAGACTGCTAAATATAGTATTTTTCATAAAAAGTTAGAAATTATTATAGATATTTTAGTGTCAAAAGAGAGAACCACAGAGGGTTTCAATAAGAGAAAAGCCTTTGAGTTTTTACCTGTAGCTAAAGATTTACCAGAAATAATAGGAAGGCTTATGTCAGAAACTATCGCGGATATTCATAAACAAGAGGTGCCTAGTAGAGACATATTGTGTGCATATAAAGATATGAGGAGTAGTATTAAGCTTTTATACGATCCGACAGGAATCAAGGCAAAATTGATTGGAATTTTGGAGTTGTTCTTAAATAAAAAAGGCACGTATACAAAAGCTATATATCCTAATAAAATTGATGAGAATATTGACTGCTTAAACAAACTTAACAAGAGTTGGAACCATCCATGTGATTTATCGGCAAAGACTAAAGTTTCGTTTCTAGATATATTTGATAAATCTGTTGTTAGATCAAAGAGCTTATTAGAACATGCGTACAAGTATATAAAAAGCGAAACTACATATGAAGAAATTATTTGTATCTTCGAAGATTTAAACTACAAAACTGGAAATCTATGTAGTATTGAAGAAGAGATGACTAGTTATGATTGTATTTTTGAAGATAGTGTTAATGGTGAAATGCATAAGACTTCTGAATATTAAGTTGAAAACGTGTACGTAGCATTATAGGAGGGATTTTTTGCACATTGATATTGGCAGCAAAATACGGAAACTCAGAAAAGATAAGAAAATGAGTATAGCTCAACTTGCTCAAGCGACAAGATTAAGTACAGGAATGATAAGTCAAATCGAAAGAAATATGGTTTCTTCATCTGTCGAGTCTCTTTGGAGGATAGCTCAAACCTTGGACGTTTCTATTGGGTACTTTTTCGATGAAGAAAAAAAAGAGACACAGCATAATCCAATTGTTAGAAAAAACCAAAGAAAAGTTCTTAAAATGGCCGACTCCAAAGCGATTTACGAGTTGTTGTGTCCAAATCTAAGTAAGAAAATTGAGTTTCTAAACATAATTTTGCAGCCGATGAATTCGACTACAAAGGAATTAATAGCCCACGAAGGAGAAGAATGTGGGATTATTATAAAAGGAAAGATGCTTATTAAACATGGAAGTGAAGAATATATCTTAGAAGAAGGAGACAGCATATACTTAGATAGCACCATACCTCACAGATATATCAATATCGGAGATGATGAATGCGTTTCTATATGGGCTATGACTCCACCTAGTTTTTAACGCCTTATTAGGTAGCATGTTTTTCCGTGGTAAAATTAATTGTTGAATTGCTTTAATTTTTGTTAAGTATGGTATTTTCAAGATTATTAATACACAGCAGAAGAAAGTATAGAGTTTGTAGTAATAACTCATAAAACAGATGCTAAAAAAAACCATTGGTGAGGCAATGGTTTTTTCACGTTCAATATCCTTGACAAGAATTCAATATATTAAATTTTTATCATTTTTTTTAAATATATTGAAGGGATTTTGATATTGTTGTAGAATATAGTATATAGGCAGTATGAAGCAAGTAGAATATTGAATAGAAAGAGGGATTTTATGAAAGTTTTTGATGCACACTCGGATATTCTTAATGATGTCACTAATAAAAGGGAATTGTCTATCGAGAATATAATCGAAAACTACCACCTAGATAGGCTTCAAAGAGGAAATGTTTTTGGGAGTATATTTTCAATTTGGGTTGAGCCTGAGCATAGTAATGATTACAGAAAAAGAACTTTTGAAATTTTGAGTGCTGCTTCTGCAGAATTATACAGGGGTAGAGACAAAGTAAAATTTGTTAAACGCTTTGAAGATTTTACTAGAGCAGAACGTGAAAATAAAACAGCTATATTATTGGGTCTTGAAGGTATGGCAAGCGTTAAAGAAGACATAGATTTAGTTTATTTCTTTTATCAATGCGGGATTAGAGCTGGAGGGCTAACCTGGAACGAAGAAAACACTTTAGCAACAGGTATTAGTGGGAACAGTAACAGAGGAATTACAAAATATGGAGTTGGTGTTATTGAGGTGATGGAGCAACTAGGCATGGTATTAGACGTTTCTCACTTGAATGAAAAGAGTTTTTGGGATGTAAATAAACATGCTAAACGCCCTTATATAGCATCCCATTCAAATGTATTTTCGTTGCGCAGTCACCCTAGAAATCTTAAAGACGAGCAAATAAAAGCAATTGCCGATAGCGGTGGGGTTGTAGGGATAAATGCGTGGCCTGATTTTGTTGATGAGAACAACCCTACAATTGAGAAGTTAGCAACGCACATAGATTATATAGTTAGACTAGTAGGGATTGAATATGTGGGTCTGGGCTTTGATTTTTGTCATTTTCTAGACAATGGAACGCTTGACAGTTTGCTGGGTAATGGCAACACAATTCCTAATCTCACCAATGCAGGGCAAATCCAAAATTTAGTATTAGCTTTAAAACAAAAAGGATATGGTGATGAAGAGCTAAATAAAATAGCACATCTAAATTTCATGAGAGTATTTAAAGAAATTTTAAAGTGATTTTTTTAGTGCATTTTGCATACCTATAAACACGATGTTATTTACTGGGGGTGATGTAAAAACAAGCGAAAATTTTAAAACTATCATTGGAGGGGGTGAGTACAAGAAATACGATTAAATAAGTGATTAAAACTAATTGAGGAGGATTAAAATGAGTTTACAGTTATTTTTATTGGCAGTTTATATACTAGGGTTTTTAGTTTTTGGTATTTGGTGCTCGCGTTATATTAAAACCATGGAAGATTTTGCTTTAGCTGGTCGTAGTTTAACGCTACCAGTGCTTCTTGGAACTCTGTTTGCCTCAAATGTTGGTGGAGGAACTGTTGTTGGTTGGACAGGTAGCTTTTTTGCCTTTGGAATTGATTGGTGGTTTACAGCAGCAGGTGCCATATTGGCTTTGTTTGCGGCCACTTTTATTCTTGCAGAAAGAACAAGGAAATTAGAGCAATATACTATCCCAGATCTGCTTGCCATCAGATATGACGAGAAGACGAGAATTGCTGGGTCATTTATGATAATTTTAGGTGATATTGCTTTGACTTGCATACAAATTATGTCAGTGAGTGGAATTCTGAGTATATATTTCGGTGTAGATCCAGTTGTAGCAAAAATTTGCGGCGCAATAGTTTTTATGGCTATAGCCTATAGTGGTGGAATGGTTGGTGTTGCATTAACCGATGCGATTCAAGCGGTATTTATTGGTGTAGGTCTAGTTATTGGTGCAATATTTGCAGTGAATCACGCTGGGGGTTGGGCTAACATGGTTTCGGCATTACCTGCTGATTATTTTACTCCGTTTAGTAGTGTGAGCCCAATCAAAGCTCTCGGGCAAGGAATAGCGGTATTCGGAACAGTAGCAGTTTGGCAATCTATAATATTTTCACGAACTTTTGCTGCAAAAGATGCTAAAACTGCTAAGCGAGGAGTCCTATTTCTTATACCAGCGTCTATACTTGCATATCTTACAGTTGCAATAATGGGTTACGCTGCAAGAGCTATGTTTGGAGATACTATAGCACCTGGACAAGTGTTTGCGAGTCTTGTAACTGAGGTGTTCCCGTCTGCGCTTGGTTTCATTTTACTAGCTCTTGTTATTTCAGCGATATTAACTACTACTAATAGTATATTACTAAGTTTGAGCGTTAATATTACAAGGGATGTTTATCAAAAACTAATTAACAAGAAGGCAGAAGACAAAGACCTACTCAGGGTAGGAAGACTTTCTATAATCGCTGTTGGATTATTTGCTTTGCTAATGGCATTGTTTATGCCAAACATAGTAGTTGCAATAATATTTACCTATACAGTATATAGTGCAGCATTGTTGATTCCTGTTTATGGAGGATTCTTGTGGAAGAGAGCGACAGCTACTGGCGGGTTTTTGGCGCTTCTATCAGGAGGAGGCACGGCTTGGCTTTGGTTTGGAATAGGACAACCTATAATGCCTGCAATGATACCCGCGATAATAGTTTCTTTAGTTTGTTTTGTAGTAGGAAGTTTATTAACGGTCAAGCCTACTGATGAGCAACTTAAAGTTTTTAACATATAAAACTAAAATTAGTAGGGCATTTATAAAATGAAAAACGAAAGCACCCGCCAAAAGGGGTAGGCGGGTGTTTTCTATTGTATTCTTGTTATACGTTTTTCTGTAAAAAACATACAACTCCGTTATTACTGCGATTGAAGGTGTTTTTAAATCTTTGCCAACGCTTGTCCTAAATCGGAAATAATATCTTCAACATGCTCTATTCCAACCGAAATTCTTACTAAACCATCAGTAATACCAGCTTTTAGCCTATCTTCACGTGATACTGGAGAATGAGTCATAGACGCTGGGTGCTGTATCAGGGAATCAACACATCCTAAGCTTACTGCTAAAGCTATCATTTTTACGTTATTCATTAATGTTTTCCCAGCTTCAATTCCACCTTTTAGTTCAAATGCAATCATTGCACCAAAATCTGTTGCTTGTTTCTTTGCAATATCGTGTTGTGGATGCTCTTTAAGCCCAGGATAATAAACGTCGCTAATGGCAGGGTGATTTAGCAAGTAATCAACTACTACCTTTGCATTTTTACAATGGATATCAACTCTTGCAGGAAGCGTTTTAAGCCCACGAACTAAAAGCCACGCATCAAATGGGCTAGTATTTCCACCGAAATCTTTAAAGTATGGGAATTTCATGTCCATTATAGTCTCTTTTGAGCTAACAATAATTCCTGCAACAACATCACCATGACCGCAGATGTATTTTGTTGCACTATGAACGACGATATCCGCCCCTAAGTCTAAAGGTTTTTGTAAATAAGGAGTCATGAAAGTGTTGTCAGCAACAAGGACTGCTCCGTACTTACGAGCAATTTTAGACACTGCTTTTATATCGGTAACTTGCATTGTAGGATTAGCAGGAGTCTCAATATAAATAACTTTTGTATTATTATTTATAGCTTGTTCTATCGCCCCTAGGTCAGTTGTATCAACGAATGTGGTTTCGATATTAAAACGAGGAAGTACGTGTGTCATTAAACTGTTGGTGCATCCGTAAAGCGCTTTACCTGCCACCATGTGATTACCTGCTTTTAATTGAGAAAGCAGAACAGTTGATATTGCAGCCATACCAGAGCCCGTAGAAATAGCAGCACCACCATTTTCTAAAGCTGTCATTTTTTCTTCTAGTTCAGTCATGTTAGGGTTACCTAATCGTGAATAGATGTAACCTTCTTCGATTCCTTCAAATCGACGTGCTCCTTGCTCACAGTTGTCAAAAACAAAAGTTGATGTTTGGTAAATAGGTGTTGCATGCGCACCAACTGATTTATCATGTTTATGTCCTGCGTGAATAGCTTTTGTTTGGAAATTCATTTTATATTCCTCCAATTTAGGTTATATAGTCGAAAACGTATTCATCTTTATTATAATAGTTTTCAATCAATATTGCCAACAAAATTTAAGAATTAAAAGAATTATATGTACATCTTGTTACTGTTCCGAGGATATCCACTTGCTGTCACCCTGAGCCTGCGAGTCGAATGGGTCTCCACTTCTGTTAAAGCCATTTCATATATAAGTAAGCATAACCTCTAACAATTCTTTTTTTGCGTGCTAGTCCATTGTGAGACCCATTCGACTCATTACATTCGCTCAGGGTGACAGGTTGCGGGACGTTGCTCAAGATGGTTAGCACATATTTTACCTCTGAACAGTAAC
Organism: Clostridiales bacterium; assembly: GCA_021129775.1. GTDB lineage: Bacteria > Bacillota > Clostridia > Peptostreptococcales > NVVX01. The sequence goes on from JAJOKP010000057.1 coordinate 7,813, forward strand.
TACATCTTTATATAGTACCTAGATTCTACGCCAGCAAATATAAAAGCACCGTTAAAGCCCTAGTATAAA
>JAJOKP010000032.1 GCA_021129775.1 Clostridiales bacterium
ACCGTTGTACGTTTCTCTCGCTTATCTTCGGTGCGCCTTGAATTTACATAATTCTATTTCCCAAAAACTGTTTTAGTGCTTCACCATTTAATGGCGACTTAATTAGTTTATCATCTTTTCTTCATGCTGTCAACTCTTTTTTATTTTGTTTTTTTTAATTCTCTTCTAAACTTTTCAATAGCTTTTTTCTCTACTCTAGATACTGTCATCTGAGACACAACAAGCTCTTTAGCAACTTGCATTTGTGTTTTTTGTTCAAAAAACCTTTTTTGCAGAACTTCTTTTTCAATTACATTTAACTTTCTCATTGTTTTTTCTAAAAAATCTCGATTGTCTATCAAATCAAAATTCATGTCTTTTTCTCCAACTAAATCCATAAAATGCACATCTTTGTCTTCACCTGCATTTTCATATATAAGGTCCAAAGATTTTACCGCATATACTTGACTTGCATCCATTATTTCAAAAACTTCTTCTTCTGTACATTCTAAAAAATTTGCAATATCCTTTGTTAGAGGTGTCCTCTGTAGTTCTTGATATAGTGTTGTTCTTGCTGTGCTAATTTTTTTTGACATTTCTTGTATTCTTCTAGGCACCTTTATTGACCATCCCTTGTCCCGAAAATGTTTCTTTATTTCTCCTATTATCGTTGGTGTTGCAAAACTTGAAAATTCGAAACCTCTACTTACTTTAAATCTTTCAATAGCAAACAACAAGCCTAGCGATGCTACTTGGTAAATATCTTCATATTCTATTCCTCTTTTTGTGAATTTTTTCGACAGTATTTCAGATATATATATATATCTTTGTGCTAGCTCGTTTCTTACTTCTGTTTCTCTTTTTTTTTCATATTTTTTAAACAGTTCTTTTTCTGTCATTTTATTTAGGGGTTTTGTTTGGTTCTTTGCTTTAATGGCTTTTGCTTTGTCTGTCATCTCTATCATCCCCCTATATTTTTTATCATTTTTATCGTCGTGCCTTTTCCTAGTTTTGATGAAATTTCAACTTTGTCCATCAACGATTTAATAATAAAAATGCCTAACCCTCCTTCTTCGAGTTCTCTTGGTTGAGGTTTTTTTATGTTTTCAACCCTACATCCTTTACCTTTGTCGTTAACTTCTATTATTAATCTTTTTTCTTCAACAGTAAACTCAACATTATAATTACTGTTTTCTTTTTCGCCATGTGTCATTGCATTAGTACATGCTTCTGCAACTGCAAGTTTAATATCTTCTATTTCTTCAATATTAAAATCCATTCTATTTGCAATTCCTGAAGCGGTTAATCTCACTACACTTAAATATTCTGGTTTGTTTGGTATAGAAAGTTTTATTTGATGACTCTCTTCTTTTTTTGCTAAGTTTTGTTCACTTACATTTTGCATAAATGTTTTTTTTCACTCCTCTATTTTAAATATCTTGCTTAGCCCAGTAATTTCTAATAATTTATTTACGTTTTCTTTAGCGTTAACTATTGTAATGTTCTTGTTTTCTTCTCTGCTCCTTTTTAAAGCTCCTATCATTACTCCTAAACCTGTGCTGTCTATATAGTCTAATCCTTTAGCATCTATTCTTATATTTTCTTTTTTTATTTCGTATATTTCTACAAACATTTCTTTAAACTGTTTTGCTGTGTAAATATCTATTTCCCCTATTAATTCTACATTCCAAAGCCTTTCTTTTTCTAAATATTCCTTTTTTATGGACAAAGACATTTTTTAACACTCCCCTTTCTAATGTCCTTTTTTTAATGCCACATTTCTTCACTTCGTAAGTGGATACTATGTATACCCACTACTTTAAGGTCTCAAACATTTTTTTCTATTCATAAGAAAGTTTGTTTGTCGGTAGCTGCTTTCCTTTTTTTTTGATTTAATCAATCTTCTGTTTTGGGACTAATGCCAACGAGACAATTTTTTGTTCTGTTTTTGTTTTCATCAAAGTAACGCCCCTTGTACTTCTTCCCATTTTTGAAATTCCTTTTGTTTCTAGTCTTATTATTATTCCTTCATTGCTCATTATCATAATATCATCATCTTCTTCTATCGCTTTTGCACCTACAAGCTTTCCTGTCTTAGTGTCTTTATTATAGGTTTTAACACCTTGTCCTCCTCTTGTTTGTGTACGATATTCTGTCATTTTTGTTTTTTTACCATATCCATTTTCGCTAACAACTAATAAATCTTTGTTGTCTTCTGCGACTTCCATTGTAACCACGGAATCTTCTTCCTTCATCCTTATTCCTCTTACTCCCATTGATCCTCTTCCTGTATCTCTAACTTGTTCCTGTTTAAATCTTATTGCTTTCCCCTCTGTTGTGACAAGCACTATGTCTTGTTTTTTATATGTGAGCTTCACACCTATTAATTCATCTTCTTCTCTTATGCTTATCGCTATCAATCCTGTTTTTCTAGTGTTTTCAAATTGGTCTAGTTTTGTTTTTTTAACAATTCCATTTTTTGTAGCCATTATTAAAAAGTCAAAATCATTTTCCTTATCTATTTTTATAACAGCCCTTACTTTTTCCCTTGGCGTTAGTTGTAGTAAGTTTACAATCGCTGTTCCTTTTGCTTGTCTTTTCCCCTCTGGTATTTCATATGCTCTTAATTTAAATACTTTTCCCTTATTGGTAAAAAACAAAATACTACTGTGGCTTGAAGTTATTAATAAATCCTCTACAAAATCTTCTTCTCTTGTTTTTACTCCTGACTTTCCTCTTCCTCCTCTTTTTTGACTTGTGTAAGTATCAACTGGTAGTCTTTTTATATAGCCAAAATGCGTTAATGTAATAGCAACATCTTCTTCATCAATCAAGTCTTCTAAATTTATTTCCCCTTCGTCTTTTACAATAATTGTTCTTCTTTCTTCTTGAAATTTTTCTCTAACTTCTATTAATTCTTTCTTAACTATACCTGAAATCATTTCTTTGCTTTCTAATATTTCTTTTAGTTTTTTTATTAACTTTATTGTCTCATTGTATTCTTTTATTATTTTATCTCTTTCTAATCCAGTAAGTTTTTGTAGTCTCATTTCTAAAATTGCTACTGCTTGTTTTTCTGATAAGTTATACTCTTCTCTCAGTCTTTTTTTAGCTTCTGTTGTGTTTTTTGATTCTTTAATCAATTTAATCATATCGTCTATATTATCTAGTGCAATTTTTAAACCTTCTAATATATGCGCCTTTTCTTCAGCTTTTTTTAAGTCAAATTTTGTTCTTCTTTTAATTACGGTTTGTTGAAACTGCAAATATTTAGTTAACATTTCTTTTAAATTTAAAACTCTTGGTTGTCCATCAACTAAAGAAAGTAAAATAATACTAAAAGTGTCTTCCATTTGCGAATGCTTATATAGTTTATTTAGTACTACGTTTGCATTTGCATCTCTCTTAATTTCAATAACTATTCGCATTCCAGTACGATCACTTTCATCTCTTAAATCAGATATCCCTATTATTTTTTTATCTCTAACTAAATGTGCTATTTTTTCAATTAGTTTTGATTTGTTAACTTGGTATGGTATTTCACTAACTATTATTTGCTGTTTCCCGTTTTTTTTCTCTTCTATATCTGTAATTGCTCTTACTTTCACTTTTCCTCTCCCCGACATGTATGCTTGCTTGAATCCTTCTGTTCCCATAATCGCCGCGCCTGTAGGAAAGTCTGGACCTTTTACATGTTCAAGAATTTTTTCTATCCCTGCTCCTGGGTTGTTTATTAATTCAATTACACCATCTATAATTTCTTTCAAATTATGAGGTGGTATAGACGTAGCCATACCAACTGCTATTCCATTAGATCCATTTACTAATAGGTTTGGGTACCTACTCGGAAGAACAACTGGTTCAACTAATGTGTCGTCGAAGTTTGGTATAAAATCTATTGTTTCTTTATTTATATCTTTTACCATTTCAAGTGCTATTTTACTCATTCTTGCTTCAGTATAACGCATTGCAGCTGCACTATCACCGTCTACCGAACCAAAATTTCCATGTCCGTCAATTAGCATATGCCTTGATGAGAACGGTTGTGCCATTCTTACCATTGCACCATAAAGAGCACCATCACCATGTGGATGGTATTTACCTAGTACATCTCCAACTATACGTGCACTTTTTCTGTATGGTTTGTCTGGATAAAAACTTAACTCGTTCATAGCATACAAAATTCTTCTATGCACTGGTTTTAGCCCGTCCCTAACATCTGGTAAAGCTCTCCCAACTATAACGCTCATTGCATAATCTATATATGATTTCTTCATTTCGTCTACTAGTTCAATGTCAACTACTCTTTTGTCTTTATTCATCTTTTCTTCTCTCCCTATCTCTAAACATCTATGTTGGTAACGTATTTCGCATTAGCTTCTATAAAATTTCTCCTTGGTTCAACTTTATCTCCCATTAAAGTACTAAAAATCTCGTCTGCTATTGCTGCATCTTCAATTTTTACTTGAAGTAATGTTCTTACTTCCGGATCCATCGTCGTTTCCCATAGTTGGTCTGGGTTCATTTCTCCTAACCCTTTGTATCTTTGTATTTCAATAATTCCTTTTTGTTTTTCTATTTCTTTTAATTTTTCTTTTAACTCTTTGTCAGAATAATGGTATGATATTGCCTTTCCTTTTTTAAATTTGTATAATGGCGGTTGTGCAATATATATATATCCTTGTTTTAATAGCTGCCGCATATATCTAAATAAAAACGTTAATATTAATGTTCTAATATGTGCACCATCAACGTCTGCATCAGTCATAACTATAATTTTATGATATCTTAGTTTTTCAATACTAAAATCTTCTCCTATGCTCGTTCCAAAGGCTGTTATCATCGCTCTTATTTCTGTGTAATTTAATATTCTGTCTAGTCTTGCTTTTTCTACGTTTAATATTTTTCCTCTAAGTGGCAATATCGCCTGTGTATTTCTATCTCTTCCTTGTTTTGCACTTCCTCCAGCAGAGTCTCCCTCTACTATATAAATTTCACTTAGAGATGGGTCTTTTTCTGAGCAGTCAGCAAGCTTTCCTGGCAATGTTGAGTTTTCTAAAAAACCTTTTCTTCTTGTTAGTTCTCTTGCTTTTTTTGCAGCTTCTCTTGCTCGTTTTGCACTTAAACATTTTTCCATGATTTTCTTTGCATCGGTAGGGTTCTCTTTCATAAAAGAACCTAGGTTCTCATTTAATATGCTTTCTACAATTCCTCTAATTTCACTATTTCCTAATTTTGTTTTAGTTTGCCCCTCAAATTGCGGTTTCATCAACTTCACAGATATTATTGCTGTCAGTCCTTCTCTTATATCTTCTCCTAATAAATTGCCGTCTTTTTCCTTAATATAATTGTTTTTTCTAGAATAATCATTGATTATTCTTGTAAGTGAGCTTTTAAATCCTACTAGGTGTGTTCCTCCTTCTTGCGTATTAATATTGTTAGCAAATGTATGTATGTTTTCTGTATATGAATTTGTATATTGCATAGCTATTTCAACTATTACTTCGTTTTTTTCTTTTTCTATATATAGTCTTTTGTTGTGAACACACTCTCTACTTTTATTTAAATGTTTAACAAATTCTACTATTCCACCTTCATAACAAAAAACACTTTCTCTTTCTTCTTCTCTTTCATCTTTTAATTTTATTGTTATTCCTTTGTTCAAAAAAGCTAATTCTCTTAATCTGTATTCTAATGTTTCATATTTAAATTCTATTTCTTCAAATATTGTAGGATCAGGAGAAAAAATTATTGTTGTTCCTTTTTTGCTGGTTTTCCCAATAATTATTACATCTTTCTCTGGTTTTCCTTTTTTATAACTTTGGTAATATGTTTTTCCGTTTTTATTTACCCTAACTTCTACTTTTTCAGAAAGTGCATTAACTACAGAAAGTCCCACTCCATGCAGTCCTCCAGATACTTTATATCCTCCTCCTCCAAACTTTCCTCCTGCATGTAATACTGTCATTACAGTCTCCAATGCAGATTTGCCTGTTTTAGAATGGATGTCTACTGGAATTCCTCTTCCATTATCTATAACCTCAACAGAGTTTCCTTTTTTTATGGTGATTTCTATTTTGTTACAATGCCCTGCTAGTGCTTCGTCTATGCTATTATCTACAACTTCATATACTAAATGATGTAAACCTCTTGATCCTGTTGTTCCTATATACATTCCCGGTCTTTTTCTAACTGGTTCCAAACCTTCTAATACCTGTATTTGTTGGGCGTTGTATTCTTGTTCTTTTCCTTGCATTAATTTTCCTCCTTAAATTAAAAATCTCTTTTTGTCTTTACCTGTTTTTTTCTTTCTTTTTTCTAACTCTTAATGTAAGTTAGTAAAAAATCCTGTGATGTTTTTTTAAGAGAGGTAAAAAGTCTTTTTTCTCTCAATTATTTTATTTAGATTTTCTGTTGTTGTTGTAATAAAGGTTTGTATTCCCTCTAAGTTCTCTAATAAGTGTTTTTGTCTTTTTCTATCTATTTCACTCATAACATCATCTAACAAAAGAATAGGATATTCTCCTATTTCTTCTTTTATCAATCTTATTTCTGCCAATTTTAAAGACAATACAGTTGTTCTTTGTTGTCCTTGAGAACCATACTTTTTTACGTTTTTTTTGTTAATAAAAAAAAGCAAATCATCCTTATGTGGTCCCACTACTGTAAATCCCTTTTTTTCCTCTTCTTTTGTGTTTTTTAATTGTTCTTTGAACTTTTTGTATATTTCTTGTGTTTCATCTTTTTCTTCGTGCACTACACTACTTTTATATATAATTTCTAGTTTCTCTTTTTCCTCTGTTATTTTTCTATGTATGGGGTTTGTTATTACATTTAGTTTTTTTAAAAATTTTTTTCTATATGCAATTAATAATGAACCGCTATTTAATAGTTGTTCATCCCACATTTCAATATTTTCTCTTTTTTTTATATTTTTCTTTATTGCCTTGTTTCTCTGTTGGAGTATTTTGTAGTATTGCTTTAATATATGGTAATACCTTGGATAAATCTGAGATATTTCGTTGTCTATAAATTTTCTTCTCTCTGTTGGACCATCTTTAATAATTCTTAAATCCTCAGGTGCAAATATAACAACGTTTAAGTTTCCTAGAAAATCGCCTTTTTTTGTTACTTTTCTTTTGTTTATTTTTATTCTTTTTTTTTCTCCTAAAACAATTTCAATAATGACTTCCTTGTCTTTTCTTAATATTTCTATTTTTATGTAAGACTCTTCTTTATCTTCTTTTATCATTTCTTTATCTTTTAACGTTCTAAAAGATTTTCCTATTGCGCAAATATATATAGCTTCTATTATATTTGTCTTCCCTTTTGCATTTTCTCCAACAAAAATATTCATTTCTGGATGAAATTCTATTTTCAATGTATCATAATTTCTAAAATTAATCAATTTTAACTCGCTAATTATCACATAATCACTCCGTCTACTTATTTCCTTTCTTTTTATTGTTTTCTAACTTGTTTTATACAAACGCAAAATTTCTTTTTTAATAGATAATTATTTTTTTGTTTTTTATTTCTACTATATCTCCTCTTCTTATTTTTTTTCCTCTTCTTTTTTCTATTTTTCCATTTACTTTTACTTCTTCGTTTTGTATTATTATTTTCGCATGTCCCCCTGTTATAGCAATATTGCTTATCTTTAATACTTTATCTAGTTTAATATATTCTTCTTCTTTTTTTATTTCTATATTCATTTTTTTTTATTTTCCTTTCGTTTTTCTTTTGCTATCTTTTTTTTTTTGCAAAAACTT
>JAJOKP010000086.1 GCA_021129775.1 Clostridiales bacterium
AGTTACTTTTAATTCAACAAAATTTGGAGAAGTAACTTGAAATGGTCTTCCATTATAAAATTTAATTGTTGCTGTATCATTTTCTTTTATGTATAATATAGCTTCTTCCACTTCGTTTTTAGATAGTGGTATTTGCTCATACGTTTCGTTATCCATAAAATAGTATAACCCATCGTCGCTATATAAATATTGCATGTCTTTCGATTCTATATGAGCTTTAGGAAATTTCTCACTAGGATTAAAAGTTTTCTCTACAATTGACCCTGTCAGTAAATTCTTGTACTTAGTTCTAACAAAAGCTGCACCTTTTCCTGGCTTTACATGTTGAAAATCTAAAACTACATATGGCTCTTTGTTCATTTCGAAAGTAATTCCTTTTTTAAAATCTCCTGCTGCAATCATGAATCATTCCTCCAGATTAGTATTAAACATTAAGCTCTAACAGTTCTTTAGAAGATTTTGAGAGTACTCTAAATCCTGTTTCGGTTACTAAAACTAAATCCTCAATTCTTACTCCACCATATCCTGATATATATACCCCAGGCTCTATAGTTATAATCATTCCAGGTTGCATTTTTACATCACCCAAAACATTAATATGTGGCAGTTCATGTACTTCCAAACCTAGACCGTGACCTAGACCATGTCCAAAGTTTTTGCCATATCCTTTTTTTGTTATCAAATCTCTTGCAATTTTATCGAGTTCAATACCAGTAATTCCTGGTTTAACACTATTTAGTGCTTTCACTTGAGCTTCTAATACTACATTATATATTTCTTTTTGTTTATCAGTAGCTTTTCCTATTACAAAAGATCTAGTCATATCAGAACAGTAGCCTTTATATACACAACCAAAATCCAAAGTAAACATGTCGCCTTCTTCAATGATTTTTTCAGTAGCTCTTCCATGTGGAAGTGCTGATCTTTTCCCTGATGCAACAATAAAATCAAAACTATTCTTTTGGGCACCTTGAATTTTCATATAATGCTCTAGCTCAATAGCAATACTCATCTCACTAACACCAGGTTTAATAAATTTCAAAATATAATCCAAGGCGTCATCTGTAATCGAAGCCGCTTTTTCAATTAGTGCAATCTCATCCTCAAACTTAATTGAACGAATTTTTGTGAGCGCTCCATTTAAAGGAACTAATTCTACATTATCAAGTTTTTTCTCATATTTTTTATAATCAGAAAAAGTAATAAAGTCATCTTCAAAACCAAGCTTAGATATTTCTAATTGGTTTAACTTATCATAAATAGGGTTTTGTTTGCTAATTTCAATAATTTCGTAATCCTTACACTGATTCTCTGCTTGTTCTATATATCTAAAATCAGTATACAGCATTGCTTTGTCCTTTGAAATTAAAACGTCTCCTGCAGTACCTGTAAAACCAGAAGAATACATTTTGTTCTCTGTTTTGCTTAAAATAACAGCATCTAATTCTTTTTCTTTTAACAAGTTTCTGATTCTGTCAATCTTTTCACTCATGCTTTTAGTTCCTCCATTCTGTAGCAAGCGGTGACGTTTCTTGCTTTGCTTAATTTTACTTTACTAAAACATCTAGTGCAAGTATATAACTAAAAGACCCAAAGCCTGTAATTTGTCCCAAACAAGCCCTAGCAGTTACTGAATTACTTCTGAAATCTTCCCTATTATGAATATTACTTAAATGCACCTCTACAACAGGTGTTTTTATTGATTTTATCGCATCCATAATAGCTATGCTATAATGAGTATAAGCTGCAGGATTAATTATTATCCCTGTAATATCGCTGTGCTTATGAAGTAAATCAATGATTTCGCCTTCACTATTACATTGAAAAATTTCTAGTTCAATCTCTTTAGCTATAGCATCGCTAAGCAGCATAGCATTTAACTCAGTTAACGAATTATTGCCATATATTTCGGTCTCTCTAGTTCCTAGCAAATTTAAGTTTGGCCCATGAATAACTATAATTTTTTTTTTCATTTTCAGTTTTCCTCTTTTGATTTTTCTGATCAACCAACTTCTTTCTCTTGCTTTTCCTAACCAACTAACCAACTTTCCATCTACATTTACATTTTACCATATTTTTTTCTCTTTGAATAGATATCTACAATATTCTTACTGATTTCTAAGATCGATTTATTATCGACAACTATTTCAAAATCTGCTATTTCGTACAAACTTTTTCTTTCAGCTAATAACTGCTCAATTTTGTCTTTTTTATCTACATTGCTAAGTAAAGGTCTGTCATCTTTTGCAAGTTCTAGGTTCTGTATTAAGCAACTACTAGTGGCATTTAAGTAAACTACAAACCCCATATTAACAAGTTTATTTCTATTAAAATCCGATAGAATAATTCCACCACCTGTTGCAATTACAAAAGGCAATCGGGGACGGTTCTTGCTTTGTTCATATTTATCTATACACAACAACTCGTCAACTATCACTTCTTCAATTTTTCTAAAATATTTCTCTCCATATTTCAAAAAAATATCTGCTACAGTTAACGTCATTTTCTCTTCAATTAAACTATCAGTGTCAACAAAAGAATAATTCAATAATTCTGCTACTTGTTTTCCAATAGTAGTTTTGCCTGATCCCATCATTCCAATTAAAATAATATTGTTTCTCAAACTAAAACCACCAATCTACTATTGTCAGCCTGAGCCGTTTTTATCTTTTTCTTTTATCTTTTCTTTGCCAACTTTATAACTAACTAATTGACCAACTTTGTACTTTTCTCAATGTCTAGGAAACTTGCTAACTATTCCTATAGCCTTAACTACAGCACTTACAACACTGGCTTCAAACTGTACAGAAAGTTCATTAACTTTAGTATAAACTTTACCCATTTCACAAGCAATATATTTCGGTGGCAAATCATTTAAAGTCATTGCTTTAATATCACTAACACATCTTTGACATTTACAGATTCCATTATATGTTGCAAGTATTCCAGGTAACAGATTATCTACTACATTTTCCATATAGTTTCTAACTTCCATTTGAGTAACCCCCTTGTAAACTTAGTATAATACTATAATACGTTATTTATGGTAATAAAGCAATTAGTAATAGTAAAAAACAGACAAAGATTTTGAAATACTTCTTTGCCTGTTTGAACCATACAATATACATATTAGACTTTTACCACCATATACTAGTACCTATCAAAAATCGAAGTGGTGTGCGATCTGCTACTGAATTGTTTCCAAGAAATAATGTTTTCAAATTAGATAATTTGCTTAATGGCTCTACATCTACAATTTTGTTGTTTGCAAGAGATAAATACATTAGCTCAGTCAAATCTCTTAAAGGCTCAACAGTTTCAATCTGATTAAATGATAGATTTAGTGTGCTAAGTTTTTTAAGGTTTTCGAGCGACTTAATCTCTACAATCTTATTTTGCACAGCGTTAAGTGATTCCAATTTTAAGAGGTGCCCAAGCGGGGATATGTCGCTTACTCCATTTGATAAAATATCTAGTTCTTCTAAATTCACTAAATTACTCAATGAATCTAAGTTTTCAATGTTATTGTAGCTTACATCTAATGACTTTAGTCTAGTAAGTGAACTTACAAAATCTATAGAATTCAATCTATTTCCTGCCAACTCTAAAGTTTCAAGATTTATCAAATTATTCAGTGGTAAAGCTGTAGCTAAGTTGTTATTGTTAAGACTTAAAGACGTTAAGCTAGTTAATGATTGTAAAAATTCAAACTCCTGTAGGTTATTCATAGATAAATCCAATGCTCTTAAATTTCCTAACTCACCTATTTCCTCAGGATTGCTAAGTTCTTTAAAGTTGATATGCAGAGTTGACAAATTCTTCAGTTTCCAAATATCCTCTAATGTATCAAATTGATGTGCTTCGTCGCCATACCATGAATCCAAGTCTAATTCTTCTATGCTAGCGTTATTGCCAACAATGTAGAGTGAAGTTATTTCCATTAAATCTCTCACAAAAATAGATTCACTTGCGTTCCGTAACGCCTGCCTAATCAATCTTTCAAACTCTAAATCTAAAAAAGTAACAACTTTATCTAATTCCTCTTCAGAAATATCTTCTGGATCATTTACAACGTTAGGACCAGCACTGAAAAATATTTCACTTAAAAAACTTCCTTCGCTGTTTCTTACCTTATCAATTGCATTAACAGACATTTGTGCCATTTCAGAACGCTTTATTAAAGCAGTCCCGTTAAAATTGACACCCTCAGTTAATCCAAGACTAATTGCTAAATTATTATAGTCTGTTGGCCAATTCATTTCTGCTTTTTCATGTCCTAAAATGCGGATTAAAATTGTTACCCACTCTTGCATTGTTAAGCTAGCGACAGGATTAAAATTGCCTACATCATCACCTATGATAAATTTAGCTTCACTCGCCAGTTTTATCCAAGGAATCGACCATCTTTCTAAAGGCATATCGGCATATACATCTTTAAAAAATCTTTCACTGCCTAAAGCAAGAGAAACACTATCTGCTTCTGCTTTTGTTATTCCAGAAATCATAGAAGCTACTTTTGCTGCCTGCGACCTTAGCAGAGTCTCTTGCGGATTAAAATATCCGTGCTCATCCCCAATTAATATTCCTAGATAGTTCATTCTCTCGATTGCAGTTTGAAACTTATGTCCTTCAATATCTCGCAAACCATATACATTTATTGTGTTAAAAATACTAAGTAGCATAATAACCACTATTAAAACACTAAATTTTCGATTGTTTTTCAATATTTCGCCTCCTAACGCATAACATGAGATAGATTATGTTTTTAGTGTAACCCTGGATCGTCTACTATTGTAATAATTACTGCTGCCTCATCGTCTATGCTAAACACATTAGAGTCAACACCTATTACAGTTTCTATTGTTTTAATATCAATTGAGTAAATCTGACCTGATTCAAAATCAACATCAGGTGAAATACCCCTCAATCTAAACATTACATCTATAATGTACGAACCTTCTAACAAAGAGCCAGTAACTCCAGAAGCGGGAGAAAGTATGCTCAGTTCATTATTAGTAACCGTAATTTCCCCATCTATGCTATTGTTATGTTCGTCAATATGCACAACGCTAATACTCAGTATATCAATCACAATATCTTCTGGTTCTACTAAATCAGTTCTTTGCATGTTTAACAATATTTTAATACTATCAATGTCCTTTAATAAGTCAAAGCTTATTTTAGCATTAACCACACCATCTACAACTGAATCAACTTCTTGTCGGTCATCGAATCCAGTTATTTTTGCATTTCTAATTTCATATAATTCCATTTCTACTGTGATATCTGCAAATGGCCTAGTAGCATTTAAAGCGAGTGAATGCACCCCAGAGCCAATTAGTCTATACCCTGCTGGTGGAACAATTGTTACTTCGTAATTATCAAAAGACAAATCAATTTTACTATATGCTCCGTTAGCATCAGTTATCCCTGCTGGCAAGTCAGTAGCAGTAGTAAGGTTTGTTATAAGAACCTCTGCTCCTTCTATTCCATCACCATGAATATCTTTCACATCTACGCTAATTCTTCCTGCTTCTTCTAGTACAACTGAAAGGGTTTCACCTATATTTTCTATTGATAGAGACAAATGAAAAACATCAGTTCCAGATAATTTATATCCATCTGGTGGATCGATAGTCACCTCATAGTTTCCGGAGCTTAAGTCAGTTTTCTGATATATCCCCAAGCTATTAGTTACTCCTGAAAAATCTTCTCCAGTAGTAGTATTGCTAATTAGTATCCCTACACCATCTATTCCAATACCATCGATATCTTTTAAATCTATGTTAATTTGCCCTGATAAAACTTCGACTCCTACGAGTGGTGCCAATTGAATTTGATCATTATTGTATGTCACTTGTGAGTTTGATGTATTTATTGCTACATTATTTCCTGCTATTAGAGGTCTTACGTCGAATGAAATACTCTTGAGTTCATCTTTACTAATTCTACCTAAATTCCAACTTAGAATTCTACCATTGATTGTAGGCTCTACATTTGCCGATCCTAAAACGTATTCTACATCGTCAGTCAATTCGTAGGTTACAACTATGTTTTCGGCAACTAATTCTCTTAAAGTTGTTGCAAGCGAATCAAAGACTTGACCAAGAGAAACGCCCGTTGGTGCCGAATGGAAACTTCCATTCGCTCTATATGCCAAGTCTCTTAGCCTATCATCAGCAACCCCGCTACCAAAACCAACTGTGTGCATAATCATATCGTTAGTCATAACAAAATCTGCTGCATCGGCAGGCTCACGACCACGTCCAGGATTATGCTCACCATCTGTCATCATAACGATTACTTGCATAGGATTATGTGATTCTGATGCATTTAGCATTGCAATTGCTTCATACACAGGCTCACCTAATGCTGTTCCTCCTCCAGGATTTCTTATTGCATTCCTAATATAATTTGCTCCGCCGTAATCGCTAATTGATTTCAATGGTTCGATTTGGCTTTCATAGATATGCGAGCCTCGTGACCACCTTGTACCAAATGAAACTATTCCAACTCGTGTGTTAATATCATCGCTAAGAGCACTATCTCGTATGAAGGATATAGCCGCATCTTCAGCAAATTTCATTCTATTTGGTCCACTGAATTCCGAGCTACATTTTGTATTTCCTTGCATATCCCAAGCCATCGACCCTGACGCGTCCATAACTAAAATAATATCCAAAGGTCTTCTTTCTTCGACCACTACATTATTTCCTTGAACATTAATATTTACCCTTGTGACGTCTCCAATCAAAATAGTGTTCGTTTCTATATGCGACGTCACTGTTAAAATTGGGTTGTCGTCATCCGCATACGAATTCAACAATACACTATTTGGTATAATACTTGTAGCAACTAGTAGTGTTATTACAAAAAAACTGAAGTAACATTTGATTGCACTAATCTTCATCATTTTCATTTGATTTACCTCCATCTCCTCAATTTTCAATTCCTATAACTAACTTTACTTTCCAATTTGATAACATTATTGTTCATTGTACTTTCAATTGTTATCGTTTTGATTCTAGAACCTATTTGATGGTCTATAAAAAAATCACTTATCTGCTCTGCAACTACATGCGATGCGCTTGTTGCATCGTTTATTGCATCAAGTCTAGAACTTGCACTTCCAAAACTAAGTATCTGATTTGCTTCGTTAAAATGAAAAGCTATAAAACCATTAT
>JAJOKP010000133.1:0-1467 GCA_021129775.1 Clostridiales bacterium
AATAAGAAGAAACAAATAACAGTAATTATTGCAACACATAATGTAGGACAGGCAAGAAGATTGTGTGATGAAGTTGTTTTTATAAAAGCAGGAAAAATAGTTGAAAACGGAAAAGCTGACGAAATGATTTTAAAACCGAAGGAAGAAGAAACGAAGAAGTTCTTAGCGTTTGAGTACAATATTAGTTGACGAGGAGGCTAGCGTAAGCATATGAAAATGTTTGAGGTAAGTAGTGTTGCTAAGGCAAAAAGAAAAATATTGGACCATTTCAGTTCATTTAGATTAGATGATGAATTAGTAGAGATTTACGATGCAGCAGGTAGAGTACTATCAGAAGATGTTTTGTCAAAAAATAACATTCCACACTTTAGAAGATCCACAGTTGATGGGTATGCTGTTTTCGCAAAAGATACATATGGAGCTAGTGAAAGCTTACCTGCTTTTTTAGATATTGTTGGCGAAGTGCATATGGGAAAGGGTGCAGAAATCAATATAATTGAGAATCAAACTGTCTATGTTCCAACAGGAGGAATGATTCCAAAAGGCGCAGACGCAGTCGTAATGGTTGAATACACAGAGATGCTAGAAGACGAAAGTTTAGCGGTTATGGGCTCTGTGACAGTAAAAGAAAATATAGTTGATATAGGTGATGATATTTTTGAGAATGAAACAGTATTAAGAAAAGGGCAAATTCTTAGATCGCAAGACATAGGTGTTTTAGCATCTATTGGTTTAGATAGAGTAAAAGTATATAAAAAACCTACAATTGCAATTATATCTACTGGGGACGAAATTGTTGGAACTAATGAAGAAGTAAAGCTAGGACAAATAAGAGATATTAATACCCATACATTAACGGTAATGGCAGAACAACTAGGCTGTGAAATCACTAAAAAAACTGTAGTTAGAGATGAATTTGATCTTTTGCAAGAAGAATTAAAAAACAGTTTAAAAAACAGTGACATTGTTATTATTTCTGGAGGAAGTTCAGTTGGAACAAAAGATATAACTAGAGATGTAATAGAGTCTGTTGGCAATTCAGAAGTGTTTATACATGGGTTGGCTATAAAACCTGGCAAGCCTACAATTATTGCGAAAGTGGCAAATTGTTTGGTTTTGGGTCTACCGGGACAACCTGTCTCTGCAATGGTGGTTTTTAAGGTGATTGTAGATTATTTTGTGAAATACATACAAAATATAGAAAATGAAATTAAGTATGGAATTGAAGCAAAACTTTCTTCAAACGTTCATTCAGCACAAGGAAAAGAAACTTACCAAATGGTCACAGTTGAAAAGGCAGGAGATGAATATATAGCAACCCCTATTTACGGGAAGTCTGGGATGATAACATTATTATCAAGAGCCAAAGGGTATATAGTTATTGATATGAATAAAGAGGGAATATTAAAAGGCGAGAAAGTAACAGTTTATAGATTTTAGCATAGACAGGATAGGATTGGAGTGAAA
>JAJOKP010000133.1:1567-4959 GCA_021129775.1 Clostridiales bacterium
ATGAACTTTGATAGAAACGTATATTTATCAAATATAGACCTAAATGATGCAAAAGAAAGAATGCTAGAGAAATTTGATTTTAAACTACATAAGACAAAATCAGAAGTTCTAAGAGTTGACGATGCCTTGGGTAGAATTACATGTAAATCAGTATATGCAAAAATTTCTTCGCCCTATTTCAATGCATCGGCAATGGATGGTATAGCAGTGATTTCAAAGAAAACATTTGGTGCAGATGAAAGAAATCCTATAATCTTAAAACTAAACCAAGACTTTATTTACGTTGATACTGGCGATGCAATTAAAAATCCATTTGATAGTGTAATAATGATAGAAGACGTGATTTATGTGGACAAAAAACAAGTACAAATTAATAAAGCATCGTCACCATGGCAACACATAAGACCAATAGGAGAAGATATTGTTGCAAGTGAGCAAATAGTACCAAGTCATCATAAAATCAGCCCATTTGATATTGCTTCGTTGCTATGTGGTGGCATCACAGAGATAGAAGTCATTAAAAAACCACTAATTGCAATTTTACCAACAGGCACAGAGATTATAGAAGCAGAAGATAAAATTGAAGAAGGCAAAATCATAGATTCAAACTCTAGAATGTTTATTGCAATGACAAAAAAAATTGGAGCAAAAGCTAATAGATATAAACCAATAATTGATGATTACGAGCTGATTAAAGAAAGAATAGTTGATGCTACAAAGGATAATGACATTGTCGTTGTTATTGCTGGGACATCAGCAGGGCGAGAAGATTATATATCTAGCATAATTAGAGAGCTAGGGGAAGTAATAGTTCATGGGATAGCTATAAAACCAGGAAAACCTGCGATAATCGGATTAGTTAATAATAAGCCAATTATAGGTGTGCCAGGGTATCCAGTTTCTGCATATGTTGTCTTTAAGCAAATAGTAGAACCGCTGATTGCAGAATACCTAAGAGCAAAAGAGCCAAAAAAAGAAATTATCAAGGCAATATTATATAGAAGATTAGTTTCATCTCTTAAACATTTAGAATTTGTAAGAATGAAACTAGGAAATGTTTCTGGAAAACTGATAGCTACACCTCTAAATAGAGGAGCAGGAGTAACTATGTCGCTTGTAAAAGCCGACGGAGTAGCTATTATTGACAAAGAAACCGAAGGAATTGAAGCAGGTGAAATAATCAAAGTCGAATTATTAAAAGACATTGATGTGATAAATAACACTATTGTGTCCATTGGGAGCCATGACGTAATAATGGATTTAATCGGTTCACTAATTATAGAGAAGCACAAAAAATATAGTTTATCATCGGCACATGTTGGGAGTCTAGGTGGTATTATGGCAACAAAAAGAGGGGAAACGCATATTGCACCTATTCATTTGCTTGACGAAAAAACGGGCACATACAACACTGAGCATATAAAGAAGTATTTGAAGAATCAGAATATATCTCTAATAAAAGGAGTTAAGCGTGAGCAGGGGTTGATGCTTGCGAAAGAAAACCCTAAAAATATTGAAGGGCTTAATGATTTAATGAACGACGATATTATGTTTGTAAACAGACAAAAAGGCTCGGGTACTAGGATACTTCTAGATTATAAAATAAAAGAATTAGGATTAGATTCAACTAAGATATCAGGATACGAAAGGGAAATGACAACTCACATGATGGTAGCCTCTGCTGTTTCATCAGGCTCTGCAGACGCTGGACTTGGAATTAAATCAGCAGCAACTGCTATGGGATTAGAGTTCATTCCAGTAGGTGAAGAAGAATATGACTTTGCTATAAACGATAAATTTCTTGAAGAAGAAAGAATAAAGATTTTTATTGATGTTTTGAAATCAGATGCATTTGCTGATGAACTTAAGAAACTAGAAGGTTATAGAATTGAAAATGCAGGAAGCATCAGCAAACTCTAGAACAGAAGAGGGATAATATGATAGATAAGTTTGCAAGAAAAATTAACTACATGAGAATATCAGTAACTGATAGGTGTAATTTAAGGTGTGAATATTGTATGCCTGTAGTTGGTGTGCCTAAAAAAGCACATAATGAAATATTAAGACTGGAAGAAATTGAAAGCATCGTAGTAGAAGGTATTAACTTAGGTATAGATAAGGTAAGACTTACTGGTGGAGAACCACTTGTGAGAAAAGGTATCATGGGGCTTATAAGTAATATTGCAAAAATAAAAGGATTGAAAGATCTTTCCCTTACAACAAACGGGGTGTTATTAAAAAAATATGCTAAAGAATTAAAGGATAGAGGGTTAAAAAGAGTGAATGTTAGTATTGATTCTCTTAATGACAAAACATATGAAAAAATTACCAAAGGTGGCAATTTGAAAAAGGTGTTAGAGGGTATAGAAGTGGCAAAGAAAGCCGGATTAACGCCACTTAAACTCAATGTTGTGTTAATGAAAGGAATTAATGACCATGAAATTGGCGACTTTATTGAACTAACGCGAAATGAAGAAATTGAAGTAAGATTTATTGAGCTTATGCCAATTGGTCAAGCTAGTGGTTGGTCAAATGAATATCATCTTCCTAATACTGCAGTAAAAGAAAGGTTTAAAGAACTAGTCCCTATTGACTTAGAGAATAAGAGCATTCCAGCAAAAAAATATAGAATGCCAAGTTTTAAAGGAACAGTTGGGTTGATTAATCCACTTAGTGAATGCTTCTGTGACGGTTGTAACCGAATAAGAATAACAGCAGACGGTAAAATTAAACCCTGTTTACATTCAAATTATGAGTTAGATATAAGAGAGCTCAGAAAGGAAGGCTTAAGCATGAGAGAAATTCTAATTATGTCAGTTAGTGAAAAACCAGAAAAGCATAGTATCGCAGACAAAGAGTTTAAACCAATAACAAGAAATATGCACCGGATAGGAGGATAATATGAACTTAACACATTTTAATGAAAGTGGCAAGGCAAAAATGGTTAATGTAGGAGAGAAAGATGATACAAAACGTGTTGCAATAGCTAAAGCGTCAATTAAAATGAGAGACGGAACATTAAAAAGAATAATAGACGGAGACATGAAAAAAGGTGACGTGCTTTCAGTTTCACAAATAGCGGGTATAATGGGAGCAAAAAAAAACTAGTGAGATTATTCCGATGTGTCACAATATTTTTATTACAGGAGCAGACATAGTATTTGAAATTGATAGTAACAATAACACTATTCATATAGAATCAACGGTTACTACTACTGGCAAAACCGGGGTTGAGATGGAAGCGTTGAGTGCTGTTACTATAGCAGCGTTAACTATATATGATATGTGTAAAGCTATAGATAAAGATATGGTAATAGAAAATATTATGCTAATTAAGAAAACTGGCGGAAAGTCTGGAGAATATTCGCGGTGTGAGCATACAGAGTGAAGGG
>JAJOKP010000133.1:5059-7160 GCA_021129775.1 Clostridiales bacterium
CTGTTTGCTACTATTTGCTACTAGGTGCCCGAACTAGGAGGAAAGGAAAATGAAAGAACTATCACTACATATACTTGACATAATTGAGAATTCTATTAGTGCAGAAGCAACAATAATTAAATTGAGAATTTACGAAGACATCAAAGATAATTTGCTTACAATAGAGATTGATGATAATGGAAAAGGGATGAGTAAAGAAATGCTATATAAAGTCCTGGATCCTTTTGTTACGAGCAGAACTACAAGAAGAGTAGGGCTTGGTTTATCTTTAACGAAACAAGCTGCAAATCAATGTGACGGGGACTTAGTAATTGATTCAAAGGAAAACGAAGGAACTAATGTCACGATTACTTTTCAGTATGATCATATTGATAGAGCACCAATTGGAGATATGGCAGATACAGTTGTCTCAATGATTCTAACAAACGATAATATAGATTATGAATACTTACACAAAGTAAATGACAAAGAATTTATTTTTAGCACAGAGGAAATAAAAAAGTTGCTCGCAGGAGTTTCAATTACAGAAGTTGATATTATTGCGTGGGTAAAAGAGTACGTGGAGGAAGGAATTGAGAACCTACACAAAAATTAGAAATTACAAGGTTTGGTTTGAATTAACTTCAAGTTAAACGAAAATTTAATTTATCCGCGATCATGTTAAAATTTAAACAAAGTCGCAGTTTTTCTTATGTAACATAAGAACGAGTAATACTATTTAACTTGTCTAACTTGTGTTATTGTATTAATATATATAGTGAATAATTTTCGCATAATAAAAAAGTAAGAGGTGAAAACAAAAAAATGAAGCATTTAACATTTAAAGGTGGAATACATCCACCTTATTCTAAAGAGCTTACAGCGCATTTAGAAACTGAAAAAGCTAACGATCCAAGTGTAGTTGCAATACCAATAAGACAACATATTGGAGCACCATGTAATCCTATTGTAAAAGTGGGAGACAGAGTACTAGTTGGCGAAAAAATTGGAGAGGCTGGCGGATTTGTATCCTCGCCTATTCATTCTAGTGTATCAGGGATAGTTAAAGCAATAAAAAATGTTCCAAGTGTCATGAGTGGGGATGTTCTATCAATTTTTATAGAAACAGATGGAACGAACGAAATTCATCCATCTGTTTCTCCAAAGGGCAAAATCGAAACGTTGTCATCAAAAGAAATCATTGAAATTGTCAAAGAGGCAGGCATTGTTGGTATGGGAGGAGCTACATTTCCCACGCATGTAAAATTGTCGCCTCCACCTGATAAAAAAATGGATGTTTTTATTCTTAACGGTGCGGAATGCGAACCATATTTAACTAACGACCATAGGCTAATGCTAGAAGAGCCAGAGGATATTGTGTATGGGCTAAGAGTAATGATGAAAGCAATTGATGTAGACAAAGCTTTTATTGGTATTGAGGACAACAAGCAAGATGCAATAGAAGCAATGATTAAAGCGACACAAGAGTTTGATAACATAAAAGTAGTTACCTGTGAAACAAAGTATCCCGAAGGTTCGGAAAAACAATTGATTTATGCCTGTGTAAATAAAGAAGTTCCTTCTGGAAAACTTCCTATGGACGTAGGAGTAGTAGTGAACAATGTTGCAACAGCTGCTCAAGTGGCAAAAACAATTAAAACTGGAATGCCTTTAATTGAGAGGATTACAACAATTTCAGGGAGCGCAGTTAAAACGCCTAGAAATTTACTTCTTAAAATTGGGGTGCCAATTAAAGAAGTTATTGAACAATGTGGTGGTTATACTGAAGATGTTGGCAAAATAATTATGGGCGGGCCAATGATGGGAATAGCTCAGCATACTGACGAAGTTGTAATTACAAAAGGATCGTCTGGAATCGTTCTTCTAAACACAGAAGAAGCTAAAGCACAACAAGAAAGTCAATGTATTAGATGTGGAACATGTGTAGAACAATGTCCGTCGTTTATAGAACCACTTCACATTAGTTCGTACTCAAGACATAACGCTATGGAACTAGCAGAAGAATATAGAGCGTTAGATTGTATTGAATGTGGGACATGCTCATTTGGTTGTCCAGCAAAAATTCCTTTGTTACAAGCTATAAGAGTTGCAAAGCAGCATA
>JAJOKP010000063.1 GCA_021129775.1 Clostridiales bacterium
TGCATACCATGCATCAGCTGCTACGTCAGTGAAATCAGCTGTTTCAGCTGCAGCAGCGATTTCTGCATCTGTCCATCCAGCTAATCTTAATGCGAATGTTGCAAATTGTTTTCTTGTTAAATCTTGGTCTAGCATTAAGTCTCCATCGTCACCACCTATTAAGATGCCATTCTCAGTTAATCTTGGGAATGCTGGCTCTTCATCAGCAGCGAAGACAACACCAAAGCTAGTTAGTACCATTGTTAATGCTAGTACTAATGAAAGTATTTTCTTCATTCTTTGTATTCCTCCTTCAAATTTTGTTTTGTGAAGTGAGTTTGTTAGTAGAATGGTTGTAACCCACTTCTTTTAAACCAACCAAACTATGGTAAAATTATACCATTGACCATAATGATAAGTCAATGACGAGGCTCATTTGTAACACAAGTGTAATATTGCTGTATATGATACCTCTCTATGTATTACATTATACACGAGATGGCATAAAATACAATTACAGTTTGATTACAAATTGTTTTCACCTTTGTTGCAGGGTCAGACCCGTTCGACTTCACTTCGTTTCGCTCAGGGTGACAAAGCAGGAGAGATTTTTTCTCTCACTTAGATAGTTTATTCTAGCTTTGTTTTTAAATTCCTTCTTTTTTTAAAGAAAAAGCGGTGAAAAGATGCAAAAAAAAAGACCACGGGGACAAAACCAGAAAAACCTAAAGAAAAGGCGGTGAAAAGATGCAAAAAAAAGACCACGGGGACGGGTCTTGTGGTTTTTCTGGGTGCTTTCTTGTTTAAAAACCACGAAAAACCGTCCCCATGGTCTTTTTTTTGAAAACCGTCCCCGTGGTCTTTTTTTCTACTGGCTGATTATTACTATATAGCCTTCTTCTCGGTCAGATACGTCTTTTCTTATTATGATTTGGGCTGTTGCGTTTTCTTTTATTTTGTATAGTTGGTTATTTGTAATTGGTTTGTCGTTAATGAAGATAATTGCTCTGTTTATATTTACGGGTTTTGGTGATGTTGTTGTATTCCATCTGCTGGTTAGGTTATTCCAAGTTCTTGGTTCTTTTAGGGTTAGTTCTTTGTTGTCGATGTCAATGCTTTGTACTTGTCCTAGTAGTGAATATTCTTTGTCTATGTTATTGCTAAACAATTCTAGGTTTGGTGCTAGGTTTATTCCTAGGGCTTCTTTAATTATTTGTCCGTCTTCTAATGTTGTTTCTTTTATTACAAAGTAGGCGAATCTGTTTAGGTAGTGCTGATTTTCTACTCTTGCTCTAAGTGTTGCATCTTCTATTTCATTAGGGTTTATAAATCTTGCTCTTGTAAAATGTTTAGTTTCTATTTTACCCTCTAATTCGCTATCAAAGATTATGGTGTTTTCTGTTAGGTCAAAGTCTTTTGCTAATACTACTTCTTCCCACTGGTTGTCTTTAATTTTTAAATAATCCTTCATGAAAGCAAATCTGTCTATTTCAACCTTGTAGTCTTGAATGTCATTTATTTTTCCTTTGTATATTACAAGCTGTGTACCATCAATACGTTCGTCGAGCATGCCTTCTGGTTTTATTGATACAAGGGCAAGGTTCCTACTGCCTTTTTGCCAATTAGCTGTAATGGATACTGTTTGTTCTTCGCCAAGGTTAAGTGTGTCAACAAGTCTATTGTTTTTTATTACTATTGTCCCTGGGTGAAAATCAAAGGATATGTTGCTTGCAACAATTTTATTGGTTCCAAAATGTATGTTTTGAATTTTACTATCAAATAGTTGTTTAGATCCTTGCTGCACTAAAGTTTTTTCTCCTGTTTTAATTCCAAAACCATTATGTACTGCAATTAGTAATTCTTCTCCTATTGATTGATTTAGTTCTTGTAATTCTATCTTTGCATGGTTATTATATATTTGGTCTGTAATTCTTAATTTTACTTTTTGCTCCGCGTGATTAATCCACGTTCCATTTTCGTATATTTCTACATCTTTTAAGATTATTTCATTACTTCTTGCTAGTACTCTTTCTAATGTTCCGCTATAGACCGCTTGTATGTGTTTTTCACTATCTGCTACTCTAATATTTGCTATGTCTGCGCTGTATATATCGTTAAATTCTAATTTAACTCTGTCGCCTATTTTAATTTCAAATAGATTAGCTGTTTTTTCATTTCTTGTTACTGATGTGTTAGGGGTAATTCTGTATATTTCTCTGTTTTTATTTATTTCTAGTTCTATGCTGTTAGCATCAATAAATAGGACGCTTCCAACTTTTACTCTGCTTCTTGGTGGAATGTAGCCATGTCTTTCGGGGTCTAGTTCATCTATTGCTTTGATTTCTGATACTATTTGGTTTTCTAGTGTAAGTACTACTTCTATACCAAATGGTAAGTCTTTAATCGTTGCTGGTAGTTTGTTTATGGTTGCTGTTGTAAAGTTACTCATTTCAAATGCTAGTTTGTTATCGTTAAAATCTGTTATTTCAATTCGGTTGTTTTCTACATCTATTGCTTGTATAAATCCTTCTATTTCTGTTTTTGTTATTGGAATTACTTTTGCATATATGATTTCGTTGTTTTCGTTTATGTAGTATTTGATTTTGTCTCCTTCGGTTAGTAGGTTGGATAGGCCTAGTTCTTGGTTTTTTTGTACTATGAAATTGTTGTTTTCGTTGGTTGTTGTGAACCACTCCGCTCCGACCACGAGGACGGGTCTTGTGGTTTTTCTGGGTAGGTTCTTGTTTAAAAACCACAAAAGCCGTCCCCGAGGTCTCCGCTCAACATTTGTTACTACAGCCATCCCCATGGTTAGTTGTCTTTGCTCTAGTAGTCTGTCGTTGATGTTGTATATCATTTGTGCTAGTTGTGCTCTTGTTAGGTTTCCTTTTGGATTGAATTTTGTTTCTGATATTCCGTTCATTATATTGTCTTGTAAAATCGCTTCGATTATTGGTACGTTTTGTGTTTCTACTTGTTTCCAGTCGTCAAAGTTATATAGTTTTACTATATTTTCTCCGTAGATTGGTTGTAGTTCTAATACACGTGATATCCAGATTGCGGTTTGTTCTCTGGTTACTGGTTTGTTCCAAGCGGTGTCTAGTTCTATTTTTTCTCTTATTTGTTGTTCAATTTGGTTTAGTTCGTCGGGTGACAATTGGTCAGACCATGGGGACGGGTCTTCTGGTCCTATTTGATTTTCTTGGAGCGGACCAGCAACAGCCGTCCCCATGGTCTGCCCCATTGTCTGCTCTATAATATTATCAATTTCTTCTGTTTGTGTGTCGGTTAGGTTTAGTATTTCGTCTACTTCTTCGTTTGTTATTATTCCATTTTGTATTGCCATTTGTACAAAACCTTTTGCCCAATTGTCTATTGTGCTAAATATTCTTATATCTCTTATTGTATTCGGGGCTTGTGCTTCTCCGAATTGTTGCGCTTCTTTTTCTTGACCAATTAGTCTTACTAAGGTTGTTAGTACTTCTTGTCTTGTTAGTGTGCCATTTGGATCGAATGTATTGTTGTTTTTGCCTCGCATTATGGATAGTGCTGCGATTTCCCTAATTGATTGTTTTGCCCAGTGGTTTTGTATGTCGGTGAAGGAGATGTTGTTTAGTAAATATTGGGCGTTTGGGATTCCCAAAAGTTCGTTTTGGTTTTCTTGGGCTGTTGCTTCAAGTGAGGTTAGATTTAGTGCTAATATTAGTGCTAACACCGCAACCGCTACGACCACGAGGACGGATCTTGTGGTTTTTCTGGGTAGTTTCTTATTTAAAAACCACGAAAAGCCGTCCCCATGGTCTCCGCTCAATTTCTGTTTAATTTTCATAGTTTTGCTCCTTTCACTCTGCTACTACGTCACCGCTACGACCACGGGGACGGGTCTTGTGGTTTTTCTGGGTAGGTCCTTGTTTAAAAACCACGAAAAGCCGTCCCCATGGTCTCCGCTAACCCGTCCTCGTGACTCCGCTAGACCAACTTTCCCCTTCTATCTGTTTGACAATAGCATGTATATGCCTTTTGTTCTTGTTAGGGTTGTTTGTCCGTCTTTTTGTTTTGTGAAGCTGTGAGAAGCTGGGTTGTATTTTGCTGTAAATAGGCTGTTTTTGTTTGCTCCCTGGTGCATTCTGCTGTTAAAGTCGATTTCTAATGCTCCGTTTCTTAGTAGTTGTCTTATGTCTTCTACATTTCTTTTTACTTGTAGGGAGAATGATAGTTGGTACATTTTAGATGCTTTTCTCTGTCTTCTGGATATTGCTGATAGCAATGCATTTTCTTCTGCATCTTCTAGTCTTTTAAATGTGATTTTCATATGTGCGTCGCCAAGGTCGAAAATGGATACTTCGCTTGCTTGTCTTACAAATAAATCTCTTGGTCTTATTCTATAGCTAAAGTCTCCATCTGTAATTCTAAGCCATCTCCTTGTAGTCATTAGTATGGATACTGGAACGGCTACTATAAATTCGTTTGCATCGTCAAATTTGGCGAATGAAAAGTCTATAACGAAGTCGCCTGTTCCCGCTTTTATTTCTTCTGTTCCTATTGTTCTAGTTACGGTGCTTCCAAAGATTTCGGTTCTGCCTTCTTTTTTAAGTTTTATTTCTTCGTCTTCTAATTCTTCTAATTTTTCTCTTAAATGTTCGTCTTCACGTTCACTTAAAGTCCTTACGCTCACTTCTGCAAAATCAATTGCAGCTCCGTATTCGTTCATTGCTCTAACTTTAAATCTATATTCTGTGTTAGGTTCAAGTTCTTTTATGAAAAACTGTGCGTCTGCGGTGTCGCCTATATAGGTATATCGTCTGTCGGTTGCTTTTTTTGCATATATTTCATATTTTTTAGCTCTATTTAATAGTTCTGGATCGGATTTAGACCATATTAAATGTACTGATGATTCTGCTGTAGCTATAGCTTCAAGGACTAATGGTCTCTCTGGTGTTGGAATTTGATATTCAAAGTCTCGATATTCGCTAGACAATCCGCCATCGGGGTTAACTACGACAATATGGCTATTCTCTAGGTCAATTGCATCGTGGAATTTAACTTTTATTGTGTTTTCATCTTCTACGGTTATAGATGCGGCTTCCATTCCACCTACTACTGCCATGTTTCGGTTGTTACCGTCTTCATCTACTCCTCGAATTCCAGTTGCTAAAACTGTTTGTCCTTGTCTGGCAGCATTTTCTATCACTAGAGTGCCCCCAACTATTACTTTTGCGCCATCCATAAACATTGTTCCTGTAATGGTTACTTCTGTTTCAATATCGTTAGTGAATAATTTCCCTGGTTCTATTGACTGGATATTCGGCTGACTTACATAGGTGAATAAGTCTTCACTTATTGCCCTCCCATTATCAAAATTTATTGCTTCTATCATCTGCAAACCTATTCTTCCTTCTGGGGTGATTACTTCTAATGTATGGTAATCGATATATGTTACATTTTCTTGTGGTACAGGGAAGCCACCTATAAATACTCTAACTACTTCAGGGTTGCCAAATGTATCTTCGTTTCTAAATCCTGACCCTTTTATGGTGATTCTTGTTCCACCAGTAACGGGACCTAATTCTGGGGTTACGCTGTCTATTTCTGGAAAACTACCTGGCAGAACATATTTGAAATAGAGTGGATTTCTTGTTTGTCCAGTAGGAACTACATCTCCATATGCAAACCCACCATCTTCATTTACTAGTAATATTCTTAAATATTCTCCTACAGTGCCTGCTGTTGCTTCTGGTACAACTATTATTAGTTCGTCGTCTCCTGCAGATTTACTTCTAATTTCTGCTTCGTTATCACCTATAAACACTTTAATTCCTGCTCTAAAATTTGTACCTTCAATAATAAGAGGTGAACCTCCAGAAGGCGAGGATGATGCTACATCTATGGTTATAGCAGGGTCGTGCGTTATTCCCCCTATTTCATCGACTTGCGCCACTGATGTAGGAATAATATTTGTTATTACTGGTGGTCTAAACGGGCTCGTGAATGTAAATTCATCTGCTGCATTTTTGCCGTCTTTGTTAAATACTGTTAGTAGCTGTGTTCCTACAATCCCCATAGGTGGAGTATAAACTGTGATTCTCTCTTCCCCTTCTACTCTCTTAATTACTCCTAACATTCTTGTCACAACTAGATTGTCGTTAATTATTTCTATTTTGATATTTTCATCTGCCATAGTTACAGTTGTTTCATCTGCTAAGTGCTCTGGAAGTTGGTTCCATGGTATTCTTGCTATAATGAACTCTTCTTCTTCAATAATGCTAAACTGACTTGTTTTTTGCGTTTCGCCTTCAAGATATACTTCTAATGCGCTCGGTGTCGACACTTCTTTAAAGTAAAGTGAAATATTATTTGGTAAAAAAGCATTGTAATCAACGATTACGTCACCAACCTGTACTCTAGCTTGAGCTGAAAGCACGTCTTTGTAGCCGCTTTTTTCGCCAAACACTACATGTAGGCCTTTTTCTATAAAATTATCTCCAACAATTGTGATTTCACTACCACCTGCTAATGTGCCACTAGGTGGCAACACCTGTGTAATGCTAGGTTGTATTGATATATAGGTAAATGCATTTGTCAAGTTAGCTGTTGCTCCATCAAAATTAATTACGGTTACATCTACTTGACCTGCTGGGTTTGATGGTGTGCTTTCTACAATAATTAAATCACTTACTTCAATTGCAGCATATGTTGTTTTGGGTGGTAATACAAATGTAATATCTTCTCTTGGTACTTGCATTCCAGCAAAGTATACCTTCGGGAGTCCTGCTAGTCTTTCTTCTTCTGTCCCGCCAAAGTTATGGGCTCTAAAGTTTGTTCCAGATATTATTATTCTTTCTCCACCTGCTGTATTTCCTGTGTTAGGTAGTAGGGCAATAATCTCTGGTGTGTATCCTGGATTGACATATCTGTATCCGTCAAATTTTGTAAATGAACTTCCATCTGCATTTTGAATTGTAACTGGAACAACTGCTTCGTTTTGATCTTCTAAATCTCTTCCATACGGTGGAACATAGACCCATATTGTCCTTGCATTAGCACT
>JAJOKP010000058.1 GCA_021129775.1 Clostridiales bacterium
TTATTTTTGCGGTTTTTCTTTGGGCTCAAGTTTTCATAAGTTACTTTACACTACCTAAAATGTATAGTCTGCTATCAGTTTCCTCTGCTCACCCGAAGAGTTTCAAAATAGCTCACTATAATTTTTCTATATAAACCAGTTAACAATCCCAAATATATACGATGTATTCATAGATATATCTGTCAAAGTATTTCTTGCAATAGTACCACTTCTCCATTTTTCGTAAAGTTCCACTATTTGTTCAAATTCGTCGCACCCAATTATTCTAGGCTGTGATATTTTAGTGCTCGGCAGATTTGTTTCTGCCCTGTCTATTACGATAAAGTCACCACTCACCTGAACATTAAACCATAAACCTAATTGTCCATTTTTTTTGATTGTGTGAATATCTATCCCTACTCCACCTGCTTCACTTATTTCGTCCCTTAACTTGTTCCAAATTGCACTTGGCATCTCATCTCCCTCCATTTCATTTTTTTCTTCAGTGCACGTACATACGCCTTCCGATTCTTTCATCACTTTATCTACTCGCGTATGAATTCTCCCACGCGAAAACAATGATTTTATAAAAAGAACTATTTTCCCCCAACGGTGTTTGTCAAGATAGTTGTCGTATTTTTTTTATTTTTTGTGCCCCTTTCATCATTTTTATAACTAAGGTTCTCTTTTAAGATTGCAAAACCATCCAATGCATATTGTTTGTTCTTGATTGAAGTAGTATATTTCCCTTTCGCTATTCCTTTTACAAGACCTTCTTCACATAATCCCAAAAAGGCAGATTTAGGACAATTTTTTTCCCTGCTAGAAGAACTGCTGGGAAATATTTCGTTACTGGCGATTTCCCATGCTTTTTTCACATCAATATCTCTGTCAACACTAAGTTCAACTGCTCTTATTGCAAGTAAACCATATTCTCTCAAATTCACTCCCCCTAAGTTCAACTAATTAGTTAATTACACAACTCTAAAAGCATTGCAACAACTAGATTCAAATCTATAGAAATAACTTATCACCCCCTATTTTGGGTATAAATATTAAAAAACTCGTAATGTTTTTAACTATTATTCTCAAAATCAAAGAGGAATATTATGCTAATTTTCTCTTGTAAACAACTATCTTTTCGTGATGTTTCTTCTGAATTTGATTCTTTAGCAAATTCAGATAATACAATCTTATTTCTCTTTAAAGTGAGTTTTTTCACATTCAATAGTTCATACTTTTTTTTATCAAGTTATTATTTTTCATTATGTAGAAAAAGCTCTTATTCTCTTTGTTCTAAAATAATTTGATTTACACTTTCATTTATCCCTTTCTCTATAGCTTATTTTTTCTTCTTATTCTTTTATTTTCATTCTTTTATTTTTAACTAACTAACAAAACTATTCATACAAGTCCCCACTTTGCCTTCCTCTATCCTCTGCCACTCTTTTATAAAGAAATTCATCGTTATTCTCATACACTACAGCACTTCCATTTATACTCTCTGCTTGTTTTAGCACCATTTCTAGCGCCTCATTACGCCCTTCTGGTGGATATTTGTATTTCTTAAGTAGCCTCTTAATCATAACTCGCATTCTTGCTCTTGCTTGGTCTTTTAATTGCCAATCTATAGTTCTATTTTTTCTTAGCATATCTGTTAATTCATGAGTCATATCTATAAGTTGCTGGTTGCTATAAAAGTCTTTTATGTTTTCTGGTTTAGTTATTGCATCATAAAATGCAAGTTCTTCTGTATTAAGTCCAAGTGAGTTCCCTTCATCTCTTAGTTTTCTCATTTCATCTGCTAGTTTAATTAGTTCTACTACTACCTCTGCATTTGAAATAAGTCCATTACGGTATTTTTTCATTAGCTTTTTCATCTTTTCAGAGAACATCTCAGATTTAACTAGATTAGTCCTTATGTATCCTTTTATTTCGTCTGCTAGCAATTTTTGTAGCATTTCAGCTGCTAAGTTCTTTTGCTCCATTTTTTGTAGGCTATATAAGTATTCGGGGTCAAATATTGAAAATTCTGGGTTGTCTGCAAATACATTAACAACTCCTTCGCTATGAATGCTTGCTTTTAATAGTTCGGCAATTCGTTCGTTAATTTCTTTAATATTTAATTTGCCTGTTCCCGTTACTTTGGCAACTCCACTTCTTACTGCTTCAAAGTATGCAATTTCAATTTTAATGTTGTTATCTAGTAAGCTTCGACATAATGTTTCAGCTTGTCTTAGCGCTGTTGCTTCTCTTAAATATGTTTTTTTCTTTTCTTCTTCTGATAGTATAAAGTCAATACCATTAGCTATAGTTCTTGCTCTTTTTAAGTCACTGCTACCAAAGAACGCATTCTAGTCTAGTCCATGCATTAAGTCCCTACATATTTCAAGTTTTTCTTTAAACTTCAGCAGTGCACTTTCTCCTATGTCGTTGTTTGCAAAATTCTCTCGGTCTCTAGTTGTATAATCTTTCATTGCTTTCTTTAGTGCCCCTGCTATTCATGCATAGTCAACTACAAGTCCACCTTCTTTTTCACCATATACTCGGTTTACTCTTGCTATTGCCTGCATTAAAGTATGACCTTTCATTGGTTTATATAGATACATAGTGTTTAAGCATGGTACGTCAAGACCAGTAAGCCACATGTCTACTACTATGCATATTTTTAGTTTGTCTGTTGGTTTCTTAAAACGCTTTGATAATTTATCTCTCTCTTTTTTGTCTGCTATGATATCAAACCACTCTTCAGGGTCTTTATTGTTTTTAGTCATTATTATTGCAATTTTTTCATTCCAGGCTGGTCTAATTTTTAGAATCTTTTTATATATTTTCATGGCTATTGACCTAGAGTAAGCTACTATCATAGCTTTTCCTTCTAGGATATGCTCTCTATCTTCATAGTGATTAATTATATCTGTACATAGTTCGTTAATTGTTTCATCTGCTCCTAATATCGCATCCATTTGTCCTAGTTCTCGTTGAGAGCGTGCAATATGATGTGGTTCTGCATTTACTGCCATTATTTCGTATTCATTGTCTATTCTATCTAGTACATTTTTTTCTAGTTTCAATCTCATAACTCGGCTCTCATAGAAAATCGGTCTTGTTGCTTCGTCTTCCACGGCTTGTGTCATGTCGTATATGTCAATATAATTTCCAAATATTTCTTGAGTTGATCTGTCTAGTGAGTCAATAGGTGTTCCTGTAAATCCTATAAATGAAGCATTTGGCAGTGCGTCTCTTATGTGTTTAGCCATTCCGTAGCTTACTTTTCCAGTTTCTCTATTAACTTTGGCGTCAAGTCCGTACTGACTACGGTGTGCCTCATCTGCTATTAGTACTATGTTTCGTCTATCAGATAACTCGTCTATTCCTTCTTCAAATTTCTGCATTGTGGTAAATATTATCCCGCCTACTTCTCTTCCGCTTAGAAGTTCTTTTAAATGTATTCTGCTCCTCGCCTGCACTGGTTCTTGCCTTAGATGTGTTGCTGCCATTGAAAATGTTTCAAATAATTGATCATCTAAGTCATTTCTGTCTGTAAGAACTATTATTGTAGGATTATTAAGTGGTTTTAGTAGCATTGCAGCGTAAAATACCATAGATAGTGATTTTCCGCTACCTTGCGTATGCCAAAATACTCCTACTTTACCGTCTGCTACAACTGCTTTTTTAGTTGATTCAATTGCTTTGTTAACTGCATAAAACTGATGATATGCTGTTAGTATTTTATTTGCCTGCTTGGCTTTGGCGCAGGTAAACCTATTTGTTTGAGAAGTATCTCCTAAGAATAAAACAAAGTTTTTAATTATGTTTAGAAGTCTTCTTTTATCAAACATTCCTTTAAATAGTGTTTCAAAAGATACTTCTCTGTTATCTTCTCGCACACCGTCAATGGTTTTCCACCTCATGAATCTGTCTTCATTCGCTGTTATTGTGCCTGCTTTTGATTCAACCATGTCTGATATAACGCAAAATGAATTGTATGTAAATAGCGTTGGTATTGCCCTTAAATAGTTTCTAATTTGCAAGAAAGCCTCTGATGTATCTGCTTCTTCTCTTGAACAGCTTTTAAGTTCCATTACTATTATGGGAATTCCGTTTATAAATATAATAACATCAGGTCTCTTTGTAGCTACATCTTCAACGCTAAATTGATTACATATAAGAAAGTGGTTATTTTCTTCTTTGCCTTTGGTAAAATCTATAAGCCAAATATGATCAGTTTTTTCACCGTCTTTATAGTACTTAATAGATATTCCTGAGGTTAAATATTCATGAAACAATTTATTTTTTTCAGTTAAGTTAGGATCATCTATGTTTAAGACTTTACGCATTGCTTCATCTATTGCAAGTTTGTCTGCGTTAGGATTAATGAGCATCATTTTTTCACGCAAAATATCTTCAAACACAACTTTCGAATAATTACGCACAATTGTAGGGCCTGGTGTATATTGATAGCCAAGTTCATCTCTAAATAATTCAATTATTGCGTTTTCGTAGCTGGTTTCTGTGAAGTTTTTGCCTGTCTCGTGGTGTAGATAATTTTGCATGCTCTCTCCCCCAAATAATAATCAAAGTAAATTTTTTAAACTGGTCGAATTCGACCTGTTTAAATCTAGATTGTCTAGTTTCTTCTGCATCTTCCTCTATAACAAATATCTATATACAAGTCTTAGCTCAACTATTTAAACAATTTCTTTAGTATTTTGAAAATATCAAACGAAGTCTTATTATATACTTTGTTATATACAGCTTTCTTTGGATTTCTGACTATACCAAGACCTTTTGGCATCTTTAATCCTGCCCTGTGTACAACTTGACGTTTGATACTAGTTCTTGCTTTGATTCTTTTCTTTAAGCTTGGTTTTCTAAATCCAAATTTCATGTTGGTTTCCTCCTAGTTGATTTAGGGTGAACCACTTTGTTTGTTTATCTAGTGGTTGCCCGTTTTTATTTGACATCCTTATCATTCACAAATAACTCTCCTGACATTAGTTTTGGGAGCAGAGTTTCTCTAGCTCTTTTTAACTGAATTGAAGCTTCTTCACAGTTAATGATTTTGTCTCTAATAAATTCTAGGTTTTCATTAAAATTACTCATCACATAGCCCTTCTCTGGAATAGCAAAATCTATCCTGTAAACATATGCTTTATCCGTGTGCGGTATTGCAGATCCTGTTGTATGTAATTTTATATCTTTCTCGTAAAATTTTAATATGCTATATATAAATTCTTCGCTTATATTATTAATATCTGCTTCAATCTTTGCTAGTGTTGAAGCTACTATCCCTTCCTGTCCAAAAAATAACATTCCTGAACTAGCACCATCCATCACCATCATACTATTGTTTTTACTAGATCGAACTGTTTTTTCTACTGATCCATAAAGTAATGAATTTCTATTTAAAACATCAATTGTTAAGTAAACTCTTGAATCTATAAACTTTTTTTCTTCTATCTGTTTTGGTTTTTTCCCCTTGATAAATTTCATCACTTCACCAAGCTTTTTACAATTCCACCCCTCAGGAATCATCCCAATTTCACTTTTAACCATCTTCCCTGCCTGCCTCAACTTCGTTTTCGGCGCAGGTGAACCAATATTTTGATTAAGTAATTTTTCATATTCTCTTTTTAACCATTTTCGTCCGAATCCTGTTTTTAGTTCTTCTTCTC
Organism: Clostridiales bacterium; assembly: GCA_021129775.1. GTDB lineage: Bacteria > Bacillota > Clostridia > Peptostreptococcales > NVVX01. The sequence goes on from JAJOKP010000058.1 coordinate 5,658, forward strand.
TTTTTCTTGCCTCTTCTTTTGATGTAAATTCTTCATAATGAATTACTTTTACTGGTTTATGTGTCTTGGTCCATTTTGCGCCAATCCCAGTTTTGTGCTCGTACCATCTTTTATACAAATCATTTGTTATTCCAATATAAAAACTCTCATCATCACATAATAAAACATATACAAAGTGTTTAGTATCAGATGGACTTGGCAAACCACCTACTGCCTTATATGTACACACTTTAAGCAAATCTTCTCTATCATAAGGTTTGCCTGCGCCGTCAGAAAAGGTAGGTTTACCTGCGCCGTCAGAAAAGGTAGGTTTACCTGCGCCGTCAGGCAGGCAGGGAAATTCAAAATCCACAAACCATCTCTTAAAAATCGCCTGCGCTATCTCCTCTAACTTTTCGCAAGTTTTGCGGTTGTTTTCTATTTTGTCGTCTAAAGATGAGAGGATGGCGGCTCTAGCTTTTTGTTCCATAATTGAAGGTATAGCAACTTGAAAACTTCTTATGCTTTTCATACTAATAGTTTTTTGTGTTGATCCAGTTACTAATGCTTCAATCTGATTCTTAAGGATGGGGTTAATTAAAGAATAGTATATGAATTTCCTGTCAACATCTTGTCTAAAGTTTGTAATAGCAACAGTATTCTGCCCTAAACAAAATACTTCATTAGTATTAACAAAACATGCTATTCCATATGACCCCACCCGACTGAATAATATATCGCCATATTACGGTTTGTGTTTTTTTGAAAACTCTTCATAAACTTCTTTGGTAACATAGGCAGGTGCAGTTATTTTCAAGAACCCTTCATCTAAATCCTTAACTCTAATCATCGGGAATCACTTCAAGCAATATTTTGGCGATTTATGAAGCGAGTCAATCACGTCGCATATAGAACTAAGCTTTTCAATTTTCCAATCTTCTGAAGCTATATTATTATGTTTAAAACTCATCTCCATCACCCTCTGACCTACCACATTTAGTAGACATCCCTCTATTTATACCTTTATGTTGAATTGTGGCGAATTCGCCGTAATTAGACCTCATGCCTGACTACCTCCTTTATATTGGAGCAATCAAACCCAATCCCTACAATCTCTAATTGACAATTGTCATACTCTCTATCAATTCTCAATTTCATTGCATCTCCCATCCAATCCCCTTCATGCCTGCCTTCGGCGCATGTAAACTCGTGTTTACCTTTAGCGCATGTAAACTACACTCAAATCTCCCATCCGATTCCTTTTAACTGTTTTTTAACTTCT
>JAJOKP010000046.1 GCA_021129775.1 Clostridiales bacterium
AGTTAAAAACAGAAGTTGTTTATCCAATTTTAAATTACGACATCTGAACTGTAACTGGTTGATAAGTCAAAGTGGGGGTACAAATTTAATGGAACAACAAAAATTAATTTTAGAAAAAATACTGTGCAAATTAAATGAACAGGGATTTGCACAAGGAAAAAGGAAAAAATTTGATTTGATTTGGTTAAGATTACTGATGCAAATATAAGTCTATTAAGGGAAATGGTAAAGTTGTAAAAGTAAAGATTTCTGAAATAGAAGTAGTGATTTTAGTTTTTTCAAAGGAACCCAATAAGTACGATTACAATATTTCTCTTTGATTCAAAGAGGAAGTTGATAAAGTGACAAAGCATTATATAGATTTTCTTCTTTGGGTGTTGACACATTTGGTAGAAAAGTGGGAGTATGAATAAAAGTTGAGAAAAGTTGTAGTTGAAGTCGAATGACGAAATTAACAGAGTAAGACAAGGATATTTGAATTCAGCTAATGAATTTATAGATATAGAAATTCCGAAACAATTACGCATTAGGGTGATTCAGAATTTATTAAGGAGTTAAGAAATACAAAAAGAAAGTATCAATTGTTCATTTAATGAAAGTAGTTTTGAGAAGTTATGAGCTATGTTATTAGAGATAAACAGGGATGACAAACAGTCAGATGTTCGATGGAAAAATGCTGAATTATAGATATTTAGTGAATGTGATTAGGGAAGATGTAGATAAATATAATAAAAGCTATAATAAAGTTTTAAAAAAAACTTGCATTATAACTTATAAGTTATATAATATACAAAGAAGGGAATAATCTATGGGGGACGAAAGAAAAATTTCAAAGATAATTTATCCTGAAAAATTCAATGGGCATCGTATTGCTGTGTATGAGGGATTTAACAATGAATTAAAAAGATAATCGAGAGAAGTGGGAGCAAAAAAGAGTTCATACGCAAATATAGAAGAAACCTTATGGCATTAGAAAAATATGGATTTAAATGTGTGATGCTAAAGAATTTTGAAAAACTGAAGAATACTTCTGGTTTGTATTCAATGCGTCTGAAAGGAGAAGTAAATCTTAGAATTTTATTCTGCTTTTTCGATTTCGGATATGGGGAGATAGCCTTGCTTTTGTATCCGTTTCAAGAAAAGGACAATAAAAAAAGCAATAAAGATAGTTATCGCACGGCTATTCCAATAGCGAATAGTAGAAAAGAGGATGTAGGAAATAGAATAAAATAATTTAGAAATAGAAGGAGGTTAATATGTTGAATAATAAGCGAAACAAACTTATATTGGAAAATGCGTGGAATTTGGTTGATGAGTTGGATGGTGGAGAGTTGGATGACGAGTTTGAGCTAGATGATATTTTAACTGATATTTCGTTTAAATTAATAGATTATAGGATTGAAAATAATTTAACACAAAAACAACTTGCTAGTAAGCTTTCGGTGTCGCAAGCAATGGTTTCAAAACTAGAAAGTGGAGAATACAATCCAACTGTTGAGCTACTATTTAAAATATCAAAAAAACTAGAATGGAAGTTTGAAATAATCTTAGAGAAACCGGGAAAGATGCAAATATGGAATGAGTTTTCGTTTGCAAATCTAAATGAGGATATGATTTCTTTTGAAGGAAAGATGGGAGAGATAGCTTAATGGACTCCAAAAAAATAATTGCAGACTTTCAGTTGATAGGGAATAGAGTAGCAAAATTTAGCATTGAAACAGGAAACGTAGATACTAAACCTGCAAAAGCAAAAGTTAGCTATGATGTTGATTATAATGTAACTAATTCCGAAATTGAAAATGAAAAACGTTACGGAGAAGTAGAGTTTATTGTGGAAGTGGTAGCGAAGACCAGTGAAGATATGTTATTCAAAATTAATTTAGCGATGGTAGGCTTGTTTGTAGGCAACGCAAAAGTGTTGGAGAAGGAGGAGTTTACGCGATTTCTAGAACTAAATGGTGTGGCAACATTATCTCACTTAAGTAGGGCGTATATATTATCGGTATCGTCTTTGACAGGATTAAACCCATCTGTTAAGTTGCCAATGATTAACATCAATTCTTTGAAAAGGTATAAGGACGAAATGAAAGACTAGAGATGACACTGATTATGTAATGAGGAGAATTCGTGAGTTGTACCTCAAAGATTCAGCTGTAACAATAGTACTAATTGGCAAATGCACATGGGCACGTAGATATGTTGATTGGGAAATACAAGCTTCTTTAAGGCAGGGAGAAACGATAAAACCAAATGGTTTATTTGGAATCGAATTACCAAGCTATAACAATAATATTTATCCAGAGAGACTTAACATGAATCTATTGCAAAATGACGAGCAAGAAGACTGCTATGCGCGTGTAATTAGTTATCCAAAAAGAAAAGATACGTTGAAAAATGCTATTGAAGATGCATTTCAAGCTAGAACAAAAAGAAGAAATATTATAGTGAACCCAAGGAACAGATATAAATATAATAGACATTGTGAATAAAATACAAATTGTAATGTGGTAACTTGCTTAAGCTGTATATTAATGAAATCTTATTTTACCTGAATTAATGTATTGCTTGTTGAGATAACTAGAATTCCATTATATGAAGACAAGAAGTTAAAAAGGGAAGATCTAGATAAATTAGCAGGATGGCGAAACAGAAGTTATAAGCGTGAGAATATTAGCTGATGTAGTTAAAGCTAACCCAGATTTGTCTGTAGCGCTTCTTAGGTATTTCAACCCAGTAGGAGCACATGCGAGTGGGCTAATTGGTGAAGCACCTAATGGAATACCAAACAATTTAATGCCTTATGTCACACAAGTAGCAAAAGGGAAGCTAAAAAACTACGTGTTTTTGGAAATGACTATAAGAAGAAGTGGCAATAAGAGCGTTAGAGGTGTAGTGGTAGCATTTATTATATGTGTTATCTACGCAATAAGTGACGAAACACGTCAAATCTTTGTGCCAGGAGTCTGTTCGTAAAGTCGTGTATGTAGATTTTCAGTTCATTTTTTCGTTTAATTTTCGCAAAAAAACGGCGAATATCTGAATATTTAACGCTTTTTTGCGGGATTTTGAGCGGAAAGACGAAAAGGTGCGTGCAGGACTTTTTGAGCAGGCTCCTAGGTAGAAGTGCACAGATTTCGGATGTATTGATTGATAGTGTTGGAGCGGTTGCTGCAATTGTTGTGTATTTGGGAGTCGCTAGAATAAAAATTAAGAAATATCCTTTGAGTCAAACTTTGACTTAAAGGATATTTTTTTATGCGAGAAATTTTAAAATATGTATTGACAGGAACGTTTGTTTATTATAATATGGAGACACAGAAAGAACATACGTTCATGAGAAAGGCTAATCAGCATAAATGTTAAAAGGAGCAGACACACACTAACAGTTTTGAAAAATCCTATCAAGCTAAAGCACTTGAATTAAAACCTTGTATTTGATAAAATAATAGTAGAGAGAGGTATATTTAGCGAATAATCTACATGATAAATTTTTTAAAGAGACTATGAGCGATATAGATACAGCTAGAGACTTTATATCAAATGCACTACCAGAAAATATTTTGCGTATAATAAATACTGATGAAATGGAAATAGTTAAAGATAGTTTTATTGGAAAAGATTTACAGGAGATATTTCCTGATTTATTGTATAGAATAAAAATTGAAGAGAGAACTGGATACGTTTACATTTTGTTTGAGCATAAAAGTTATCCATATCGTTTAATAGCCTTGCAATTATTAAAATATATGACAAGAATATGGGATATGGTGATAAAGCAAAAGGTCGCAGGAAAGAGCGCTAAACTTCCAATAATAATTCCGTTTGTTTTTTATCATGGTAAAGAAAAATGGAATATATGCCAAAGCTTGTCGGGTATTATAGAAGATAGTACAGAGGAATTAAAAGATTACATTCCTGATTTTAAGTATGTACTTTATGATTTATCAAAATATAGTAATGAAGAATTAAAAAGTGGAGTAATTTTAAGAATAGTTTTAGAGTTGGCGAAATACGTATTTACTGAAGAATTCGAGGAAAAATTGTATGAGGTATTTAAGCTTTTCGGTGAGTTAAGAGGAAAAGAAGCAGGGCTAGAATATTTTGAGACTGCAATTAGATATATTATTAATACTCATGACAATTTGACTATGAAAAACCTTGAGAAAGTCGCTAAAGAAACTATACCAGAGAGGGGTGAATATTTAATGACTATAGCGCAAAGATTACGAGAAGAAGGAATCAAAGAAGGAATCAAAGAAGGAATTAAAGAAGAATTAGTTGTGACTATTAATGTGTTACTAAACAAAAAATTTAAAACAGAAGTGCTAGCAGTTGGGCTATTAAGCAAAATAGAATCGCTAAATATAGAGCAATTGAGAATAATTAGGGATAATATTTTTGAAATAAGTTCGTTAGCAGATGTTGAAAAATATATGAATTAGAAAAAGAAAAAAAGCGGATACCACAAAACTGGGCAGAAATAGGGCATTAATTATATAATATCAATTCCTGTTATTGCAGGCATACATGTTTTGTATACACCAATGCAAAAGGACATAGGGGGACGTTTCTTTTAGGGATCAATCGGAAGTTTTGTCCCAGAAATGGCACAACCATCAGCTTTGAAGCTATAGTTGTGCCTAACATCACACTTAGTACCATGTGCAAAATTTTTGATTGTCAAGAAGAAGGAAGTCGCGGTGGTAATAAATCCTATGTAATTTTAATATGGTTTTGATCCCTCTTTTTTTTCTTGATTATTGATATTTTCGGTTGATTGTACTTGTTTTGCAATTTTTTTTAGCGAAAATTTATGCAACTTAAAATGATTATGTTATTTTTTAATAAACGCAAGTATTATTTTTCAGATGTGGAGTGAATCAAGATTAATAATAATTTTTCCATACCACGACAGCATAAAGATATGGCTTTGAGATCACTGTCTGTAGCTTTCAAAAATGAAATTATTCCTTTTTTAGGGGGAAAACTTCCAGCGGTAGCAGATGTGGTTTAAACCAATGTGCCTACTATACAAATTAAAGATCGGCGGTTAGATGTTAACTTTCTTTTAGAAGATAATACCCTGCTTCACATTGAGTTTGAATCAAGCAAGGCAACGGAAAATGATTTAATTAGATATGCTCATTACGATTTGGAGCTTTACAATCAGAGAAGACAAAAGATATTTAGGTTAGTGGTTTATTAAGCAGGAATAAAAAAAGGCATAACAGGATAAGGTGAAGGAGTGGATATTGGTTCGGTCACTTAGTTTCAAACATCTATTTATTTGGATCAAGATTTTGATGGTCATAGGATTTTTCAAGAGATTAAAATGAAAATTGAAAAAGAAGAACCATTAACTGCTAAAGATAAATTGAATATCATTCTACTACCAATGATGTCTAGTAAAACGGATACTAAATCTTAGCGAGCTTGGCATGTTACAGAAGTGGTTAGTAAGATTAAAGAGGACCATTTAAGTGATTATTTGATCGGGGCGATGATGTCAGTTAATTATAGTTGAATTGAGGTATTGGAAAAGTCACAAATTCTGGAGGTGTTAAAGATGGCACAAGTTTTTCAAGATTTGTATAAAGAGTTTGAGGAAAAAGGCATGGGAAAAGGCAAAATTGGAGTCGCCAAAGAATTAATATTGATGCGATTAGATGTAGAGCAGATAATACAAGCTACTGACCTTTCAAGGGGAAAAATTATGCGGTTACGGAGAGAACTAAAACATTAGTTTGCTAAGGGACTACGGGGGACGGTTTGTGCGGCAATCTTAACAGATATGGAATTTCATGTAATTTGTTTTGAAGTTAAGAAAAGAGAAGAAGTCAGAGAAGTTTTCTGGCTTTTTTTGTTGGTTGAATTAATTTGCAATATAGTGGCAGATGTAATAGAACAAAAGTAACAATTTGACGAAGCAATTGTGGCGAACATGATTTTTGAGTGCTAAGACTTGATGCTACAGAGTTTATCAACGAGTGTTGCTAATGCTTAACGACTTAAACAGAGGGGATGATAAAATGCCAAGAAGTGCAAGGAGAAGAAGTAAGCGCGGAATATACCATATCGTTTTGAGAGGTGTAAATAAATAGGGATATTCAAGGATGATAAAGATGCTGAAAATTTTTTGCAAACAATAGAGTTCTACAAAGAAAAGTGTGGGTAAAAGATATATGCTTACTGTTTGATGGGGAATTATATACATCTTCTTATTAAAGAGGTGGACGAAGAGTTTGCTATTTCAATGAGAAGAATAGGAGAAAGCTGTGTTTATTGATACAATTCGAAACATCAAAGAAGTGGGCATTTATTTGGAGATAGATACAAAAGTGAAGTCGTAGAAAATGAGATTTATTTATTGAATGTAGTGCGGTATATGCACCAAAGTCCTGTTACCGCGGGATTGTAAAGAGTATTGAATTATATCACACAAACTGTTACAATGGCATAGAATATATGTTAAATATTTTTCAGGAAAGAAAGTGGGAAAATGCTAACTAAAGTGCAATCTTGTAGTATAAATGGTTTGAAAGTTGATAGTGTCGATGTCGAAGTAGACATTTCCAGTGGTCTTCCTGTTACACATATTGTTGGTTTGCCTGATTTAGAGATAAAAGAATCAAAAGAACGTGTAAGATCAGCCTTAAATAACAGTGGGTATAAATTTCCTTTAGGAAGGATCATTGTTAATTTAGCTCCTGCAGACACTAAAAAAACAGGAACACATTTTGATTTGCCAATTG
>JAJOKP010000106.1 GCA_021129775.1 Clostridiales bacterium
CTTCAAAGCTGATGGTTGTGCCATTTCTGGGGCAAAACTTCCGATTGATCCCTAATGACATTTTGATTCTAATAATTAGACTTATAATATTGCTATATTGAGTAATTATGCAGTAGGCAAGATAACAAGAAGAGATATTTGGAGGTTGTGGGTTATAAATGATGGGTTTTTCCTAACGATTTATAATTTCCACGAATTAATCATTGTTTTTCGCTTTTTGCTCTTGACATGATCGAAAGTTCAAGGTAAACTAATAACGAATATCAATTAGCTATTGATTTGCACTTGAAGATTTTGAAAATAGTTTTTAAGTGATACTGAATAGCACACGATTTAGATAGCACAAAAAAATAGGAGGAGAAAAAAGTGGATTGGAAAATGGCTATAATGATGGGATTAGTTCTAATTCTGGGCATTGTTATTATTACAAGAAAAGGCGCAACTAAGGAAGAGCTGTCAGAGTTTGGTCGATATAGCGGATATTCAGAGGATAGTTTTAACGGACACGCTAGAAAATCTGACTTTTTAATTCTTTCAGATGGCACAAAATTGGCTTACGATTTGTTATTGCCAACCTCAAATGGTGTTGTGGAAAAGAATCCACTTCCAGTTCTTTTTTGTTATTCAACTTATCTTAGAGCATTTAACATGGTAAGAGACGGCAAGGTGATTAATAATGAAATTATGAATTTGAGTGTAGGTAGAAGATCATATATTTGGTTAAGAGCACGATTTCAAAAAGATGGAAATATTTTTGATTACGCAATAATAAACAAATGGGTTAAAAGAATGCTAGAGAATGGGTATGCAGTAATTATTGTGGAGCAGAGAGGAACTGGAGCGTCGGAAGGAGCAGTAGATCCTTCACTTTGGACTATGAGCAAAGATGCAAATGAAGTGCTGAATTGGATTTCAGAGCAAGAGTGGTCTGATGGGAAAATTGGAATGTTTGGCAAATCCTCTTTAGCGATATCGCAGTATGCTGCCGCTGCTGCGAATAATCCTCATCTAAAAGCAATTTTCCCCATTTCGTCAAGCTTTGATATGTATGAGGGAATAATTTACCCAGGTGGGATTTTAAACCTATCTTTTACTAATGTATTCGAGCTGTCAACTAAAATGTTAGAGGATATGATAGTACCTGTTTATAACGAGATGGAGCCACGCGATAAAACTGAGAGCTTTTCTAATATAATGACTAGAACTTTTAAAGAATCTAGCTATAGAAACTACAACGAAGTAATTTGGAAAGATTTAAACCTATATACAATGATTGATGAGATAAATAAGTCAGGAGTAGCAATTTATAATGGAACAGGTTGGGGCGATATTTTCACTAGAGGTGCAATTCTTTGGCACAACAATTTAACTGTTCCACGTAAGATGTATATCAGCAATGAAGATCATTTTGCTTTAGGGTTTAATGAAACGGAAGGTGTAGATTTAGGTGCTGAAGCGCATCGTTGGTTTGATCATTGGTTAAAAGGTATTGATAATGGAATTATGGAAGAGTCATCTATTCATTACTTTCTAATTGGTGAAGGTTGGAGGACAGCAGAAGAATTTCCAAGAGCGAACAGTGAAAAAAGGAGATTTTATTTTGACTCGGACTTCCAAAGGAAAGGTTTATTGACAGAGGCAAAACCACAATCCGAACAATTTTACGATTTATATATGGCGGACTATACTACGACGTCTGGGAAAAAGTCGCGATGGAATAGTGTTATTGAACCTTCTGATTACGCGAATTTAACTTTAAATGAGTCAAATGCGTTAGTATATACATCTTTTGCGTTTGAAGAAGACATGGAGCTTGTTGGACATCCAGTAGTTAATATTTTTATTTCTACTGAGTCATCAGATTTAGATTTCTTTGTCTATCTTGTGCTAATTGACGTAGAGGGTAAATTGACTTATCTTACAGAGGGGCATCTCCGTGCATCACATAGAAAAGCAGGAAAAGCACCCTTTAACAACTTAGAGTTGCCTTATCAGCGAGGATTTAGAGAAGATATGTTGCCGTTAACATCTGGAAAATCAACAGAACTTTTATTTGACCTTTTACCAATTGCAAGAAGAATAAAAAAAGGGAGTAGAATTCGCGTAATAATAGCGCTTGCAGATTATCATAATTTTGACACCCCAATACTAGATCCGGCTCCAGAAATTAAAGTTCTGAGAAATTCAAAACACGCTTCCTTTATTGATATGCCAATTTTTCCTTACAACAAAGGCGATAGCTTTAAATTTTGATTTTTTTCTCTTGACATGAGCCAAAGCTCAAGGTAAGCTAATAACGAGTATCAATTAACTATTGCTTTGCACTTGAAAATATTGAAAATAGTTTTTAAGTGATATTGAATAACATACGATATAAATAGCACACAACAATGAATAGGAGGAGAATCAAGCGGTTATACAAAGGGCTTCAGCTAGCAAAAGAGGGCTAGCGAAATGGACTACCCGCGATTTATTAGTGACAGCAACAATGGCAATTATTTTTGCTATTATTCTGTTAGGAGCAACTTACATCTATCCAATATTTAGGGTGTTTTTGGGGACAGTGGGGATGTTTGCAGTTCAAGGGTTATGGTATATGCCAGCTATACTTATTGCATATATTATGCGCCGACCTGGAGCGGCGCTAATTGCACAGACTGTAATTTCACTAGTTTCGGCACCGTTTCATCCATGGGGATGGATGGAACTTTCAGGAATACTTTTTATAGGATTGCCTATTGAATTAGCTTTTTGGGCAATTCGCTACCGAAATTATCGCCTTCCAGTTCTTGCCGTTGCTTGCAGTTTAGTTGGATTTGTTCGTATAATAGTCCTTTGGGTTCCGTTTGGGATAAATGTGATGGGAAGAGAGGCGCAAATGGTGATTGTAGCTATCACTATAGTGGGCGCACTTGTGACCGCATTGGCTGCAAAATTATTAGCGGACTCCATTGCTAAAACTGGCGTATTAAGTAGTTATGCAGTTGGGCAAGAGCAACGAGAAGAAATATAGGGAGGTCAAAAAGGATTAACTCGGAGAGCCGCCGTCTATAGCGGCTCGCAGGTGAATTTACATTTGAACTAGATAGAGTATAAATATATAATATGGTTCGCACATGGAAAGCCTATAATTTCTGCCATCATACTATATATGCTCCTTTACATCTCTTCAAAGCACTATATGTGGTATGTAATTGCCTCAAAATCAGACAAATAGGCTTACTGTGGTCGAACCATAATAGTTAGAAAACAGCGAAAATTTTACTGCTGAGAGGCAAAGAGACAGGCTTTTTTACGCAGTCTGCTGTCCCCTTGTCTCGTTTAATTAAGTGACATTTATCATATAAAAACATTACATGTATCACTATTATCTATGCTGAGTAGAGCTATAATATAGTTGTACTTACTAAAAATATGGAGGTTTTAAAATGGGTGAAAAAAGTAGGGACGTGGGTAGGGGAAACAAAACAGAGTTAAGCAATACTCGTAGTAAGTTTAGAATTCCTGGTATGGTTTTTATTTGGATTTCTTTTGTCCCTTGGATAACTTATTGGACGATGAGCGGAATGGAGCATAGTTTAGCTCTTGTAGTACCTGGACTAATTTCTTTAATACTTGTGCTATATAATAGTTTTAGAAAAGATTTTGTATTGATGGATGTTACATCACTAAGTTATTTTATGGTGGCAGTAATTTTAACTAGAATATTTGATTTTGAAATATTCATGCAGCAAGGTGGAGCCTTGGGGTATTCGGTTTTGTTTGTGATGGCAGTTTTTTCGCTGATAATAAAGCAACCATATACTCTACAAGTTTCAAAAAGAGACTATCCAGAAGAAATGTGGCAAGACAAAGCCTTTATAGAAATAAACAATATAATTACAAAGGTATGGGTAATTGTTTTTTTCTCAAATGTGATAGTATACTCATTTATCTCAAGCCCAGGTTCGATAATAATAACGAATATATTAATAGTCGTAGGAATTCTATTCTCGGTATTTTTCCCGAAGTATGCACCTGCTTATTTTATAACAAGAGAATATAAAAAATTTGACTGGGAAGTCAAAGTAGATAGTAAAACTAGCAAAAAAGAAGATAAATATGATGTTATTATTGTAGGTGCTGGGATTGGCGGATTAACATGCGGAAGTTTCCTTGCTAAAAGGGGGCATAAAGTTCTGGTACTAGATCATCACTATCAAGCAGGAGGCTATTGTTCTTCATTTGAAAGAAAAGGATTTGTTTTTAATACAGGAGTAGAGAACATAAGTGGGTTATGGGATGGAGGTCCTACATCGTTCTTGTTAAGAGAATTAGGCTTAAAGAAAGAAGAATTATTTATTAAGAATAAAATGAGATATATCTACAAGGGCAACGCAATTAATGCAAATAGTTTAGAAGAATTTATGGAAGATCTCTCAAATATTTTTCCTAATGAAAAGAATAATATTCGTAATTTTTTTAGCGAGGCAAAACTAGCTTATATGGAATGCTACGAGGAATCAAATGAGTATGGAATACCACTTCCAGCAGAGCTTATCGCAAAAGTATTAGGTGCAAGTAGAATTTCAAGGTATCCAGCTGAACATCCTAATTTTTTCAAATGGATGAATGTAACTTATAAAGAAAAACTTGACGAGCATTTCTCGGATGAAGATTTAAAGATTGTAATGTGTGTACTGATAGGGTATTTAGGGACAGTACCAGAAAAAACGCCTGCTGCTAGTGCCCTTACGGCTTGCGTGTCATACTTTATGTATGGTGGTTATTTTACAAAGGGCGGCGCACAAAAATTTGCAGATAGCCTAAAAGATTATATTGATGACAATGGTGGTAAGGTTCTTTTGAAAAACAAGGTAGAGAAAATAATCATAGAGGACGGGCAGGCTAGAGGGATAAAAACGGGTAACAAAACGTATAGAAGTAAAGTTGTTGTTTCTAATGCAAATGCTAAATCAACATTTTTAGACCTTGTTGGCACAGAAAATATCACTAAAGAATTTTCTAAATATATAAGTGAGTTGAAAATGTCTCCTTCTTGCGTAATGTTGTCACTAGGTGTAGATATGGATTTAAGTGATTTTCCAACTCTTTTAGATAATTTTGATGATGAATGCGCAATTGTCTTTAATTCTAATGCAGACCCAAGTTTAGCACCAAAAGGGCAAGCAAGTGTTACCGTATTAGGAAGTGGATTGTATAGCGATTTCCCAGAAAGAGGAACAGAAGAATACAAACAAATGAAAGATGAAATTATAAAGGAAATGATTCAAAAAGCAGAAAACACTATACCTAATCTAAGCAAACATATTGTATATAGTGATTTATCTACTCCTAAAACTTTTGAAAGATATGCGTTAGTAGATGAAGGAGCAATTTATGATTTTGATCAATCTACTGATACCAAAAGACCTTACTTTAAGACTCCTATAAAAGGACTGTACCTAACTGGAGCATCAACTTTCCCAGGCGGTGGGATTGAGGCAGTTATAATGTCGGGAATAATATGTGGGTATGATATCAGTGGGTGGGAAAAGCCTTAAATCGAAATTACATCTATTTTCTTGACGCTTTCTATGGGTTGATTATAGGGACGATGGGGCAAACAATTTGTTTCCTCGTCCTTTTAGTGCGCTCTTGAATGATAAAAAATGACATTAAGCTTACTTAATGTCATTCATTCGTTTAGGATGATATTGCGCAGGATTTATATGTACAATGACTTCTTTAATACTGTTTTCAGTTTCAAGAGAAGCGCGGACTTTGCGCGCAACATTATGCCCTTCATAAACAGAAATATGAGCATCGACGGATATTTTTACTATAAGCAAGAAGTATAGTCCTATAGGTTTAGCGTGTACTTCGTCTAAGTGATCAACACCCTCAATAGACATAATCATGTCACAAAACTTTTTTGATAGGTTTTCGTCCATGTTAGTGTCCATAAGGATGTTGTAAGCGCTAGAAAATATTTTGAAGCCAGAAAAAGCAATCCACAAAGCAATTAAAATGCCGCTTATATTATCGACAAGAAAAAGGCCAAAATGTCCACTAATGATACTAATAACTGTGAGGGAAGAAATGAACATGTCGTTGCGGTGATCTTCTGCATTAGCATGGGCTAGCAAGCTGTCGTAGCGGACACTCACTTTTTTTGAAAAAGCATAGAGAAAAAACTTTGATACGATTGTACTAAAAGCAGTAACACTTAGCCAGAGAGAAGGATGGAATCTAGTTCCCACAATAATCGAGTTTAAAGAAGATCTAAAAACAGCAAAAGCAACAAGCAGAAAGGAAAAGCTAATAATTAAGGAAAATATGTACTCTGCTTTCCCATGCCCATAAGGGTGGGTATGGTCAGCAGGCCGCGAAGAAATATAATTGCCTATGTATGTCATCGAAGATGCAAATACGTCTCCGGCGCTATTTAAACCATCAGCGATCATAGATTGGCTATGTGTCATAAACCCCACTGTTAGTTTCGAAATCAGCAGTAATACATTGCCTAAAAAACCGTAAATAGCAACCTTTTTAACTTCAGTATATTTTTGCATGCTTTTACCTCGTTTTCAATGTTTAAAGAGTTGAAGTGAATGTCTTCATTTGTATTATATACTGATAGATTGGTTTGTCAATAATTATAAAACTTTGGGTAGAAAAT
>JAJOKP010000013.1 GCA_021129775.1 Clostridiales bacterium
TGCCAAAACAGTCCAATAGCTTCCAATATGTTTCAAAACTACCTTCATAATTTTGTAAATCTCGCCAGACAGGAATATCCATAAATAGCTCTTTTTGGCTAATTAATGTTGTTTTCCGTTGCATGCTCTCACCTCCCCTAAAAACTACCACAGTCAAAAAAAGGTAAAACAGAGTATTATGCCCAATAACATTTTGTCTAGTATTTATATCCCAGAAATACGAACCGTTGATAATGATATTCATTTAAAGCCAGTGTATAGCAACATTTTTATTTTGTCAAATCGCAACTTCTGCAGCACTTTTATAAAACCCATATTCTGCGCTTATTGATTCCATTAGGCTTCAGTAGTTACTGTTTAGAGGCAATGGACTGTCACCCTGAGCGAGCTTTTGCGAGTCGAACGGGTCTGCCCCTTTGCCAAACCAATTTAATATTTCTTTTTTTGCTTGATTGTCTATTTTTGAGACCCATTCGACTCACTGCGTTCGCTCAGGGTGACATGTTGAGGGGCGTTCGCTCAGGCTATTCGATACATATTTCGCCTCTGAACAGTAACCTTTAATTGCATCTAAACTTGCTGAATTTACACAATTAGTCTTGACAAATCAAAGCAAGTAATTATAAAATGTTGTTATCTGAGTTTCGCAAAGTCTCTAAAGCCTCGGCAGAAGGGAGAAATTTTATGGGCAATAATGCTTTACTCGCAACGATAATTGCATTTGTAGTTATTATTGCAATATGTTTTTTACTTGTTTTAACAGTAGTAAATGGTGACACCTATGAAGAAATGCTGCTAAGAAAGTGGTTACGCTACCTATGTCTAGGAATACCAATTGTAGGTACATTAGCTGGTATTCTTGTGACATATTATGGAGTTAGAATTAGCGCATATCTTAATGCTCTTTATATTTATTCCATTAGGTATTTATGAATACAAGAAAATTGGTGGTGATAACCCTTATAAACACAACAAAAAGGACATATTAAACTAATAGAGCATATTATTACACTATGCGGAGTATCAGAATTAAAATCACTATTTGAAGAATTGTGTATTTTGATTCCAGATGCAGAAGAAGCTCTTGCTTGGATTGAGTACGATATTTCTCGGTTTAAGGCGATTGCTGATTATTTTACTGAAGTATTAGAACTTTACAAAACTACCCTAGCAGAAATGTCTTAAATACACAGTGTAAGAGAATCTTCAGTTTTAATCGACTAGGAGTCTGCTCGGAAAGTCGTGTATGCAGATTTCCAGTTCATTTTTTCGTTCAATTTTTGCAAAAAAACGGCGAATATCTGGATATTTAACGCTTTTTTGCGGAATTTTGAGCGGAAAGACGAAAAGGTGCGTGCAGGACTTTTCGAGCAGGTTCCTAACATAAAGCCATGGCATAGTTGGGGTCAAGTATGAATAATTCACTTAACACGTTGAGTCCTAAAATATTAATTGAATTATTCACCCCTGACCTCAAAGCTACTATAGGCTTTTATTTACCTTCCATTTCTGCCAAAAAGCCATTACACCGCCTTTAGTCAAAGGGCGATAGCGTTTAACTATCAATAAAGGAATTTTAGTATTGTTGGAAATTCTCCATGTAACATTTCCTAATAGCGATAACCTGAATCTCTCGTTCGAATCTCCAAGAATTAGCAAATCCACTTCGGCAGCTGCATCAATAATAGCATCAGTCCTCGAATATCTTTCTTTTATTTCGTGCTCTATTTGGCATTCTTTCTCATCATCTATTACCTTTATAATTTCATCCTTAAATTCTTTTCTTTTTTCTTCGTCCAAATCTGGGTTGATAACCCTCAATAGTTTTATCGTAGCACCAGTTGACAATGCTAATCTTTTCGCCAAATAAAAGGCATAACGAGAATTGTCCCCTCCGCCATAAGGTACAAGTATTTTATTTATTTCTTCTGGAAAAAATCCTTTTAATATTGCAATATGGCTTTTTGCATATGACAAAACATGATTTGTAACACTTCCAAACCACTGGTGTAATCTCTTGTCTCTTTGCCAGCCCATAATAATGAGGTCCGCTTTTTCCTGTTCCGCTTCGTTAAGAATTGCAACTGCCACGTCGTGCGAAAACACTTCTAGAAATTTTTGCTTCTTATCTTTACTATCTACTTCTTTCTCAAACTCTTCTTTTATTTTGTTATAAAAGGCATCTTCTTTAACACAGCACAGATAATCTTCTCTAGCCTCTCTCAGACTAGTTTGTAACGGAACCTTATTAACATGTAGCCCAATAAGTCTATCCCCTAAATGGTTACCTAAGCGAATCAAATCGTCCTCCTGCTCAATATTCGAAATAGCAATTAATACCCTCTTGTCTTGAATATCCTTAACCCTAACAGGCACTTTTTCTCGCTCTAGCATGTCTAATAAATTATAGTCTGGAATAGCTTTCCCGCGACCATAAATAACGAACCAAATTATTCCCACAAGTGCTATAATCGCAGTAAAAACAAGCGCCAAGGTTCCTTGCTGAGGCAAAAGCAGCAAACATCCTATAATCCCAATAATTTGTGTAATTGGAAAAAGAGGCACCTTAAAGGTAGGTTGATACCAGTCTCTTTTGGCATGCCTAAAAACCAAAATCGCAATGTTAATCAAAACAAATGCTATAATCCCAAATGTGCTCCCAAGCCTTGCAAGCGCCTCTACATTAAAAAAGGTTACAAGAAGGATCATAGTCAAACCAGTAACTACAATCGCACGATGCGGTGTTCCATGCTTAGGATGTATTACAACTAGCCAACGAAAAATTAGGTTATCTCTGCTCATAGCAAAAGGATACCTTGATGATGAGAGTATCGCTGCATTAGCAGTTGAGACAGTGGCAAATAGCCCCGCAATTATCATTATATAGAATCCTACTCTTCCAATCATTGCTGTCCCAATATACGCCAAGGGATTCTCCATTGTAATTACATTTTCAAAAGGAATAACTCCAATTACAACAAGCATAATTCCTAAATACAAAATAGAAATTGTTATTACTGAACCCAAAAAAGCTATAGGTATATTCTTAGCAGGATTTCTCACTTCTTCTGAAATCGCCGCTAGTTGCGTTATTCCTAAGTATGCCATAAGAACCAATCCTGATGTACTTAAGATTGATCCAAATCCAAAACGAACTATTGGAAAATAGTTTGCTGGCTCAGTCATAAATAGTCCTAGAGTAATAAAGACGACTAAGATTAAAACTAGCCCTACAACAATCCCATTCTGCAAAATTCCACTTGCTTCTGCCCCCCGATAATTAATTGCTAGTAAAATGAGTCCCCCAAAAACTGCAATTACGAGCGAAGGAACTGGCAAAATTACTCTAAAAATTTCTGCCATCCCTACTAAAGCAAAGGCTCCTTTAAAAACCAAAGAAAAATATTCCCCCAAACCAATGACCGTTCCAATACCAGGTCCCATAGCTCTACTTACAAAATAATACCCACCACCAGAGCGTGGCATCCCAGTTGCCAGCTCAGTTACACTTAATGTAGTGGCTATAGTTATTACGCTTGCAAGTATAAAAGATAATATCGCCCCCGCCCCTGCATTAGCAATTGCAATTGAAGGAAGCACAAATATACCTGCTCCAATCATCGTGCCTGTGCCGATTGCGTAAACTGTAAAAAGTCCTAACGTTCTTTCTAAACGATTTTCAGTTTTTATTTGCGCCATACTCACAACTCCTTATCTTTAACTGCTATTATGCGTATATTTTAATTTCTATTCTATCATAAAAACCGCAGAAACTACAGCTACGGTTTTTCATGCCTCTCTCTTTTCACTTATTGACACATAAAAATTATAATTACTCTCTCTCTCTCTCTCTCTCAAAATGCTAGTAACAGCATCCAATTTTTTACTACTCCCCTCGCTGCCCTTCCCCATTAGCAGCAGTTTTTTAAAATCAAAAACAAATATGCAAAGTGTTGTTTTGATATATACTAATATTTGAGCAGGATCACTCGTGTTTGAAAAAAAGTAGTATTAAACCTCTTCTTGCATTTCTTTACCAACTTCATAGTTACTTAAAACTCCTGTCTTAGCGATGGAATCAGCTAACATCTTTGTCGCCCACCCAGCAATTCCTGCATTGACTATAGCGGCAATGACAGTAGCCATTTGCATCCCATGGGCTAAAATATTTATACCTAGTGGTACCCAAAAAATTGCTACTGCAACTAGTCCAGTTGCAATGCTAATTAGCATCAACGCGGAGACACGGTAATTTTGATATCGTGTTGCTAAAAAACCTAATTCAATAGGTAATCCTCTAGTAATAATAATCGTAAGTTCCATCCAACCCCACGGTGAAAAAGCTACTGTAGTCAATGAAATTATTATTTGACTAAGCAATGCTGCTCCTGGCCTGCGCATAACGTAAGCAACAAGGATTGGCGGTATAAACCATATTCCATGTAACGAAAACATCGCTAGTGGTCCTAATGGGACAATGATCATCATATAAACATAAGTAACTCCAAGTAAAATAATAGCAAAAACAATTGAAAGAATTGCAGTTACAAGTAGATCACTTGTACTCCATTTTTCTATTCTCTTCTTTCCGTTTTCAATAATTTGCTTTAACATTTTGTAATCCTACTGATTATTTCATAGTTAGTTTACTCTTTTTACACAAAGTAAAGCTTCTATCTTCGCATATATCTCGCCTATTTCATCATAAAAAGTTCCTACTCGCTTAAAGCATTCGTTCATTTGCGTAATTTTTGTATATGAAATACTGTTTTCTTTCTGACTTTCTCTCATCACTATTTCAAGTGGTGATAGAGGAACGTGGAGACCTTCAACATTTCTAGCACCCCAAGTTAAAAAAGCAGCAGGTAAAAATACATAGTTTATAAAACCTAAAGCCGTGTCGATGCTTTCATGAACACTCCAACCTGCCTTTAAAATCCCTTTTTTCCTATCAAGAATGCCAATATAAATGATAGGAGTATCAACTGTTATTTTAACATCGTCTATATTCCCAACTAGAATATCATCAGTTTCTTTTATTCTATTCTCCCAAAAATAATAGTTTGAAACCTTTCTTTAATCATTATATCAAACATATCACTGCTTGTAAATGAAATTGAGAATCATTTCCGCGCTTTATTTATTATACGGTTATCTCCATCAAAAACTTCAATAACATTTGCAACATAGCCTATGTTGTTTTTATATCTAAAACGATATGTAGCATCTGGATCACTTGGGTTTTGCAAGCTTTTAGGCCAAATGTCTTTGCCGCTTTTAGGTTCTGCATTCGTGAAGTCATCATCGTTTTTTTTTTGTTCTCCAAGCATTCTTTTGAGAGTTTTAAATTTTTCAATGTCTGTAACTTCTTTGCCAGTTTCTATTGCAGCATCATATAAGGTTTTAGATTGTTTTAAAAGAAACTCAAGTTTTGTTTCCATTTCTGCATCTCTGCTTCTATAAATTGTTTTATTTTTGTGACCTTTTTCTAAGTAAGGCAAGCATTCTTCAGGTATAGTATCCTCAGCTAATTCCTTTAATGCCTTAATAAATAGAGCATTCACGGTATATACTAACTCAACGCGTGATAGATTTTTACAAGAAGATGAGACCATAAATGAATCTACCCTTACTTTTTTACATCAATTTTTAAGTGTTTGCTGATAATGTCAGCCAAATTTTCTATTTCCTCTTGGATTAAATC
The DNA here is from genome assembly GCA_021129775.1 of Clostridiales bacterium. GTDB lineage: Bacteria > Bacillota > Clostridia > Peptostreptococcales > NVVX01. Next base: position 5,705 of record JAJOKP010000013.1, read on the forward strand.
GATACCAGTTTCTTCATAGTATTTATATATCCTCCCTCGAAAATTAGTAAATGTCATATAAGAAATAGGTGGTCTTTCCTCACTGATAAATCTTAAAGCGTATTGGAATCTATCATCAAAAAAGATTGAACCAATCAAGTCTTCATCAGTAAGAGAAAATACTTCTTTTAAAATAAGTGCTCCAATGATAACATTTACCGGCGAAATAGATCCTATTTCGCTATAAAGAACTGAAAACCGTTCTTCGTTAATCTCGGGAAAAATAACTTTTTGAAAATCATGTGCCCAGCTATTAATTAGAATCTTTCTTAGATACTCTGGCATATTATTGACTTTATCAATTAATGATATTTGTTGAAACTATTTGGCACCCACATGAAAACCACCCTTTTGAATGTATTTTAGACTATTATTGCATCACATAACTGTTGATATATCAATAGTTATGAAGGTTTATTTTGATTTTTACAGAATGTTTTTATTGCAAAATAATAATTTATGATATACAATAATGGTAATAATTACAGGCTTTCTATGGGTGAATCATAAAATCCTACCGCCCAACAAAAAGGATTTTCTTTCCACATAATTCACAAAAAAAACAGCAGAATTCCCGCTGTTTTTTTTAATATTTTCGTTCAATCGGTACTCTATATCTACTTAATCATAGCCTTTAAAAACCAAAGATTCTTATCAAAAG
>JAJOKP010000076.1 GCA_021129775.1 Clostridiales bacterium
TATATGAAAATGATAAATAATTAGTAACGATTGTCACTTGCACAATCGTTACTAATATTATAAAATAGGAACAAAACAATTGAAAACTATTATCACAAATGGAGGTGATTCCTTTATTGCCTGGCGGTGTTCGGAACATTTGAAATAGGCATGGTTTTTTTACCTATACCACTAGGCATAGCACTTCATCAAGGGATGGCTTTAGCGCTGGCTTTAAGGTTTGTGACTTTTTGGTTTGCATTTCTGCTAAGTATATTATATTTAGGAGTTACAAAAATACACGTGCTTCTGCATCCAACAAAATTCGATAAATCTTTACAAGCATAAGACAAAGGTTACATGTTAATTACAAATTGCGTATTTTGTTGACACGACTTTTCAATTAATGATATAAATAGATATGATTAGTTCATCATACTAAGGAGGACACAATTATGAGAAGGATTTTTTCAATTCTATTAATATTATTGATTTTATGCATGACCATTTCGTTTGCACATGAGAATGATAGTGGATACACTACTATGATTATGGATAATGAAGAGGTTAAGTTTAGCACAGTCTCTTTAATAATAGATAATGAACTTATTACTTCAGATGTTCCTCCTGTAATTCACAACGACAGGACTTTAGTGCCAATTAGGGTAGTTGTGAAGAATATTGGCTCGGAAATTGAATGGGATGGAGAAACTAGAGAAGTTACAATTGTGAAAGACGGAACTGAGATTATTTTGACAATAGATAGTGCAATTGCAATTGTGAATGGCATTGAAAAACCGCTACATGATGGCGTCCCTGCTAAACTGATAAATAGTAGAACTATGGTTCCAGTAAGATTTGTAGCTGATGAACTAGGGGTAGCTGTCGACTGGGATCAAGAAACCCGAACAGTGTTACTTTCAACACCGATTGCCGTGGAATCCAAAACAGACGTAAATACTAACGTGATTCGTGCAGTTAAAGTAAATATTGTGAATGGATTTCCTGAAGTGCGTATTAAGGCTAATAAAGAGCTAGTGTATAATGAATTCTTGTTAGTTAATCCTTATAGAATTGTATTTGACTTTCAGAATACTTTATTTGACTTAGATGATAAAGAGAGGCTAAAAGATGATAAGACTTTGAGTTTAAATTTTAGCGGTAGTAGGATAACTAAATTACGCATGGCTCAATTCGAAATAGATCCTCTAACTACAAGACTAGTTCTAGAGATGGCGGAAAACCTAGATTACAAAATTTCGTTTGATGAAACTACTAACGAAATGGTAGTTGTTTTTGTTAACATTGTAAGAAATGTGGAAGCTAGTTTTAAGAGCACAAAAGAAGTCATTATTATTGAAGGCGACAATATAGAAAATTACAACGTAATGAGATTGCACAATCCAGAAAGGTTAGTAGTAGATATTTTAGGAGCCTATTTATATACGGGAGAAGATACTTTTATCCTTAATGTTGATGGGAGGGTTGCCAAACAAGTGCGTGTAGCTCAATTTGAACCAGACCACCATTACGAGCCAGACGATAGAATTGTTAGAGTAGTTATTGATTTGCAAGATAGAGAGCATTTTGAGGAGTTCAAGTTCGAAGTAGAAGAAAATAAACTTATAGTCCATTTAGAAGGAGAGCCATTTAACTATTTAAAATATGAAGAAATTAGCTGGCTTCAGTCAGAACTATCGTTTCGTGGTAGACCAGGAGTAAGATTCGAAGTTGATAAGGATAATAGCTCAAATACAATAAATATAATAGCGCCGAAAAGCAGAATGGATATGGAATTTTCGAGTATTGCTGTTGCTGATCATTTAATCAAGAACATTATTGTTGATAAGGAGTATGATGATAAAAATTATAGGATAAAAGTAGAGTTAAATAACCAAGTTAGTTATAGAGTTGTGTCCCCATCAAGAGGCAGAAATTTAGTGTTAGAACTAAATAACGAAAGAAAGCAGAGGGGGGTATTAATTGCTATAGATATTGGGCATGGCGGCAGGGATCCGGGAGCAATTTCTAAAATTTTAAATATGAGAGAATCAGACATTATTTTAGATGTTGGTCATAGGCTTAATCAACTATTATTAGATTTAGGTTTTAGAACAATTATGACAAGAAAAGATGACACTTTCATTCCATTATTTGAGCGAGCAGAAATTGCTAATGCGGCAAATGCAGATTTGTTTATAAGTATACACGCTAATTCTGTTGGTGGAAACAGACCAGAAATACATGGTGTTGAAAATTTATTTTACCCATCGGAACGCAATCCAGAAGATAATCGTAATAATAGACAACTAGCAGAAATTTTTCAAAGAGTTATGGTAGAGCATCTAGATGCTTTTGATAGGGGAATTTTTGCAAGACCCAATTTAGTAGTGATTAGAGAAACGAAAATGCCTGCAATAATTACTGAAATTGGATATTTGTCAAATCCACAAGAAGAAGCAAAACTTGCTACTCCGGAATATAGGCAAAGAGTTGCAGAATCACTCTTTTATTCAATATTAGCATATTTTCAAGCAATAGAAGTTAATTAGACCATAGACTATGGTCTTTTTTTATAACGACTTAGAAAGTAGAGAATCGAAATCTGTGATTTCGTGTGAATCACTTTGTTGTTTCATCTAGGCGCAGCCTGACAAAATTTCAAGAGAATCATCCTTTAAAATACCGCTGACTTTGTGCCCGTGGATTAGAATTGAAGATTCTTTTATAAAGAAAATCCGAATAGTTCAATTCCTACACTAATATATTTGTACTAGTGATTTTATTTAATTATTTTTTGTCTCATGGTCAAGAAATAATTAGGAATATATGTGTGAGGGGATGAATGAATAATGAAGCTGAAAAAGCTAATATCTAGCATGCTTTTGTTTGCGGTACTAATTACAATTTTTACTGCTTGTCAAAACCCCTTTTCAGGATTTTTAGATGAAGATGAGAGCACCGAAATTACAGTTGTTGTAGGTAGTAATGAACACTTAGATGGGAATTTAAGAGAAACTTTAGTTTATTATAAGAAAGCAGATGGTTTGTTGGTGCCTGTAATGAAAAAAATACCGTGGGAAGAAGGAATAGCTAAGAGTTCCCTAATGAAACTAGTAGACCAAACGACTTTGCGCGAAGATTTGAAACAACTAGGGTTAATGCTGGTGTTACCAGAAGGTACAAAAATAATCGGAATGTCGATAAACGAAGGACTATGCAAAGTGGATTTCAATGCTGAAATCTTGACTTACGATTCTGAGATTGCTGAAAACGCAATGATCAAAGCAATTGTGTATACACTGACAGAATTTGAAGCAATTGATAAAGTACAAATACTAGTTGAGGGGAATAGGTTGAGTAAGTTAAGATGTGGAACAGATGTTAGTCAGTACATAGAGAGAAAAAACATTAACCTGCTAAGTGAGTTAGAAGACAATGAAATACCAGTGGTTGTTTATTATAAAACTAAAACAGTTGCTGGCGAAAATCTGTATGTGCCTATAACTAAAGGAATAAACGCTTTAAGAGCAGATATAAGATCGGTGTTAGTAGCGCTAGTAGAGGATGTACCAGAAGGAAGGGGGCTAATATCTGGAATTCCATTAGGAGTAACAGTTAATGATGTGTTTGTTAAAGATGGAATTGCCTACATAGATTTATCTGCAGAAATAGAAAATATGGCTGGAGATTGGGAGCGTCAGCAAGCGGTAGTATTATCTAGGGGTCTTACTTTACAAGAAATTGAGCCCACAATTAAACAAGTTCAGATTTTATCTTTAGGAAGAGCGATTGATATTGAGAACGAAGTCGAACTACACATACCAATATTTTCAAATACACATTAATAATTAATTGTTCGACACGCCTGCAATGGGAATATGGTCATATTTTAAAAATGATGCCGAGGGCAATCCTCGGTAAAACTTTGTGTATTACCAAGAGTAATATGGTATACTTAGAAAGAACAATCCTCGATAAAAGAATTGTATTACTGAAAGGAAGATACACATGAAAAGAACAGATGGAAGAAGTTTTGACGAACTAAGACCTGTTAAAATAACTAGAAATTATATAAAGCATGCACATGGTTCCGTGCTAATTGAAATGGGCGAAACTAAAGTAATATGCACAGCATTTGTAGAAGATAGAGTGCCTCCTTTCTTAAAAAACTCAGGGAGCGGGTGGATAACAGCAGAGTATGCTATGATACCAGGCTCAACACAAACCAGAAAAATTAGAGAATCAAGCAGAGGTAAAGTTGAAGGAAGAACACATGAAATACAACGTTTAATTGGAAGAACTTTACGCTCAGTGGTTGATTTGAAAGCACTTGGTGAAAGAACAATATGGATTGATTGTGATGTGATTCAAGCTGATGGAGGTACACGAACGGCATCAATTACAGGTGCGTTTGTGGCACTTATTGATGCTATTAAGTATTTAAAGAAAAAGAGAAGTATAAAAGAAATATCAGTAAGTAATTTTGTTTCAGCAATTAGTGTAGGAGTTGTAAAAGGGCAGCCTTTGCTTGATTTATGCTATAGAGAGGATTCAACAGCTGATGTCGACATGAATATTATTATGACTGACAATGGGGATTTTATAGAAATACAGGGAACAGGTGAGGAGAAACCTTTTACAAGGAGTACATTGTTAGACTTGCTTCATTTAGGTGAAATTGGCAACAAAAAGCTTATTGAATTACAAAAAGAAGTTTTAGGTGATACTATTGATGAAATAAGTAAAGGTAATAGGTAAAAAAAATGAAAAGCCTAGAAGCAATTATTGCTACAAACAATAAACATAAACTAGAAGAAATAAGGGACATGTTATTTGATTGTGATATAACGATTAAATCAAAGAAAGATGTTAATTTAGAAGGGCTAGTTATTGTAGAAGATGGAAGCACTTTTGAGGAAAATGCAACTATTAAAGCGAAAACGGTGATGAATCTAACTAATAGTATTGCCATAGCAGATGATTCAGGCTTAGAGGTTTTAGCTCTCGGGAATAGACCTGGTGTAGATACTGCAATATATGCGGGCGAAAATGCCACTGATGTAGAAAACAATGACAAGCTTCTTAGAGAATTAAAAGACGTTCCATACGAAAAAAGAAAGGCGAAATTCGTATGTGTTATGGTGGTGGCTTTCCCGAGCGGAAAAACACTAACTGCAAGAGGAGAATGCTATGGGATAATAGCTCTTGAATGCAAAGGTAATTCCGGATTTGGGTTCGATCCATTATTTGTTATTGAAGAATATAATCTTACTCTCGCAGAGTTAGGGAAAGATATCAAGAATCAGATAAGTCATAGAGCAAACGCCTTAAAAAAACTAAAGAGAGTATTACTTGATGATACAAGAGGATGAGATATGAAAATAGGAGTTTTAGGGGATAGTCATGGAAGAATTAAAAATATCAATATAGCGATGAAATTTCTAAAAGATACAGAACTCATCGTATTTACTGGAGACCATATAACTGATATAAGGTATATAACAAAAGAATATGGTGCTGAGGTGATTGCAGTAAGAGGTAATTGTGACTGCTCTGGAGAACTAGAAATTGTTAGGACAATAAACGGCAGGAGAATTTTTATTTGTCATGGGCATAAATACGGAGTCAAATATACTTTAGACAATATTCATTATAGAGCAGAAGAGCTTGAAGCTGATATAGTAATATTTGGGCATACACACATTCCATATTACGAAGAAACAAATGGAATAATAATGATAAATCCAGGGAGCGTCACATTTCCGAGAGGAAGATCGAAGAAAAGTTGCGTAATGATTAATCTAGGTGAAAAGATTGAGGTTGAGTTTATAGATGTGACATAACAACAGGCATCCTGTTTGTGGTTATGTCACCCAAAGCGAGCCCGTGAGTCGAATGGGTCTCCGCATTGAACATACTCTAAAGTAAGGGCGAGGTCAGGGTTGAAAAGTTGAATTGATTCTGCCGTCTATTTAATAAAGGGTTCGATTAGATAGTAAGATCAATTCAACTTTTAAACCCTGACCCTACTGCCTACTGCTACTGCTTGTAGAGGAGACGTTTTGTTGACATATTGTTACAGTTCAGATGTAACCACTACAAAAAAGTGCAAAATAATATTACTCCATCT
>JAJOKP010000111.1 GCA_021129775.1 Clostridiales bacterium
CTTCTGTTCCAGCATATTTAGAGAAAATAACCTTATCTCCTACATTTACTTCCATTTTGACTTCTTTACCTTCTACTAATCCACCTGGCCCTACAGCTACAATTTTTGCCATTTGTGGTTGTTCCTTTGCACTTCCTGGCAAAACAATACCACTCTTAGTCTTTTCCTCAGCTTCTAACTTCTTTATCACTACTCTGTCACACAACGGTTTGATATTCATTGTAAACCTCCTCTTATTTGTATTGATTAAGTAATTTTTGCCATTTTGTTAGCACTCGCATCAGTCGAGTGCTAACATAATTATAATGTAATATAAAGCGGTTATTGTAGCAAGCCTAATTGCGGCATACAAAGAACTATTATTACGCATGACATTATGTAACCTCCCAATTACTAATCATTTCACACTTTTCTTCGTATTTACTCTATATTGCTATCGGTTTCGATTTATTGCATCCCTTTTTAAGGATTTTAATAGGTAGACAGTACTATTTTATATATTTTTCTTTAAAAAAAGAAGGAGATAAACAACCTTTTATAGAATACTTTATATATACGGATTCATAAACAAACATAAACAAAAAAGAAGAAGACAGTGCTATTTGATTGCGGAAAAAACGACAAAAACAAGGGGGATTTAATGGACAACACAACAATATTACCAATCGAAATTGAAAAAGTGCTAACAGATATCCTAGGAATTCTTTCTGTTAAAGTTGTAGTTAAAGATGATGAGATTATAGAGTTACATGTTATGGCAACTATCGACCGTAATCCAAAACAAATTTCACGTGATATCCAATCTGTTTTGTTTTCAAAATTCGACATTGACTGTGATCATAAAAAGATTAGCATTGCACAAATTAATCATTCTACAATTATGAAATCCGATAAACGCATCGAAATAGATGAAATACTTTATACAACTAGCGGCAACTTAATTAAAGCAGGGGTTAAACTAACACAAAACGGCGTAGCTTATTATTCAGAAAAAGAAGGATTAAATACCTCTAGCAATAACTCCAGAATTATTGCTAACACAACTTTAGAAGCCCTTAGACAAATAATCGGAAGTAGCATTGATTTTATTGCTGAAGATGTAGAGAAAATCACTATTGGTAAAAGAGAAGTAATTCTAGTCGCAGTAAGTGTAATAATTAATCGTAATGAAGAAACTCTATTAGGTACGTCTATAATACATGATGACATTAGAAAATCTATAGTAAAGGCTACTTTAGATGCAATAAACAGAAAAATAGTTAAACTATAAACAATTGAATCCTTTGAATTATTCAATATTATTACGTCATTTTTATTTTCAATTTAGTATTTTACTTTGTTATAACATAATCGACTGTAGGACTGTAAAACTGTAAAAAAGAAAAGTTAAGCCTTACCTAGCGAAGCGTAATCTCCTGTTTGCTCTAGCGTCGCAACAGAGATAACTAAGTAGGGAGGCAAAATTAATGGCTATTTTAACAGCGATCTTTGAAGCTATCGTAAGTGCAACTGGATTTATTTCTTGGTTTTAATAACGCTTACAGTCGATTATGTTAGTATTTAGGAGGAACATTAATGAATCAATTACCCAAGAACGCAAAGCTGTATCTAATTACAGTAATTATTACAGCCGTTTTTTTTAGTTTTTTTTTAGCAAATAATTACCCTATGCCAAATACCTATGTTTTACTACTTTTCGTCTTTTTATCTTTTTTAACTGAATCATTAACTGTTCGCTTTACTAACGAAGCTTCTGTTTCTATTAGTTTTGCGGTCTTCTTTTCTAGCATTATAATACTAGGTCCTCTAGGTGCCACTATATCAGCTGCTCTAGGTATTATGTTTAGGTATGTTAAAACCTCAGATGGTGCTTCAAGGCATGTTTTAAATACCCCTCTTTATAAAATCCTTTTTAACGGTTCAATGGCAGCTTTGTCTGTAGGGATTTCAGCTGTTATCTATTATAGCTTTGATGTTCAGATTGCAGACCCTCACTTCTATAATAACTTTCTTGCCATATTTTGCGTGATATTAACTTGCCTTGTAGTTAACACAACTTTAGTTACAGGATTATTTGCGTTTTTACAAAAAAACCCATTCCTTTCTTTGTTTATTAGTAACTTCATATGGACAGTACCAAATTTGCTCATAATTTCGATTTTAGGAATTTTTCTTAGCATTTTGTATTTAAACTATGGTGTCTCTATAATGCTACTATTCTTTGCACCATTAATATTTGCTAGACATTCCTTTCAGTTGTATATAGATATTAAAAACTATTATATGCAAACCATGACTGCTCTTGCTAATGCTGTTGAAGCTAATGATAAGTACACAAAAGGTCATTCTGAAAGAGTGTCTTTTCTTGCTGAAGAGTTTGGTAAACATACAAATATGAAATCTGCCGATATTAGTGTTCTAAAGAAAGCCGGACTGCTTCATGATATTGGGAAAATAGGCATAAGTGATTCCATCCTTAATAAACCTGCTAAGTTAACTAACGAAGAAATGCTAGCAATAAAAGACCACCCCGAACTTGGTGTTAAAATACTTAAAGATGTTAATTTCCTAAAGGGTGTACATGAAGCGATTCTTCACCATCATGAGCGTTATGATGGGGCAGGCTATCCACATGGTCTTGTAGGTGGGCAGATCCCCCTTAATGCAGCTGTTTTATCTGTAGTCGATGCATATGATGCTATGACTAGTGACAGGGCTTACAGAGATGCACTGACCACACAAGAGGCTATTAACACACTCAAACAAGAAGCTGGACGTCAATTTCACCCTTTAATTGCAGAAGAATTCGCTGAGATGATTACAACTACAAAAAATGAAGAAATCGTTAACTTAAAACAGGCTAATAATGTCAGCCCGCCGCTTGTGTAAACTCTGGGCTTATTAACTATTCTAACCAAATGTGTAATGACAACCAAAAATGGCTTTGTTTATCGGTCTAACATTTGTTTTTTAACAAAAAAAAGATGGGCTAATTATTTTCACCCATCCTAATTTTTATTACCTATTAATTTGAAATATTAAACCTAATACCAACCTCTAAACTTCATTGCTGTTGCAATTCTTTTAATTGACATCATATAAGCAGCAGTACGCATATCTACATTGTGCTCGTCTTTAAGCTTCCATATCTCATCAAACGCACTTACCATTAATTTTTCTTGTTTTCCTTGCACTTCTTCGAAAGACCATGAATATCTCATTAAATTTTGCACCCATTCAAAGTAGGATACTGTCACACCGCCAGCATTAGCCAGTATGTCCGGAACTACAACTATTCCTTTGTCATACATTATTTTATCAGCTTCTGGTGTTGTCGGTCCATTAGCTCCCTCACTTACAATTTTAGCTTTAACGTCGTTTGCATTCTTAGAATTGATCTGATTTTCCAAAGCACATGGCATCAATATGTCTACGTCTTGTATTAAAACTTCGTCTCTGTGCATTTCTTTTTCAGCACCTTCAAAACCTTTAACATGTCTGTTTTTAGCTGTATATTCAATTAGTTTCTTAATATCCAGCCCATTTTCATTAACTATACAACCCGAAGAATCAGAAATTGCTATAACTTTAGAGCCCATTTCAGTTATGTATAAGGCTGCATAACTTCCAACATTACCAAAACCTTGAATAGCCACGGTTGCCCCTTTTAAAGACATTCCAATTTCTCTAGCAGCATCTCTAGCCATAATTGCCGTTCCGTAACCTGTTGCTTCTGTTCTTGCTAAAGATCCGTAAAACTCTACAGGTTTCCCTGTAAACAAGCCTGGCTCGAATCTGCCTGTTGTTTTCTCATATTCATCAATCATCCATGCCATTATTTGCCCATTTGTATTCACATCTGGCGCAGGAATATCTTTTTTCTCGCCAATGATTGGCGCAATAGCTCTAGCAAACCCTCTTGACAATCTTTCTAACTCACCTTTAGATAAATCGTGTGGTTCAACTGTAATGCCACCTTTAGCCCCACCATATGGAAGTCCAATTACTCCGCATTTAAAAGTCATCCAAGTAGAAAGAGCTTTAACCTCATCCAAATTTACTCCAGGATGAAATCTTACCCCTCCCTTAAATGGTCCCACAGCATCATTATGTTGTGATCTGTACCCAATGAATGATTTGACGCTTCCGTCATCCATTCTAATTGGAATCGAAACTTCCATTACTCTTTGTGGATTTTTGATAATTTCATAAACTGCTGGATCTGTGCCTAACTTGTCGCAGGCCGTTCTTACTTGCAGTTGGGCGATTTCAAACGGATTCAAAGTTTTCTCGGACATTTTTAATACCTCCTAAGAATGATTTAAAATATTTTTTACATATTCATTCAAGAACTCCTAGCCCAGAGCTACGCATCTAGCACAAACTCCAAACTGGTAGTATCTGAACAAAACAAGTTAATATTCGAGTTGATATGAAGTCGGCAGAACAACCCGAAAGCGCAACTGAAAACGTTTTCTTATTATTTGATTAAAATAGTACTTAACATATTTGCATTATACCACACAGTATATAATAATGTAACTAAATTACTCATTTATTACGATATTTTTTATTAAAATATCTACTGAGATTATATTAATTGATGTCATTTCTTCTGCTTCGTACTTAACCTGCTCTTGAACGAGCTCCATCAGTGCTTTTAGCGAATTTCCATACACAGCAATCAGCCCAATTTTTATTCTTGCTCCAGTTTTAAACGATATTAAATCTACATATATGACTCTATCGATGCCTATTGTTTTGCTAGCTACATGGAATACGATATCTTTAATTACTCGGTCCGAAATTGTATACTTCCCTCTATAACTAAATGTCGGTCTCACTACCGATTTTTCATGGATTTCATGCGCCTCGCCTCTACTAAATTTCCTCAAAATTTTTAACGGATTCAAAAAATAGCCCGAAAAATACTCTTTTATTTCAAAAGTAGGCACAGGTATAATATGTTTTCCTTCCAGTGTTCTGCTTTTTCGAGCTTTTTCAATTTCCTCATTCGGCACTAAATCCCTAATATAAAACCTTTCTGTAATTTCTCCTAACTCTAAAGTTTGTACTATCTTATTAACCATTTTATCAGATGTTCCTAATATTAATAAAGCTTTAGGGCTATGCTCTCTGATTGTGCTAATTGTTCGATTTTTATGAGTTTGGTCCATAAACAAAGCCCTTTTCACTGCTGCCATTCTCGTTTTTTCGCGTTTTGCGGAATGACCGCCAATCACCTTATTTCCCTTTATCAAAAGTCCATCATCAATAATGTATTCAATACTTATTCTCTTTGCTAAAATCATTGATTGATAGCTTTTGCCAGTTCCACTTGACCCAACTAAAGCATAGACTCGCATGTAACCCCTCCTTGCTTCTCTATATATATTTTACCATAGTTTTGTTGATTAATGTTAGCATCTTTCTATAAAACAAACCATAATTCAGCTTGCCTCTAGAGGCTTATCTCGCCAGATACGGCAGATAAATTTAATACAATGAAAATCATTATTTATTATTATTTTTTATGCCAAAATTACAAATAAACATTTCATTTTCTTTAATGGGTTGGTATACTGTTTCTAGCATCAAATATATCTTATGAGGAGGTCAATAATATGGCTTATGTAATAAATGAAGGGTGTATTAATTGCGGAGCATGCGTGTCCGAATGCCCAGTAGACGTTATTTCTGAAGGTGAAGATAAATATGTAATCGATGCTGACGGATGTATTTATTGTGGCGCCTGTGTTGGTGCGTGCCCAGTGGATGTTATCGTTCCTGCGTAAAACATGATATACGTGCAGTACCACTGGGACTGGTCTTGTGGCTTTTCTGGTCTATTAGTTTAAAAGCCACAAAATCCGTCACAACAGTCCAAATGGAGATTAAGGGCTTGTTCCTAAATAACCTGTACAGTCTTACTTGTCTTTTCGCAACATTACACAGCTTATTTCATCACAAGCCCTAAGGACTTGTTCCTAAATAACCTATACAATCTTACTTGTCTTTTCGTCCATACCCTGCGTTGTGGAAACAGTTACATAA
>JAJOKP010000049.1 GCA_021129775.1 Clostridiales bacterium
AGGGTATGGACGAAAAGACAAGTAAGATTGTACAGGTTATTTAGGAACAAGCCCTAACCTGGAGGCCATTTCATTTGTCTTCCCGCGAGAAAATGAAAATGTAAATGATGCACTGTTTGTCCGCCGTCGTCTCCGCAATTGTTTATTATTCTATAGCCATTATTATAAACTCCAAATTGTTTAGCTAATTTATTAATAGCATTAAAAATGTCTGGTAAAAGTGATACATGTAGCTGCCCTGTTTCCCTAATGGACGGAATATGTTTTTTGGGTATTATAAGGAGGTGAATTGGTGCTTGTGGATTAATGTCATTAAACGCCATGATGTGTTCATCTTCAAATATAATTTCAGTAGGTATTTCCTTCTTTACTATTTTACAAAATATACAATCACTCATGTTAGACCTCCTAAGATATTTTCGACAGTCTTCAGCTTAACTTTCAATTTCTACTTCACCAATTATTCTACTTCCCACAAAACCTACTAAATGTGCCTTTACAATTTGTCCTATTAGTTCTTCATCTCCTGAAATTATAACATTTAAGTAATTAGCAGTCAACCCTTCTAAACAGCCTTCTATATCCTTGGATTTAGCTTCAATCAAAACATTTTCGACTTTATCCATTTGCTTTACTATGTAGTCTTTTTGTAGCGTCTTCCCTAGTTCTATCAATTCTTTACTTCTCTTATTCATTATGTCACTGTTTATTTGATACTCAAATTCAGCTGCTTTAGTTCCTTTTCGGGGTGAAAACTTAAAAACGTGAATTTCACTAAACTGCATTTCATTTACAAAATCATAGGTGTCCTTGAAGCTGTCATCTGTTTCACCTGGAAAACCTACAATTATATCTGTTGTAATAGCAACATTTGGGAATGCATTCCTTATCTTCTCGACAATATGTCTATACTCTCCCACAGTATATTTTCTATTCATTCTATTTAAAATCTCATCACACCCACTTTGTAGTGATACGTGAAAGTGAATACAAATTTTTTCAACCTTAGCTAATTTCAATAAAAATTCGTCAGTGAATATAGTCGGTTCTAGCGACCCTAATCTTATTCTCTCTAGCCCGCTTATAGCATCTAGTTTTAGTAATAAACTAATCATATTTTCGTCGCTGCCTTTTTCTCTGCCAAACGAAGCTAAATGTATTCCTGTTAAAACAACTTCCTTGACTCCGTTTGCAACTAGTCTTTCAACTTCTTTTACTACATTTTCTTCCTTTCTGCTTCTTATTTTGCCTCTAGCATAAGGTATGATGCAGTAAGAGCAGTATTGATTACACCCTTCTTGAATTTTTAAAAATGCTCTTGTTTTACCTCTCATCTCATTAATATCAAGTTCTTCGAATCCTCCTACCATCATAATATCGTCAACTGCAGTAATTTTATCGCTATGCTTACTTTCCTCAACTAATTCAACAATTCTATTTCTATCAGCAGTCCCAATTACAACGTTTACTCCGTCTATTTTCAAAACTTCATCAGGCGAATTTTGTGCATAGCAACCAACTACCACAATAGTCGCTTCAGGGCTCTGCCTTTTCGCTCTTCTAATAAACTGTCTTGACTTTTTTTCGCTCATGTTAGTTACAATACAAGTATTGATGATGTATACATCTGCTTCTTTTGAGTCATCGACAATTCTATAGTTTGCTTTTTCAAATATCTGCATCATCGCCTGAGTTTCGTATTGATTCACTTTACAGCCTAAAGTGCAAGTAAATACGGTTTTTTTGTGCAATTTTTTATCCAAGTGTAGTTTCCTCTCTAATCTCGTTTTCGTATTGCTGCTGCATTAAATAATTCCTTTGTGATTCTTCTAAAATCATTCTCATAAACAAGCTCAAAATAATCACCTCTTGATATACAATATACCCCACTTTTTTAAAAATAACAACTCTTTGAGGGGTAGAATATGATTAATTCATGATGCACCCTAGTTGTAAAACTAAATTCCTCCCGATAATTTGTAAGACTAACTTCCACTGTTTGCCTTGATGGGGGTGGAATTTAGTTTTAAAGCAGCAGCTGGCAATTCTGGTTGATTCATAATAAACATACTTCCTTTGAAAACAATCTTTGCTTTACCGCCAACATAAACTTCATAACCATTATTACTATCTGATATTTCGCAAAATATCTGGCTTGGTCTGTTCATGCACTCTCCTTGGCGTACAAGCAGCTTATTATCTTCTAGCAAGCCATTTTTATATAAATAATATGTCAGCGCTCCATTTGATGTTCCTGTAGCTGCTTCCTCATTTATTCCGACTACAGGAGCAAAATTTCTACAGTATGCTTCATTAATATTTTTGCTATTATCCGCAGTAAAGACATGTATACCAACTATATCTTTTTCCCGTGAATATTCTTTGAGCTTCGCAAAATCAACTTTTAGTTTACTCAAAATATTTTTATTTCTAACTGGGATTATAAGGTCTTTTAGACCAGTAGAAATTATCTCTGGTTTTAAATCTAAATTCTTTAACCCTATCATTTCAGTTTCTATGTTCATTAATTCACAAATCGCAACTAGTTTTAGGTCGGTTCCATATGACTTAGGTTTTTCTTGTTGCATCATTGTTTTTTGTATTCCTCCATCTTTGAAATAAATATCCACTAGCAGCGTCCCTACATTGGTATTTTGCATTACACTTATCTTCCCATTTTCTATTATATCTATTTTTTCTTCTGCAACTAAAGCGTAAACTGCTGCTATTGTTGCATGTCCACAGAAATCCACTTCACATGATGGCGTGAAAAATTTAATGTCATATGTATGGCTGTCTATCGACTTAATGAATGCTGTTTCTGAAGCATTCAGCTCACTTGCTATTTTTTGCATCAAACTTGTGTTTAGTTGGCCTTCGTCTAACACAACCCCTGCAGGGTTGCCTTCAAACGGCCTATCAGTAAATACGTCAATTATATATGTTTTAAGTTCCAATTCTAAACACCTCTACTAGTTTTTTTTAATATTTTATGTTCCCCAAAAACCTCGTTGCTGTCTGTTGGTTTGAGAACCACAGATGGATTCCTAAAGAAATACGTGTTATGCTTAAGGAAGTGCAAAGTACCAACTATCAAAATAAAAACAGCTAGCATTAATACATACCTAATAACACTTTGCACTCTGACACTTGTATTAGCAAGTCTCGACATGTGAGGTCTAATAAATGTGAACATATTTTTTTGCCTTTTTTATCAAACTATTTTTCGCTTTATTTTTAGGCTCCTTTTTAACACTAATTCTTGGTTTTAATCCTGTTTTTAAAATAAACGCTTCTGTAATTTCTATATTGTTGGTACACATCTCATTAAAAACTTTTACAAAACCTTCTTCGATAATACTTTCAGAAAGACTTTTACTGTCTGGACAATTTTTTTTAGCATGTTTACTTGATTTTATACAATGCCAGACCGCCTTTTTACTCTTAGAGCCAGAGTCCCAAGCACGTCTTCCTACAGTTCCTTCACAGAAACCACATTTGATTTTACTACTAAATATGTATTGTCTACTGTATCTAACGGTACGCGCTTTTCCATATTGCAGTTACGTTTATTTCTTATGTCTTGAGCTATTTTAAAAGAAGCCACTAACGTAGCTCCTGCTTATTTACATGGCAATATTTATATCATTTTCATATTAGAAGTTTACAGTTTTTCGCAACTCCTCTTTTTGATACACTTCTATCTCGTTACTTGAATTCAATACATCAATTAAAGTTTTTGCAATATGCCAAGACAATACTGGTGGAACTGCGTTACCAATCTGTCTGTATGCATCGCCTTTTGAGCCAACAAAAATAAAATCATCAGGAAATGACTGAATTCTTGCTGCTTCCCTTGGTGTAAAGCGTCTATATAGTTCTTTCTCCGGATTAACTAAAAGAACTGGATCTCTAGAATTCAAACTTACTTTAGCAAGGTGACTTGCGATAGTTAGACATGGTTCATCAAGATTTTGATATAATCCTCTTTTCATATTATTTTTTGCTCTCTTCATTCCTTCGACTGCTCTTTTCGAGAAATAATATTTTTCATCTTTTGGAATAAGGCTTTCTATAGCAACTGATAAAGGCACCCACTCGTTTTTATTCCCTTCATTCGGAGTTGTTTTTTCTGGAAATAAATATTCTTTATTAATATCCTTCCTAATACCTACAATAATAACTCTCTGCCTTTTTTGCGGTACACCATAATCCGCAGAATTTAGCAACACAGAGTGCGTTTTATATCCTGATAATTCAAATTCATTAATTACTCTATCGAATATTTTCCCTTTGTGCAATGTCATGAACCCTCTAACATTTTCTGCTATGAATGCTTTTGGATTCTTATCTCTTAAGAGCCTCACCATCTCTTTATACAAATTAGCTCTATCGTCAAACGGATCTTTAGTCGGATTAACGGTGCTAAATGATTGACATGGAAATCCACCAACTAAAACATCATGACACGGGATATCCTCTGAATTAATATTTTTAATATCATCGCAAATTACTTGATGACAGTTAAAATTTTCCTTGTAAGTGTTTAGCGCTTTTTCATTTATATCTGTAGCATATACAATGTCATATGGCAAAGCTTCATACATTTGATTATTAAATTGGAAACCGCCTACTATACCTAGATCAGCTCCACCACAACCCGAAAATACTGACACTACTTTATACACGATATTCACTCCTTATCTCTTTTATTACCATATCAATTACTGCATTTCCAAACTCAGCCCTATACGCAACAGGGGTCACTCTCAATAATCCCTGTTTGTATTTTTCCTTTACATTTTTTATTACATACATAAAAACTTTCCCTCTCACAAAATATACTCGATAAATATAATAATAATCATTATGCTGATTAGGCGCAATCCATTCATTTCTTGCCAAATTTATTGTGTCGATCTAGCTATCACCATCAATGCTTGGTGCTGTTACTCTCTTAGTTGATTTAACTTCAATGTATTTGACAAATTCAGATATATCTCCATCTTCTGCAATAACTGATTGAATATCATATCCAAGTCCTCTTGTTTTCCCGAGATGAAGGACCTTCGAAGCTAATCGACGATTATAAGCCTTAACACGTACCTTCTCATACTCATATACAAATAATTCACCTTCATCTCCCAATGCAACTAAATCAGTTCTACCCACTCTTTGCAACTTTTCTTCTGGAATTCCTAATGATTTTGCAGTAGTTGTGAATATCTCTTTACTATCTATAATTTTCGAAAAATAAAAGCTCCAATCAAGTCCAATTTTCCTCCTGCTTTCTACGGTAGTTAAATCATATGAATAAACATCAAATTCTGGTTTTACATCCCAATACTCGGCAAAATATTTGACTGCTTTAAGTTCATTTCCATTAATAATAATCTCATGTCTCAATCCAACATATATCAAATTTGCCAATTCCAAATAATTCAACAACTCGTTTACATGTTGCATATTGTATGAAGGTGCTTTTCCTGGATTATTGATTTTCCTTACTCTGCCTTTTCTTTTATCTTCAACAATTGCTTTTATAATTTCATTTGGTGTTGCTTTTCCTTGTAATACATCTAAAGCGTTCAAAATATAATATCCAACATCATGGTTATTTAAATGAAGTCCAACTACTTTTGATTCTAACAAAATCTTTAAGATTAAAGAACATGGTCGAACGAAAATACTATTATTAACTCTTTCAATAATCGTTGTTGATTTATCCATACCATTTGGAAATTGTATCTTAAAGCACATATCTTTAAAAAATGCAGGTTGATCATTATCTTCGATTAATTTTAGAGTTCTCTCAGATGTATACACATTTTCTTCTTCAACAATATAATACATTCCAAAAAGTTTTCCAACAATTTCCGTTCTATGGTTGTCTAAAGTCTTGACAGATGCATTAGGTAGATTGTAGACTAGCGAATTAATAAAGGAAATATAACATGATTTTATCACATTAAAACAGGAAGTGCCAATAAATAATCCTACTGTAAAGCGCAAATATAATTTCGCACTGCAGTAGGATT
>JAJOKP010000055.1:0-4649 GCA_021129775.1 Clostridiales bacterium
CTTATGTTTTAAATATTGCTAATATCAAAAATCCACACAATATGAGAAAGAGCCTCATTTTCTTTATATCTAGTAATAGATAAGTTATAATCATTCTTAACTATTTCATCTTTATCTACTAAGAAAGATTTCTCAGTGCGTTTTCTATTCTTTTCGTTTTCAATGTTATGAAATCGGTTGATGATATCAGGTATATCATTCTCATTCACAGATTGCCTCTTATCATCAAGCGATAACCCATCTGCTTTCATCTCATAAAACCATACTTTGTTCGTACCTCCTGCACCTGTCTTTGTAAAAATCATAATAGCAGTAGTAACAGAAGCATATGGTTTGAACACTCCACTAGGCATAGAAATAATGGCTTGTAGGTGATGATTTTCTACAATCTCTCTACGGATAGACTTATGAGCATTAGAACTACCAAATAACACGCCGTCTGGTACTATAGAAGCACAACGACCACCATTTTTGAGAGTTCTTAAAAACAGTGCTAGGAATAACAGCTCTGTTTTCTTTGTTTTAGTAACTTTTAATAGGTCTGCTGACACACTGTCATAATCAAGTGAACCTTTAAAAGGTGGATTGGCAAGAACCAGTGTGTATTTTTCTCTATCTTTATTAGATTCTGATAAAGAATCTCTATATTCAATATTGGGACTTTCAACACCGTGAAGCATCATGTTCATAACACCAATACCGAACGTGGAACAGTATCACAAATAAAGCCCACCACATTGTGATGAGCTATCCATTTATCTGTTAGAGTAATATTTTTGATTTCTGCTTGTTGGCTTGTCAGGAAGGGTCATTTTGAGAAGACCTCCTTTAATTAACGGATTAAGTATTTTCTTTCTAAAATGACCTCTATTATTAAGCCCCATAAACTGTTGCATTTCTTCCCTTGTTCGTGGGGTACTACAAAACTCTAGTAATCCTTTAATACCCTCATTATCTTGGTTGGTATCTTGAACGGTTAAAGGAATAATCGTCTTAAAGACATCACCTTCAATAAATTCAGGATCGGCACCCGAGTATATCTTGTTGTATTTATAGATATTCCTAACTCCTGAGCCGAGTTCATCAACCCACCCGATTTCTTTAAAGAACTTTACAATCATTGGATTCTTTGGATATGGAGAAAAGTTCTCCGGATCTATAATCCCATTCCCGTGAGGTTTATTGCTGTTTTCGATGTACACTCTGTCCTTCTCTATGACCAACTTCGCAGGGAATGGATTGGAAAACTCCCTATGAATCAACAAATTTGAAATCGCTTCTCTGAAAATCTTATCCCTTAAACTCTCTGTGTCTGTCAAGTAAAGACAATACTTTTTCCAACCAGCCCTACTCTATTTTTGCATATTCATCTTGGCATTTAAAAAACACTTCAATCTTATCCTTGTGATATACATAAACTGCTTCTACAAACTCATTATATATCTTCTTAGTGAGTTTTGGAAGAGCAAGATATTTGGCTGCATTTTTTACTTGCTCACTATCCTTAATTCTTTCTACACTTTGTACTCTTTTCTCCAAATCAAGCATTAACGCACTAGTTGCTGATATATCATCTTCACATTCTATGACTCTCTTTAGATATTTTTGCCTTTCTACATTGCCGCCCTTGTATTGTTCATATAAAGATATTTTCTTAAGTTTTGCTTTCGCTAATTTCTGGTTAATTGTTTTAATTTCAGCTAACACTATTTCTCTCTCATTTGTTTTCAATCTTGTTTTTTCCTCATTTATTTCACTTACAGAAATAATTACTTCTAAATGTTTTTTAATTGACTCAAAAACAACTATCTCTATTGTTTCAACAAGAATTCTCTGGCTAAAGCAGTTGTTGCTCTCCGTAAATCTCCTTCTCACACAGTAAAATTTCGTGCTTCTACTACTCGACCTTTGTAGAGTATCCCCACAGCCGCCACAGCGGATATTTGAAAGAACATGCTCTTTTCTCGTAGATGGTGCTCTTACGAGTTTTTTCCTTTCTATAAGCTCTTGTGCTTTAGTGTAATCTTCTTGAGACACAATTGCTTCGTGTGTGTTTTTTACAGTTATAATTTCTTTTTTAGGTCTATCCCCGTTACCCTTTTTTCCATAAACCATCTTACCAGTATATCTTTCGTCTTTTAGAATTATCGAGACCATATTGTTTCTCCAAAAAAGCTTTCGTTTGTTTGTTGGTGTATACCAATTTATTTCGTTTTTCTTTTTATGTTGTGCTGGTGTCAAAATTCCTTCTTTGTTAAATTGTTTAGCTATATCAGTTACGCTAGCACCATCTATATACATCTTGAAGATTCTCTCTACAACTGTAGCTGCTTCAATATCAATAGCTAGTTGTTGCTTATTATCTTTATTTTTGCAATAGCCATATGGCACAAATGCTCCGATATACTTGCCTTGTTCCATAAGTGTTCTTATTGCAGCTGTTGTTTTTTTTGACAAATCTTTTGAGTACAGCTCGTTAATTAGGTTCTTAAATGGAATCTCAATTGACCCTAATGATCCTGCATTTCTCTTGCTATCGTAATTATCGTTAACAGCAATAAATCTAATCCCGAGGAAGGGGAAAATTTGCTCTAAGTACTTCCCCATGTCTAGATAATTTCTTCCCATTCTAGATAAATCTTTTACAATAATACAATTGATTATGCCTTCTTTAGCGACCGCTAATAAATCATTCATCCTAGGTCTGTCAAAGCTAGTTCCAGTGTACCCATCATCTACAAACTCCAACACTTGTGATGCTGATAACTCTGGCGAGTTATTAATATACTCATAAAGTAGGTCTCTTTGATTTTTGATGCTATTACTTTCTCCATCGTTATCGTCTTCAGATGATATTCGTACATAGATTGCAATGGTGTGTCTCTCTTCACCTCGCATTAGTACACCTCATTTCATTTTGCATATATGTCTCTACTTCTTTAAACACATCCTCACATTTCAACTTTATTTCAACCCTTTTGCCACTGTACAATATGATTTTCTCCACTAGAGTCTCTGCTAGATTTCTTGTAAACATTTCGCTTCCCTTATAACCTTTTAACATTTCAATGCATTTCTCAGCGCCTGAGTAAATTTCTTCTTCCTTTTCTTTTCTTTTTTCTAATTCTTCCATGCTTTTTATAGCATTTCTTTCTTTTTCATCATATACACCCATAAGTTCTAAATACTCTGCCCTACTCATAGTATTTGTCTTATATTCTTCATAAAGTGAAGTCCTGTAGTTTCTTATTCTAGTTAGTTCTTTTGATAGTTCTCTTTTTAGCATGCTATCAGTGTTGTTTATATTTTTTTTCTTGTTAGCGCTTTGTAAGTCTCTAAGTAAAATTTCCATACGTGTAGCAACTACTATCTGTTTTTCTATTACGCTAGATACGACTTTTTCTAACTCCTTTTCGCTAATACTATTTGGCATGCAAGCATCCTTGCCTTTAGTATATCTACTAACACAGTAAATCCTATTTGTATGCTCTTTTGTTTTTTTATTTATCACATTAATTACTTTCGCTTTCGCCCCACAGTGCCCGCAAGTTACTAGCCCTTTGAATATTTTGTCTATATTAAGATACTTAGGTTCATTCTCATATTTTTTTCTTCTATTTAGGTTAACTCTTTGCACTTCTTCAAACACTTCATTTGTAATGATAGCTTCGTGAGCATTTTCCGTAATATACCAATCTTCAGGGTCAACCATCTTAACTTTTTTGCTTCCACACTCAATGACCTTAAATTTTCCTCTTTCAATATGTCCTATATAAATTCTGTTTTTCAGCATATCCGATATTGCTCTCTCAGCCCATAACACATTCTTGTATTTTTCTTCTTTGCTAATTCCTCTCTCCCACAAACGCCTACGACTTGACCATACTCCGTTTTTGTTTAATTGCTCAGCTATCTTACAATAACTTTTTCCTTCTATTCGCCAGTTAAATATCTGCTTGACTACTAGCGCGGTTTCATCATCAACTACAAGTCTGTACTTATTGTCTGCATCCTTTAAATAACCATAAGGAACATGACCAGCTGCGAAGTAACCTTTCTTCTTGTGTATATCAATTTGACTCCTCACTTTCTTTGATATATCTTTTGAATACGCTGCATTGATTAAGTTTTTTAAAGCTACGATCAATCCTTCATTTTTCTTGGAATCAATACTATCGTAATTATCATTTATTGCAATGAATCTGACATTCATAAAAGGCAATATTTGCTCGATATATCTACCTGTTTCTTCAAAGTTTCTCCCAAATCTAGATAAGTCTTTTACTATAATGCAGTTTACTTTACCAAGTTTAATATCTTCCATCATTTCCTTAAAAGCTGGTCTTTCAAAGTTTATTCCTGTCTTTCCGTTATCGCAGTATATTTTATGAATTTTAAAATCTGGTTTTTCTGATACGAAGTTTAGAATCATTGTCTTTTGCGTTTCTATGCTGTTTTTATTGTCGCCTCCATTATCTTCGATTGATAACCTAGTGTATACTGCGACGTTATAAGTTTTAGCTTTTTCTGTTTCAAGCACGCATCCTTTATTGTCTCTGCTACTATCTACTTCATTTGCTCTTTTCCTACTAATTCTAGCCATTTATACCACCTCCATCAGAGGGGTTAAGTCTGTTGATGTTAAGTCT
>JAJOKP010000055.1:4749-6003 GCA_021129775.1 Clostridiales bacterium
GTTAAGTCTGTTGATGTTAAGTCTTCTGATGTTGATATTTCTCTTTTTGTTGCTCCATTTATTGCTCCATTTGTTGCTCCATTCATTGCTGCTGCTATATAGTTTTTAACTTTTTCAAATATGCTTTCATATTTGAATTTAATCTCTATTTTCTTGTTCTCATATACATATATATCTTCTACTAATGATACTAACAACTCTCTTGTTAATGTCTCTACATTCCTACGCTTTTTAAATCTACATATCCACTCACTCTCAGGCGATACATTCTTTTCAAAATTTTTGTATTCGGCACGTAAATTTTTAATTACGCTTTTAATATCTTCTTCTTTTTTAGCATAAATGCTCTTCATATCTACATAGTCTGATTTTTTTAGTAACCCGTCAAAATAATCCTCATAGATGCTTACTTTAAATCTGTTTACTCTAGCGAGTTCGGTTTCTACATTATTAATTTGTTTCATAATTTTTGCTATTTCTCTTTTTTTTATTGGCAAATCATTAATTACTTCTAATAGTTTTGATAGTGATATGGCAGTTCTAATGTGAGATTTTATTGTCCCTAATACAGCTACTTGTAGTTCTTCATGTTTGATGGTGTGAGTACTACATTTCTTTTTATTTTTATGTGTAGAGCATACATAGTAAATATGCTTTTTCTCTTTTCTTTTAACTGTTTTTCTAATAATACTTCCTCTGCAATCTGCACATATTAGCATTCCCGAGAATATATATACTTTTTCTTTCTTTGGAGCAATACGGGTGTCTTTTAGTAATAGCTCGTTGGCTACGTCAAATATTTCTTTTGATATTATCGCTTCGTGTGTATTTTCTACTCTTGCCCACTCTTCTTTTGGTTTTTCTATTCTCTTTTTTACTTTGTAATTAGGTGTCATAAATTTTCCTTGCGAGGTCGTCCCAAGATATACTTCATTTTTTAGTATTCTGCTAATAGCAACTGCTCCCCATTTTGCTTTACTGTTAGTTTTAAAACTACATTTGAAGTTTAATCCTATTGACTGTTTGTATTCCATTGGTGATAGAATTCCGAATGAATTAAGCTTATTGGCAATTCCTTGTTGGCTCACTCCTTCTATTTTCCATTTAAAGATGTCTTTAATTACATCAGATACATTTTCATCTATTGTTAGTTTGTTTTTGTTTCCTTCTGATTTTAAATAACCATATGGAGAGAAGGAACCTACAAATTCTCCTCTTTTTCTCTTCACTTCAAATTGGCTTCTTATTTTAATT
>JAJOKP010000114.1 GCA_021129775.1 Clostridiales bacterium
AATTTCATAATGCAACATTTTTTTCATGTTTTTTCATAGAACTTTTGACACTACCTACACTTTTATTCTATCAAAAATAGGGGTTGTGTCCAAGTGGTTTTACTTCAGAGCGATTAATTAAACAGCTCCCCCCTGCATTATATTGTAAAACACCTGTTCGATTTTGTCGATAGACAAATCAAAATCAATTCACTCCCCTATACTGTAATTTGGAAATTCCTATAATTTGATTCATATTCATGTACCTGCTTTACTTCGCCCTCAGCTATCGCCGCGTGAAATATAACGCTAGCAGATACACACATTGATAAAATTATAAAATTCTATGAAAACTTGAAACCTCATGAGGTGGTAGTCTTGAAACTACAATCACATTATTATATAATAATAGCCAGGGATGTGGTGCATTATGAAAATTGTTACAGGGAAAGAAATGAAGCAAATTGATAAAATTGCAGTAGAGGACTATTCTATTTCTAGCGCTATTTTGATGGAAAGAGCTGGTTTGGCAGTTTATGAAGAAATTATTACAAAAATAAATGCTAGTAACAATAAAAATGTAGCGCTTTTTTGTGGCAAAGGAAATAATGGCGGTGATGGATTTGTTATTGCTAGGCATTTATGCAACCGAGGAATTAATGTAAAGGTGTTTCTTTTAACGGAGATTAATGAAATTAAAGGCGATGCAAAATTAAACTTAAGCATACTTGAAAAATTTGAAGTCAGTATCCATGTTGTTAAATCTATAAATGACATAAAAATAGTCCATAAGGCAATTGTATATAGTGAAATAATAGTTGATGCTATATTTGGCACAGGATTTAGAGGGAAAATTAGTTCACTTACTACGAAAGTTATCGAAACCATCAACATGTCTCGCAAATACATTTTTTCAGTTGATATCCCATCGGGCACACTGGCTGATGACGGAAGTGTTTCAAATACAGTGGTGAATGCGAACAAAACGATTTCGTTTCAATTGAATAAAGTAGGAAACATTTTATTTCCAGCATGCGCATACAATGGTGAAGTAATTGTTAAAGATATTGGCATACCGCATAATATTATTGAACAATTTCCATCGAAAAAATACTTAATTACAGATCGAGTGGTTAACAGAATCATTTCAAAAAGAAAAGCGAATACACATAAAGGAGATTACGGTAAAGCATTAATAATTGCTGGTTCGCTTGGCATGACGGGTGCGGCAGTGTTAGTAGCAAGCGCTGCAATGAGAAGTGGGATTGGGATAGCAAGATTGTTAATTCCTGAGAGTTTAAATGATATATTGGAGACAAAACTTACTGAAACGATCACAATCCCAGCAAAAGAGAAAAAAAGAGGATATATTTCTAAGGAAGAAACAGATAATATATTTATGTTGATGAAAAAGAGTAGTGTGGTTGCAATTGGATCAGGTTGTGGCAACAGTGAAGATTTGACATGTATTGTTGCTGAAATAATTAAGAAATCAAATATTGCTGTTATCATTGATGCAGATGGGCTTAATGCGTTGTCAAAAAAATTAGATGTTTTGAAAGAAGCAAATGCACAAATTATTTTAACACCACATGTGATGGAATTTAGCATATTAACGGGAATTTCAATAGATACAATTAAGAATGATATGATTAATATTGCTAGTGACTTTGCCCAAAAATGGGGGGCCATTTTAATTCTAAAGAGTAGTGTAACAATTGTTGCCACACCTACTGGTGAAATATATGTGAATAAGACAGGTAATCCAGGAATGGCATCAGCTGGAACTGGAGATGTGTTAACAGGCATTGTTACGGCTCTTATTGGACAAGGAATTAACCCTGTAGATTCAGCGATAGCAGCAGTTTATATTTTGGGCAAATCTGGAGAAGAAGCCGCCAAAACAAAAGGGGAATATGGATTAATTGCTAGCGACATAATTGAAGCGATTCCAGTTGCCTTTGTCAGATCCAATATTTCAACTAATCATATATCGACTTCTTCCCTAAAACCAAACTGCAACTTTGTAATTTAACTGTTCAATAAATGTTTTATTAATAAATGGTTCCGCATAAACATTTTTACAAATAAACTTAAGGTCTCTAATTGACATATCAATTTCTTCCCCTTTCTATCATCGCTCCATCAGTATTGCGACTCGCCTATCGCAATGCTTTCTGCGTCTGGCATAATACTTTCAGCGTCTCTTATGCTTCTTACAAAAAAGCTAACCACCGCTGCTAGTGCCATAATACCACCAAAAATTATAAACATTATTCCTATCCCTGCACCATAACTATCCCCTACTACCCCACTGTAAACTGTATAGTGCTGAATTCGGATTCGTAATGCCTACGTTAAAATAATTATCTATTAGTGGGCCTGAAACTATCATTAAAACAGGGACTCCCAATCCCAATATAAAGTTTCCTGTTGCCATATAACGTCCTAGCATATCTCTTCGCACTTTAGTTTGCGCAAAAGAACTATTGCAAATTCCAGCCGTGAGACCAAAAAAATAAGTGAAAAAAGCTCCAGTTGATATTACTAAAACACTACGCCCTGCTCCCATTATAAAAATACCTACTCCAAGCAAAAATATTGACCCAAGCATGACATATATCTTGTTAAAATCACCTTTTATACTAGCTATAAGAATACCGGGAACGATGCC
Organism: Clostridiales bacterium; assembly: GCA_021129775.1. Taxonomy (GTDB): domain Bacteria; phylum Bacillota; class Clostridia; order Peptostreptococcales; family NVVX01. The sequence goes on from JAJOKP010000114.1 coordinate 2,654, forward strand.
ACCAATTGCAGCGACAGTTAGGATAATTGCAAGGGCAGCTTCATTGTTTTGAGTTCTTGCTAGTACTAAAGGATTTATTAAAACTCCTACAACAGATGCAATTGCACTGTAAACAAAAAACAGAGCAAAAGGAATTGCGCTATCATACTCTCCCCATATCCATATCATAATTGCGAATCTTGTCATGCTTGTGCCTACAAGTGAAACAGTTTGAGCAATCCAAAGCTTCATGTATTCCCTAATTACCTTGAAATTATTAATAATGCTATTCATTCCTCACTCCTCTCCCTCACTCTTTTTGTAACGCTCAACCAGAATGCCTAATAACCTTCAAGAGAATTATTTTTAAGAACAACTCTAGCTCTGCCCCCATTGTAGGAATCAAGGCTTCTTTTATTTATCAGACACCGAAATATTCTAAAAATTTACTCCCGCAAAACGAAGATTCACATCTCAGCAATATCTAGACAACGACTCTTGGTTCTAGATAGATTCAAATTTCTAAAACCACCTATTTATGCCCTTCCTCTGGCACTATGCACATAAAAACAAATTTTTCTTCCCCAATATTTTTAAACTGATGTGTTTTTCCAGCTGGAACATATGCAAATGAACCCGGCTTAAGTTCATAGTCTTTTCCATCTAGGTACAACATCCCTTTTCCCTTCGCTACATAGTTAATATGAGGCCAATCATGTGTATGCTTTGGAGTAAAACCATTTTTACCGACTTCAACCATACGCATTACATGCCCTTCCCACCCCTCTTTTGGTGAGATCAATACCTTCATTGTTGCTTCTTTTGCCTGCACATTTTCTACTTTAAAACTTTTGACATTTGCTTCATGAGAAACTATCATAGTCTTTCCTCCTACAAATTTTAATATCTTTCATTCCATCTTAATGTTACTTTTCTTCTTCTAACGTTTATTATAGCATAGAACTAATAAACATTTAATAATTATTCTCATTTCTATTGACAAAGATTATCAATAATATATAATGAACAGTGAATAGTGAATGCTAATTCTCTATACGTCTCTACGATTTCACAAATTCTTGTATAGTGAAAATACGGAACTCAAAAACAATATTTGCTATTATAGTTTTTCTATAGTAAAAAAAAATTATCTGCCTGGCAATAATAATTGTCAGTTTCATTAAAGAAGAGATAATAGAGCAAATCCGACCATTTGGTAAAAACGCAAATAAAATTACTAGAAAAAAGGAGAATGCAATAGTGAATGAGCTTACAACTTCAATAAAAAGAGTCATAAAACTATGCTTGACAGAAAGCAATAAAATTGTTTTATCAATCATTTTTTAAATAATTAGTTTTACTATTTCCATAGTCCCTTATTACATGGTTTATAGGGTCCTTCTAGAAATATCTAGTGCTCACTTTGAAGCTAGAGCTATTAGAATATACTCTATAATTGCGGTAATAGCTATAATTATAAAAATAACTTTTTTTTCCATAGCTGCAGCGCTGTCACATAAAGCAGCATATGAAATACTTCATAAACTTAGAATTAAAATGGCTAGTAAACTGTTATCTCTTCCTTTGGGTTATTTTGTAAACAAGGAATTAGGGGCTACGAAAAAAACAATAAATGAAGATGTCGAAAAGCTTGAATTATATATCGCACACAATATCCCCCGAAATTATCGGTGCATTAGTTTCACCAATTGTCACCACCATCTTTCTCTTTTTTATGAACTGGCAAATGGCCATTGCAACTATAGCTATAATTCCCTTAGTTTTTATTTCTTATGGATTAACCTTTAATGGTAGTAATCAAATAATGTCTAATTTCCAAAAATCACTCTTAAAAATGAATGCAGCCATTATCGAATACGTTAATGGAATGCAGATGATTAAATCATTTAGTCTTACTGCTTCTTCATATAAAAAATTAAGTGCATCCTTTCTTGAATATAGTGAATCTCAAAGAGCTTGGGGCAAGGCGGCGTATAAGTATTTTAACTTAAGTGAAGTTCTTATCATTTCAGGTATCCTCATTATATTCCCTGCTGGAATGTTCATGTTCCTCTATGGTAATTTATCACTAGAGATGTTTATTTTATTCTTACTCCTCGGATTAGGATATTCTCAACCATTAATGAAACTAATAATGTTTATGTATACGGGTAGCCAGGTAGCAAAAGGAGAAGCCGAAATTCATGAACTCCTTAGTGAAAATAGTCTCCCTGAAACAACGAATCCGCAGACTCCAACAAATTGTACAATTGAGTTTTCCAATGTGGCTTTTGCCTACGGGAAAAGGCAAATTTTGAATAATGTTTCATTTACAGCAAAGCAAAATGAAATAACTGCGCTTGTAGGGTCTTCAGGAGCAGGAAAAACAACTATAGCAAGGTTTATTCCACGTTTTTGGGATGTCAGTTCTGGCGAAATAACAATAGGTGGGGTTGATATAAGAGATATAAGCTCCTCAAAGTTGATGGATATGATTTCCTTTGTTTTTCAAGATGTGTTTTTGTTTAATCTTTCTATTAAAGATAACATCCGTTTCGGGAAAAATGATGCACCCGATGATGAAATTATCGCTGCTGCTAAAGTTGCACAATGCCATGACTTTATAGCTAATTTCCCAGACGGTTATGATACTTTTGCCGGACAACGTGGAACAAAGCTAAGTGGGGGAGAAAAACAAAGAATATCACTAGCTAGGGCAATTTTAAAAGATGCCCCAATTATTGTATTTGATGAAGCTACTTCTGCATCTGACCCCGAAAATGAGGACAAAATACAAGAAGCTGTTTCAAAATTGATCAAAAATAAAACTGTAATTATCATTGCGCACAATCTGTCTACTATTGTGGATACAAATCAAATATTACTTATTAAAGACGGTCGCGTCGCTGAGAGTGGTACCCACTTAGAACTGTTAAAAATATCTGAAACATATAAAAATATGTGGCAAACTCACGTAAAATCAAACGAAACAATTATAGCGGAGGTAAGTTAAATGGTTAAAAATCTATTTAAGCTCTATGGCAATCAAACTTCTCTTTTATATAAAACTATCATTTTAAAAATTATTGAAGCAATGTTTTACGCAAGTGGTTTTGGGTTTATATATTTTACTCTGCGTGATTTATTAGCTGGTAATCTTACCCCACAATCAGGTCTTTATTATGTACTGGGATATTTTGCTTCTTTAGTTCTAGCCTACACAGTAAATAATATTCAAAAATACTCTCTTACCTAGATTCTACGCCAGCAAATATAAAAGCACCGTTAAAGCCCTAGTATAAAA
>JAJOKP010000161.1 GCA_021129775.1 Clostridiales bacterium
TTATATAATGCATAATCCGTTGCAGTGTCACATGCATGAAGTGTAATCACCATATCTACTGGGGATTGAATTTCGTACCCACTAATATCTCCTATTTCGAACTTCAATCCATCATATCCATATTTCCTAGCTGCTTTATTGCAGTTTGACACGACTTCCTCTTTTAAATCTAAACCGATAATGCTCACTTCAATTTCTTTTACTTCTGTCAGATAGTAATATAATATAAAAGTTAAGTAGGATTTTCCACATCCAAAATCAACAATATTCAATTTCTTAACCTCTAAATTCTTCATAGAGTGGTCTATCATTTCTACAAATCTATTAATCTGCTTAAACTTAGAGTACATTGATTTTACCACTTTTCCTTCTGTAGTGAAGATTCCCATATCAATAAGAGGTTCAATAATTGTACCTTCATTTAGAATATAATTCTTTTTTCTATTGTGTTCGAAGGTTTTGTTCTCTTGCACTTTTGCTTGATTTTCTATTTTTTTATAGTTTATCTTTCCTTTTTTTGTTGTAGTTGTCAAAAACTCATATTCATTGTTCCACGCATTCATCTGTTTATATTTTGTCATTAGATTTATCAAACAGCTTTCTAGTTCATCAACTTGAACGTTTACATGGAAAATTTGTTTGTCAGTTTGATTCTCAACTTGATAATAATCGTTTTTAAAGTATATAGTAACTTTTTTATAAGTTTCTTGTTTATTTTTTGCGTTGCTTAAAACAAACTTATATGGCTTCTCATTAATGACGTTCTTAATAACGTCTTTGGTAGTCTGCATTTTTTCCAATCCTTTTAATAGATTTCAAATTGTTCTTTATCCTAAATTTTTATGATACTCTGGTGCATTTTCACTAAAGTATTTTAGTGAAGTTAAAGCTCTTGGCACTTCTTAAATTTCATCAAATATTAGCAACGTATTTTCCGAAGATATTCTTGTGCCAGATTCAATTTGTAATGCCATAATCAGCCTTTCGATATCAAAATTCCCTTCAAACAAACTCTTCATTCTTTCATTATTGTCAAAATTTATATATGCATAGTTTTCATAAAAATTCTCACCAAACTCCTTCATCAGCCACGTTTTGCCAACTTGTCTTGCACCTCTTAACATTAAGGGTTTACGGTTCTTACTCTTCTTCCACTTTATCAACTCTTTCATCTTAGTCCTTATCATATAACCACCGCCCTCTAAATCTACGCTATCATTATCACACGAAAGTCAACCGTTTTTGTTTACAACACCCCAATTTATCTGCCGATTTTCTGCGACAAATTCTTTTCTTTTTTTCATTATTTTCACATATAATCAAGCTATCATTTTAGCCGATTATTTCTCATCTTTAATAAGATTAAGTGTTATATATGGGCTTCATGCTACAGCCTAGCCTCTAATATTCTTTTACAAGCGTAATCTGTCAAGTCGCTCTTCTAACTCTCCACTGTTTACATTTTCTACTGCTTCATTTAACCAAGGAGGTATATCATTCGACTTTCGATTATCGATAAAAAACGTTAAAGCTACTAATACAGATACAACCTCATCAATTAATTTTTCTTTTACAGCAAAAGAGCCATATTCTTTTAAAAACACTTCTTTTGCTTCTTCCTTTAGTGATGATGTTACATTTCTTAAATCGCTATCCCTTGTGCCTACGCCCATAAATAGAATTTGGCAATCAATATACTCAAGCAAGGTAGTATTTCTTTTTTAATCTTTATTCTGTTGATGTTGGTTGCTTCATAATTTTGTATGATCATTATCCTTACCTCCACTTCAAAATTTTACTACTTCTTTATATTCATCTAAGAAAAACAGAATGTCAAGACTTTTTTGAATTTTTTATTATTGTGGCAATGTAACACTGGCAAGTTTCAATTGAATTTTCCTTGATATGATTTAGTTTGGCAACTCAACACCAGTTTTAATTATTTCTTCAACGTAATTATTTAAAATTTGCTGAATTGGTTTAGGGATCGAAACCGTAGAACCGCCTCCTCCGTGAGCCAGAACTACCTGCCTTGCACACTCTCCAAGCTTCAAGAGTTTAAAACTATCTAAAATATTTATCAATAGCCAACGCAATCCCTTCTTCGTCATTTGTAGCAGTTATATAATCCGCTTTGTCCTTTACTTCTTTCGAAGAATTGCCCATTGCAACACCAACCCCTGCAAATTCGAGCATTGTTATGTCATTTTGTCCGTCTCCAATAGCAATGATTTCTTCTCTTCTTATTTTATATTTATCACAAATAATGCTTAATGCCCTTCCTTTTGAAACAGTTTTATCAATAAATTCTAAATAGTATGGCTTAGATGTACAATAATTCACGTCAGCATCAAGCCTTATATCAAGAAATCTCTGAAATTCAGCTATCTTCTCTACTTCGTCTATCCACAAGACTTTTGTTGCCCCCTGTTGAATAATATCTTCATAATTATCAATTACTATTGGCTCCACGCCTGACAGTTTTTTATATGCAATTACGTTATCATTCATTGCGTTTGAATATAGCTGATTTTTAGCCCAAACAATTATTGTAGTTTTAAGTTCTTCGCCAATTTCAACTATTTTCTTAATATCAATCCCTCTAAGATTTTGTTCATGTAGTATTGCACCAGTATTCAAATTTACTATTTTTGCGCCATTATACGTGATTACTGGCATTTTCAAGCTTAGTTTTTCGAAAAGTTCAACTGTTCCTTGCGTAGGTCTTCCAGTACAAATAAGAACTAATACTCCTTTATCAACAATTTCTCTAATGCTCTTTACAGTTTTATCAGTTACTTCTCCTTCGCTGTTAAGCAGCGTACCATCAACATCTAACGCTAGTAGTTTATACATAATATCCCTCCGTTTTCTACATTGCTCATGACTTTGTCATTAAACTTCTCTTTACATCAACATCCAGTTTTTCAATAGCATATCTAAACGAAACTCTTGGCATAGTTTCTACATTCTCAAGTAAGTATTTCTCTAATTTTTTAGGCTCTCTTTGTCCGTACACTTTTAACATCCATGCATAGCCTTTCAATACTAAATAATGTTCATCATTCATAAGAGCATTAGAAATTTCAAACGGGTCTATTTCTCTATACATCTTTTTAGCCATTGAATATATTAAGACTCCCCCTGCAGCTCTTCTTGCCCAAAATTCAGGTCTGTCGCACCATTTAAGTACTTTTTCAAACAAATCATTATACTCTGCTAAGAGTGCGCCAAAAGCATGCGTACAAAAATCATCACAATCGTTCCAATCTCTTACATACTTAATTAACCACTTTTCAAATCTGTAGAAAGTTTCTCTTGTATAATTCTTTCTTTCTCTAAAAGCTATATCATATGCTATCACACCCATAGCCCATGACCTCTCCTCTAAAAGTTCCTCACAGATATCTAGTATATTCTCAAATGGTTCTTTTTTAATCAATCTATAAATCTTAGCACTTGCTTTCCTAACATCTCCTGTTTTATAACGATTACGGGACTCAAATACAGAGAGTTCTTCATTGGCTTTTTTTACAATGTCTATTTTGTAATTTTTCATTTCGTGCTCCTTGCCCAAAATGCTATCTAAACTCAATTTACTTACACTAACATTAGTATATCAAATGGAGATAGCTTACGCAAAGTCTCTTAAAATTCTATTTACTGACTTGACATCATACAGATAATGGTGTACTATGTATATAGTACTGAATAGGATGAAGTAATTATCATCCTAAGTGACATCCACTTAATATACTAAAAACAGTAGATAATAGTCCCAACAAAACTAAAGCATTCGAAAAGGAAGCGGTATCGTGAAATTTAAAGATAACATGCCCATCTATCTACAAATTATAGATCATGTTAAATTAAAAATAGCTACAGGCGAATACAAAAGAGCAGAGAAGTTGGAATCAGTTAGGGATATGGCACAAAAATTACGTGTCAATCATAATACAATAGCAAAAACTTATCAATTTTTAGAGAAAGATGGAATTATTTTTTCTAAAAAAGGTGTTGGTTCTTTTATTACAGAGAGTGAGGAGATGATTTCGAGAATAAGAGAAGAAAGGATTTTTTTCAAGATTTCGACTTTTGTCAATGATTTAAGGGTGTTAGGGTACAGCGATAAGAAAATGATTGAAGAATTAGAAAAATTCTTAAAGGGGGAAATACAAAATGGATAATATCGTAACAATACGGCAATTACAAAAAAACTTTGGCTCAACAAATGCACTAAATTCTATTAATCTAACTTTAGAAAAAGGGAAGGTTTACGGTTTGTTAGGACCAAATGCTAGTGGAAAAACTACGTTACTTAAAATATTGGCAGGACTAATCAGCAACTATAGTGGTGAAATTCTAATTGATGGACTTAAGCCTTCGACAAAGACTAAAAGCATTGTCGCTTATTTACCAGATAGAAGCGACCTACATTCGTGGATGACCGTTAGAGAGACAATTGAGTACTACCAAGATTTCTTCGAAGATTTTGACGTGCAAAAAGCGAAAAAAACTATGGAGTTTATGGATCTTAACGATAATGATGTAGTTGAAAAATTGTCAAAAGGAATGAAAGCCCGCCTTAAATTAGCTCTAACACTAGCTAGAGATGCAAAACTCTATTTACTAGACGAACCTTTCGATGGAATAGACATAAAGACACGTGAAAAATTAATTGAAACCATAATTAATTCTCAAAGAGATGAAAGTTGTATGCTTATTTCAACACACCATGTTAACTACGTTGAATACTTACTTGAAGCTTTAGTTTTCTTGTCAAAAGGTCACATTTTACTTAAGAAGAATGTTGAGCAACTAAAAGAAGAAAATAACAAATCAATAGTTGAAATGTACATGGAGGTGTTTGCAAATGCTTAAACTTTTAAAATATGAACTTAAGTCAAATAAAAAATTGCTAATTCTTGGTGCAGTAATGTTCTTTATCTTTGTTATGATGAGAATTGCACTTACAGGTGATATATTTGGAAGAGCAAATGGTTTTAACCTTGTAATATCAACTGTTTTCTTTGGAGGTCTGCCTATAATAGGGCTAGTTATATACTTCCTTTACGCAACTTATAAAATAATGTGGTCAGAATTTTCTAGACATGAAGGAAGAGTCTCTTTTACAACACCAATAAGCGGGTTCACTTTTGTTTCATCTAAATTATTGACAGTTTTAGTATTTGCAATAATAGCATTTGTAATTCAGCTAATCTTAGTGCAAAATATAATGTCTCCAGGCATTACCAGCAATTTTTTTATCCTATCGCCAACCAGCTTCATCTCGCAAATCTTAGAACAAGTGACAGGTTCTTTTAAGCATATTCTAATTATTTTTATCTCAGCGCTATTTACAAAAACAATGGCTGCTAATGTTAAGCTTAAAAAGTCTTTAGCTTTCATAATCTTTATAACACTTCATATCGTTCACGATTTATTTGCTCGTGTTTTGTTAATATTCGTTGATGCTGTAACCAATTTCCCTCTATTTAATTGGACGTTTCAGGCTGGACCAATACAATTACAAAATCTAACTGAAGCAGGCATGTATTTTGGTTACTTGGTAGACATAATACTAATAGTTGCTATGACATTTTTATCGGGTATTTTGATAGATAAAAAACTAAATTTGTAAATACAGATTTTACAAAATTTTAAATTGGGAGTGAGATAAATGAAATCAGTTAGAATTTTTAAAGTTTTAGTTTTACTTATGTTGGTTACTTTGTTATCTGCATGTACTATCGATTTACCCACTATTGACTTTCCCGCTATTGATTTGCCCGATGAAATAAATATAGACTTGAATAGCTTTAGCGACGCGCAAGGTTTTTTCGGAAATAAAGTAC
>JAJOKP010000060.1 GCA_021129775.1 Clostridiales bacterium
TTGAAGATATTATGGAAACAGGTTCTAACGATTTTCCAAGTGTGACAAGCTTAGAAATTGATGCTGACGTAGAAGAAGCTGTTGTTGCTTATTTCCAAGCACTAAAAGATGGAGAAGGTATGCATGGTAAAAACATTGTTTCAGCTGAAGCTGCACAAGCATTTTTAGATGATGATAGCGTTGTGTTCTTGTCAATAAGAAAAATTGAAGACTTTGAAAAAGGACATATACCAGGAGCAAGTCATATGTCATTTGGCAAAGGCATGCAAGAAAACTTTGGAGACCTTCCAAAAGACAAAACTATAATAGTGTATTGCTATTCAGGTCAAACTTCAGGACAAACTGTTGCTATACTTAGGCTGCTAGGCTATGATGCTATTTCTCTTCATAGTGGAATGGGTGTAGGACTTACTGGAGACAGAGGATGGGCTAACGAAGGATTTGCAACAGAAAGCAAGTAAGATTTAAAAATACTATACTATGAATATAACCAAAAGCTCCCTAGTAGATTTGTTGGGGAGCTTTTGTGGTAGTTATTTTGCCGCTTAAAGAGGATATGAGCCTTATTGAAGCCTCACTTCAAAAAAATGACTTAGCGTGCTAGAATTTTGTTGAAATATTGTATCCAACTATAGAAGATTTATAAAGAATGTAGTATAATCAATGTAAGTGTACAATAATAGATACATAGAAAAAAAGAGGTGAAAAATATGAATTTATCACATGGAAGAATGGCGAAAGGAGCTTTATTTATAGCTTTAGGTGTATTGTTTCCTCAGTTGTTTCATTTAGTTGGGTTTGGCGGACCAGTGTTTTTACCTATGCACATCCCGGTTTTATTAGCGGGCTTGTTAGTTTGTCCTATTGCAGGACTTTACGTCGGTCTAATTACTCCAATATTAAGCTATTTTTTAACAGGAATGCCACCAATGTCACCACCAATTTTGCCGATAATGATTTTCGAGCTGGCAATATATGGTTTAGTTGCGGGGGTACTATATCGCAAATTAAAACTAAACATCTTCGTTTCATTAATAGGCGCAATGATTTCAGGTAGAATTATGTATGGCTTTGTTCTAGTAATAATGCTGAACATCTTTGCAATACAATTACCACCAGGCCTGACTTTAAAAGCTGCAATATTAACCGGTATGCCTGGTATGTTAATTCAACTAACTTTTATCCCCATTTTAGTTAAGTCACTTGTGGGAGGGCTACGTGATGTTAAACCTTGACATAGCAAAGTGTGAATTAAAAGAAAAAAAATATACTTGTGTAGTTGTAAAGCATGGAGAAATTGTTTCTGTTTCAAATGAAAGAGGTATAAAACCAATATTTTCAATGTTAGAAAAGAGCAAAGAAATTCTTTTGAGTGCTTCTTTAGCAGACAAAGTAATAGGAAAAGCAGCAGCGTTACTATTGGTTTTAGGAAATATTGAAGAAGTTTATGCAGATGTAATAAGTGAAGATGCCTTAAGAGTATTACGTGAGAATAAAGTATATGCAGAATATACTAAAAAAGCTGTTATGATAATTAATAGAGAAGGCACAGGAAGGTGCCCAATGGAGGAATTAGTACATAGTGTCAATGAACCCAAAGATGCCTTTGTTTTAATTAACGAAAAATTGAAGGAAATGGAAGGAATGTAGTTGAGAGGAGCTGTGATTATGTCAAATCCTATGGAAATAACAGGTTTACATGGTAAGATAAAAGTATCAAGTGACGTTATACTAACAATTATGAAGAAAGTGGTAGAAGAAATTGAAGGTATAATATTGATTAAGGGAAGTCTATCAAAAGAAAAGATCGATAGCATAAATGTTGAAAACATTGAAGCGGAAAATACTAGTACTAAAGAAAAGGAAAAGAGCTTAATTGTAAGTATTTTCATAGCTACAAATTATGGAATCATAATACCTAAGGTTGTAAGAGAAGTCCAAGAAAAAGTTAAAGAGGAAATAGAAATTATGACTGGAGTTCAAGTGGGGAAAATAAATGTTTTTGTTCAAACCGTTAAATTGTGATCTCGAATTTTATACGTATTAAATCTTTGATGTAAAAAAACACAGGAAAAGTAATTTCCCTGTGTTTTTTGGTGTTAGCATTTTTTGTTATTGTTGTCATTTTCATAATACATCACTTTATGTTTATATGCTTCTGCTTCGCACATCGCAGACATATACATATTTATACAAAACATTTCCATATGATTCTCTTGTCCTTGAGGGCACATTGGTCTATAAGGCATAGGCATGCCATGCATTGGCATATACATACCATCGTCCATACCAGGATATCTCATGTGTTTCTTTGTAGATTCCACAGAAAAACCTCCTTACAAAATAGGATACTAGTATTAAATACACTTCTGTTAATAATATATGATGTTTATCTGCGACTGGAAGTTGTATAAAGAAAAAAGATAAATGACTACGTGGTAATTTATTAATCCTATTTCGTATTTTGTGTAACAAAGTTAACAATATCGCCAATAGTTTTGAAAGATTCTCCGGCGTCATCAGGGATTTCAATGTTAAACTCATCTTCGATTGCCATAATTATTTCGACAGCATCTAAAGAATCAGTATCCAAATCTTCTGATAAAGAAGTAGACATCTGGATAATTTCAATGTTGTCTATAGCAAGTTGTTCGCCTATCATTTCACGTATTTTTTTGTATATCATGTTTTTCCTCCTCTTGCTAAAGAATAAAAATATATTTTAAGGATAACATAAATCAAGTAATTTGTGTATAAAAAAATACTTTTTTGAAAACTGTTTTTACGACAAAAGCTAAGGAAAAAGCACGTTTTTCTGAACAATGACCTTACGAGACTAATGTTAGAATAATTAACATAGAATTAACACAAAGATAACAATTCAGTGTTAAAATAAAAGAATCTTCGATTTTGCTCCTTAGGTAAACAGAGAGCCTTGAAGTGGACTAACGTATGAAGAAAGATATTTGAGGAGGATTATAATGGATATAGCATTTGGATTAATTGGCGGACTAGGCTTATTTTTATATGGGATGAGCAGAATGAGTAAATCACTACAAAAAGTAGCAGGCGATAAACTTAGAACATTTATTGGGATGTTAACAAATAACCGACTAATGGGAGTGCTAGTAGGAACGTTAGTAACTGCAATAGTTCAAAGCAGTAGCGCTACTACTGTTATGATTGTGGGGCTTGTAAACGCAGGGATAATGAATTTGACACAAGCTGTAGGCGTGATTATGGGTGCGAATATCGGAACAACAGCTACCGCGATAATGATAGCTTTTAGAGTCCATAAATACGCGCCTCTTATCGTTGGCATCGCAGTTGCTGTATGGCTTTTTACAGGCAACCGTAAAACAAAACAAATAGCTGAAGCCTGTATAGGATTCGGTGTTTTGTTTGTCGGTATGATGTTTATGGGAGACGCACTACGACCCTTAAGGACTCATCAACCATTTATTGATCCGCTTGTAAGTTTTGGGGGAGTATCCAATTTTAGGGATGTTAGCAGGGTTCGCTATTACTGTAGCAGTGCAAAGTAGTTCGGCATCTACAGGGATTTTATTAGCACTCGCTATTGAAGGGCTGATACCCATTTCTTCAGGGTTACCAATATTATTTGGTATTAATATTGGGACTACAATAACAGCCATGCTATCAAGTATAGGAGCAAATATTGCTGCTAAACGAGCTGCAGCAGTACATTTTGTCTTTAATATAGTGGGGACGCTTTTATTTATTTTTATTTTGCAATATCCACTGTATTGGATAATAAGTATTATTAATCCAGGAGATGTAACAGGTCAAATTGCAAGTGCACATATAATATTTAATATTACTAATACGTTAATATTACTTCCTTTTGCTGGATCGTTTGTGTACTTTGCAAAAAAAGTAGTACCAGGTGAAGAAGAAATTAAAGGAGTAAAATATATTGACGATAGAATTTTGGAAACTCCAGCAATCGCGTTAGTTACAACAATTAGAGAAGTATTGCACATGGGGAATGTGGCAAAACAAACCTTAAACGCTGCATTTGAAGGATTTTTTAATTGCGATCAGAAAAAAATAGACGAATCTTTAAGATTAGAACAAAGTGTAAATGAATTGGAACGCGATTTAGCTGATTATATTGTAAAGTTGTCTAATACAAGCATATCGAAAAGAGACCGAGAAAGAGTAGACGGTTTGTTTCACACGATAAATGACATAGAGAGAGTAGGCGATCATGCGGAAAATATTGCGGAAATAGCTCAATACAAAATTGACAATAAGTTGATCTTTTCTGAGACAGCTTTTAATGAGTTGAACAACATGAAAGACGTAGTTATGAGCGCATACTTGGATTCGCTAACCGCTCTGAAAAATTTAGATGAAAGTTTAGCACTGAAGGTAATTAAAACGGAGGGAAGAGTGGATAGCATTGAAAAAACACTAAGGAGTAACCATATCGCTCGTTTAAATAAACAGCAATGCAATACAAGTTCTGGAATTCTATTTTTGGATTTTATCAGTAACCTAGAAAGAATTTCGGATCATGCAGCAAACATAGCAATGGCAGTCCTAGATGAAGTGAAATTAGCGAGTTGATAAGTTTGCAAGTATAGTATTTTCATGGTAAGACGTAGAACCCCAAATTGTTTTACAGAGCATTTGGAGTTTTGCAAAGTCAAGTTAGAGATTAAAGGAAACAATATAAGTGTATATATGAAAAAAGGGAGCAAAACAAAAAACACGAGTGTCGTTTGGAAGATTCTTGGAAGGAAGGTGGCAAGATGTCTAACACAGGCGTATTTCTTGATATTGATGGAACGTTATATAGAAATTCATTAATGGTAGAACATTTTAAAAAAATGCTTAAATATGAGGTTATTAAACAGTATCGCTGGTACGACATAGCAGAAAAAGCTTTTAAAGAATGGGATAAGCGCCAAGGAGAGTACGAAGATTATATGCTAAAAGTAGCTACAATTTACTTGGAATCGATGAAAGGGTTAAATAGAAATGAAATTGAGTTTATTACAAATCAAGTAATCAAGCTCAAAGGCGACCGAGTATATAGATTTACCCGTGATCGAATAGAATGGCATAGAGAAAAAGGTCATAATATTATTTTCATCTCAGGAAGTCCTGATTTTCTAGTGTCAAAAATGGCTTTAAAATATGGGGCGACCGATTATCGTGGAACAAAGTACCATGTAGGGGAAAATGGGAACTTTACTGGTGAAATTGAACAAATGTGGGATTCGATAAACAAGCATGAGGCAATAATGGAATTTGCTGAAAATTATAAACTGGATTTGGCTAAAAGTTATGCGTACGGTGATACAAACGGAGATTATTCAATGTTTAAATTAGTTGGAAATCCAATTGCTATTAACCCTACGAAAGAGCTTTTGCTGAATATTAAAGAAGACAAAAAATTGGCCAAGAGAACTTTAATTGTCATAGAAAGAAAAGACGTTATATATAAACTTTCTGCAGGGGTAGAATTTATTTAGATGGAATAAATCTAAGTTGTTTCGACAAAACTAGTAGGTAGAATTGTAATTAGGGCTTGTGATGAAATAAGCTGTGCAATGTTGCGAAGGATTTTCGTTCATAACCAAGGC
>JAJOKP010000156.1 GCA_021129775.1 Clostridiales bacterium
TAAACTAAAGCGGCAAACGCACTGGAAATCCACCAAAGAAACTTTAAATTAAAGGTTGTGGATTTGTGGAAAAGCCCATTTTTATTAAGAGTTACTAAGGCTCAGACTATGGACAAAATCATGGGCAAGCCATGGAAAACTCAAAAGCAGTTTTCCACCCTTCCCCTCAATTTTGACCACAGCCTTCACCAAGTAACACTAAATAAAAACACACTTTACCACAATTCCACAACCACTACTACTTCCGTATAACTAATTATTTTTTTCAAAAGACTCATAAAAAAAACAGAGAAATTTTACCTCTTAAATGAGTTGTTTTTGTAAAACTAACTTCCACCCGATAATTTGTAAACTAACTTCCACTGTTTGCTGTACTAGGGGTGGAATTTAGTTTTACAATTAAGATTATTATTTGAAATTCTATTTATTATTCAGAAAACACTTGACTTGACAATGATTATCATTTACAATTAGACTAGACTTAGCTAAGAACTACTGTGAATTCTATAAACTTATCATTAAGTGGAAGGATAAGCAAATAAGTCTTAAAAGCAATATGCTATTGTTTCTAGATAAGCATTAAAAAGGAGATTGAGAAAAAATGACGAAGTTGAATTATCGAAGCATGATTTTAGAATTAAAACACCATATTCCATATACTTTTCTAAACTTAGTATGGGTGTTTATTGTTTTTGCTTTACTAACGGAATTTGTGTTTGATGCACATCAATATTTAGCTAGAGATATTTACGAAGTTGCGCATGCGATACACATTTTTATTAGTGCTGTAGCTACGGCAGCAATGTTCTGGAGATATGAAAAGAGATTTGCAAAAGCAATGGTTGTTGGTCTTGTGGGCTCATTAGTTATATGTGCAGCGGGAGATATTCTTTTCCCATATTTAGGAGCGAGGTTAATGGGATTTCCAACCCCTGAGCTGCATATATGTTTGCTGGAACACCCACATACTATTTTACCGCTTGCATTTATAGGTTCTTTACTAGGGATATTTGCCGTTAATAAACGTGAAGGAAAGGGTTTGGCAATAACTCTCTTTTCTCATAGTGGGCATGTTGTGATCAGTATAACTGCTTCTTTGGCGTATTTGTTATACTTTGGCGGTGGTAGTATTTTAGTGAATCCAGTTTTAATATTTATCATCGTTTTACTTAGTGTCGTTATTCCATGCACATTCAGTGATATTATATTCCCTGTATTGATGAAAAATCAGAAACCTAAAGAAGCGGATATAGGGTGCTGTAACTAGAGATTTTGTTGCTACACTTGATATAGAGCTGGAATTTCTATTTTGCTGCAGGAAAATGGCAAAAAAATACTGGTGCAATATTTAGTTTAAATGGCTGAAGAAGACAAAAAAGCTCTGATTTTTTTCGTGCTGATGCAAAAGCATCAAAAACGAAACTAATGAGAAGCTTTTTTGTGTTATAATTGTATAGTTAGGCTTGGTGAGTCGATAGAAAAAATTATTTTATTGACATGCTTGGAAATATCGCATATACTAATAACGAACATCAATTAGCTATTATAGGAGCCTGAAGATGCAAGTAAAAAAAGAAGAAGTAAGAAACAAAATAATAGAAGTAAGTAAAAAATTATTTCTCGAGTATGGTTTTAAAAAAACATCTATTAAAATGATTGCTTTAGATGCAAATATTTCAGTTGCAAACATATACAATTATTTTGATAACAAAGAGGGTTTGCTAAATGAAATAGTTAAAGAAGCGATAAACAGCTATAAAGAATTTATTGTAATAAACACTACTAAAAAAATATGGGGCGACCCTAAACAATGGAATGCTGAGAGTGAATGTGTTAGAATAGTTGGTTTTTTTAAAATGATGTATAGGCAAAAGAATGAATTCCAGATTCTTTGTACTAAAGTAGATGGCTCAAGTTTAGAAGGCTATTATGAAAAGATGATTGATGACTTAACTAAGGCTAGAAGAAAAATAGGGCAAAATGCTATTGAAAGCAATATGGTGGTAATTAAAAAAAGAAGTCCCAAGTACTTAACGAGGATTACAATCAAGATGTATTTAGACATTGTTTTCGAAGGGTTTAGAGATAATCTGTCAGAACGAGAGATTATTGAAATGCTGAGAGAAACTGTTTACTTTTTCTTTTTTGGGTATTCGATTTATGTAAGAACAGACCCCTGTAGTCAAGAAACTATAATCACCAACAAATAGACTGTCAGAGCTCTCCGAGATTAGATTAATCAGTATTTTCTACATTAGATTATTTGATATTAAAAGGGTAACATGAAGCCTGTATTAAAATATGCTATTTGCTCGCTTTGAGTTTTTGGCATATTTTTTTGTGAACTTTTAGGTTAAAAGTTTTTAAGGATACTATATGTAGCGTAACAGCTAATCCTATAGTGATTAGTAGTAGTGTTATGATAAATCTATCAACGATTATCATAGAGACAGTTAAAGAGAACCAGAGTAAAAGTAGCGCATGTATTTTGGTGCGAGAGTGTACTGCTCTATATGTTAAATAATTATAAATGTAAGACCCGAACCATTTATGGTTGATAAGCCAGTTATATAGTTTTTTTGAGCTTCGAACATAACAAAATGAAGCTAAGAGAAGCAAAGGGGTTGTCGGAAGCAAGGGAACAAAAATACCTATAAGAGCTAAAGAAAGTGCTACAGTCCCAGCAATTATTAATGCAATTTTCTTAGAATTTTTCAAAAGCAGCATATTTTACCCTCCAATATATGATATAATTGCAATAGACAATGATAATTATTATTAACTTGATTGTGATTTTATATTACTTGATTATAATGGATTTGTCAAATGGAATTTTATTTAGCGTATAGTAGTGGTTACTGTTAGAGGCGAAACATGTGTCGAATAGCTTGAGCGAACACTTCTTCAACATGTCACTCTGAGTGAATGCAGTGAGTCGAATGGATCTCAAGAATAAATAATCAATAAGAAAGGAGACTGGTGAGAACCTGATGGAATCAGTTTGTCATTAAATCTTGACAAGATTACTAAAGAGGAAAAATACGATGGATATTATTCCATTGTGACTAGCGAAAAGAACATGTCTGACAAAGAAATACGTGATATATACAAAGTATACAAAGGATTATGGGAAATCGAGGAATCATTTAAAATAATTAAGAGTGAATTTAGGGCAAGACCGATCTATCTAAGAACCGAGAACCACATTAATGCACATTTTCTCATCTGTTTCACTTCTTATCTTGCGTGTACTAGAATATAAACTGGATAAGAAATATTCCGTTAACAAAATACGCGAATCCCTAATTCGTTATTCCTGTTTACACCTCGACCGGAATTACTATCTGTTTGATTACAGGAATGAAATTTTGCAAACGTTGGAAAAAGCTTTTGTTATTGACCTTGGCAATAAGATTATGACCACATCTGAAATTAAAAAAATTTTACAATACTATAAATAAGTTGTGAATATACAACACTAACATGCCAAAAAATAAAGCTCTGCAGTCCGCTTAATTACTGGACTAACAGAGCTTTTTACCTTGCATTTACTGCAAAACTTAGGTTATAACATATAATGTCTTGAGAAGGAAGTGTGCATTTTTCACATATATGGCTATATATGCGAAAAACAACACCTCCAGCAACTGTATTTACTGTCACTAGAGGTGTTTTATCTCTGGAAGATACGTATATGTTCGTATATTTTTTATCATTGTGTATTTTTTTACATAATCATTTCTAAATATGTCTTAACACCTATTCCTACTTCAAATTCGTATCCTAATCTCATCATTGTTCTTTCTATAGCTGAAATTGTAGATACTATAATGTGTTTATCTATGTTACCCATATGTCCTAATCTAAAAAGTTTTCCTGAATATGCACCAAGTCCACCTGCTACTACTACTCCTTCTTCTGCTAAAATTTTTCTAAACTCTGCGTCATCAATTCCTTCTGGATATATTACGTTTGAAAGTGTTGCTGCTCTACAATTTTTATCTGCTAATATGCCAAATCCAATGCTTTCCATTGCTGCCTGAACTGCTTCAGCGTCTTTTATGTGTCTTTCGTATCTTTCTTCTAGCCCTTCTTCATTAATAAGTCTTACTGATTCTTTTAATGCCCATATTAGGTTTACTGCTGGAGTACCAAAGTATTTGTTAGGATCATGCATTATTGGAAGCCATTTTTCAAAGTCTATGTAAAACTCTGGTATTGTTCCTAAGCCTTTTCTTCTATCCATTGCTTTTGGTCCTGCCCAAACCATAGCCAGTCCTGGTGAAACTCCAAATGCTTTTTGTGAACTAGCTAGTAATACGTCTATTCCCATTTCATCGATATATTCCCTTTCCCCAGCTGTTGCACATACTCCATCTACTATTAACATTGTGTTTTTAAATTTCTTAACTATTTCTCCAATTTCTTTGATCGGTGCACATACTCCTGTTGATGTATCTACGTGTGTTACTGTTATCGCAACATAGTCTTTTTCTTTTAGTTTGCTTTCAATGTCTTCTACAGGTACAGTTTTACCCCATTCGTTTGCGAGAACATCAACATTTAATCCTTTTCTTTCGCATAAGTCAATGAATCTGTCTCCAAAGTAACCATGTGATACTATTAGTATATTGTCTCCTTTTTTTGTTACATTTGCTACCGCCATTTCCATAGCCATTGTACCTGTACCCGCTACTACAAAGCATTCACCTTCTGTTTTTAACATTTTTTTTAGATCATTTACTAACTTTTTGTAATCTGCTGTAAATTCTGCATCTTTAAATGCACATGTTGCTCTTCCCATTTCTAGCATAATTGATTCTGTTACAGGTGTCGGTCCTGGAATCATCACTAATTTTTTGTTTTTCATTTTCTTTTCCTCCTAATTAATAAATTTATATCCTTTCATAATATTTATCAAATCCCTTAATATTGAAGCTGCAGCAGGAACAATTCCTGAAGTTCGCCAATTAGTGTAAATTCTTTTAGAGTATCTGAACTACATCGTATAATTTTGTTTTTTCCATTAAATCCAAATAATGTATTGTATTTCGACAGCTTTTGTAATTTGACAGACATGTTTATTGTATTATTTTCAATTATTGTTTTTCTAATAAGTTTATGTTTCTTTCCTTCTTCAGTTGCCTTTTGTATGTCTTCTATTTTTAGTTCTGTAATGCCTTCTACACTAATATCTTTAAGCGTTTTTTCTTGTTCTATTAATACGTTTGTTAAAATAAGAAGTTTCGAATCTGTATCCCAACCTTCTACATCAAGTATTGGATTAGTTTCTGCAATTCCTAGTTCTTGTGCTTTTTTAATGTTTGAATATATGAAACACTATATTCAAACATTAATAGTTGATAATGCACCTCCACTTGTACAACCAATTGCTAATTCCTCATTGTTTTCTACCACTAATTGTTTTAATCTTTTATAAGCTAATAAAATTGGTCCTTTGTTTGACGTTATTACATGCTTTTTAGTTTTTAATGCTTGTATAAGGCTCTTTCTCATATTGTGTGGATTTTTGATATTAGCAATATTTAAAACATAAG
>JAJOKP010000038.1 GCA_021129775.1 Clostridiales bacterium
TTCCATCTGTCGTTTCTGGTATTCCTAACTGATGGAATTGAACGTGCTTTCCTGTTCTGCTAAGAACGAATAACTGTAGATAGTCAATCTGTTTGTGTTCAATTAGTTCAATTTCTAGTACATAGGTCGTTAGTGGTTTTAGTGAGAACTCTCCTGAAAAAATCCCTGCTCTAACTTCTCCATTGTTTGAAAGCACAACACCACTTTCATTCATTTTTGTTAAGAGGTTTGATTTTGCTGGTTTCCATTGTCTCCATGTGTCAGGAATATCATCAGAATCTACATCTAGTTTAAGGTGTTGTACATATATTAAGCTAGCTAGCATATTTATTCTATTTGCATCATACACATTATAAATAAAATATTTTACTCTGTTAATATTTTTGACCGTTTCATCAGTGAATCTAATTGCTTTTCTTAATCCAATATTTGCTGATTTCATTTCCTCTATAATAGATAATCCTCTTTTATAGAGTTCTAACCCTTCATCCATTTTGCCATTATCTAAAAAGTGACTTCCCATAGAAATATATAACGCTAATTTTTGCTCGTACATAGCTGGTTTTAACGGAGCCAACCTTACGCTCTTATCTATTAATTCTATAGCTTTGTCAAATTGTCCTACTGCCATAAAATATGATGTAGCTTGCTGAAACATTAACGCATTAGTAGGCGCAAGCTTTAGCGCTTTTAAATAATGCTCCTCCGATGCTATCAGTATACCTTCTTTGCCTAACTGTACAGCTTTTTGCCTCATCATATGCCCTAAATCTACTCTAAATGTATTTTGAAAAGGATCTCTCTTTACTGCAATTTCAAAATATTCGGTTGCTCTCTCAAAATTTCCTTCTTCTGCCGCTTGAACAGCTTTTATTCCATAATCATGCCCACTATAAAGAGATATAGTAAAAAATAATAGTGGTGTTATCAATATCAAAGCATATATTGGATGAAATGTAAGTTTTGGCAGTTTAAATTTAGTGTCGTCAGCATGCGTCTGGATAGTCCCTATCAGTGTCCAAAATATTAATGCAATTGATAAAAAAGAAAAATTAAAATCAAGTGCGCTATGTGCAAGTAATGCTAACAAGCCCATTATTATCGATATCTGAATAGTATCTTTCTTTAATGCTGCCAAAACTAGTTTATATAAAAGCAAAGCAATTAACATTAAAACTAATAGTATTCCAAACACACCTGTTTCTACCAGTGTCTGTATGTAATGATTATGTGCTTGCGTGCTAAAGAAAGGTTCATTTTGATACTTGCTAAATTGTGCTTTCCATGCGCCACCACCTGCTCCTATTATAGGGTTACTCTTAAACATTGATAACCCTGTAATAACATAATCTATTCTTGTTCTTGCACTATGATTTTCAACTTCAATACTATTGATTCTTCCTATAAGTGATTCGGGAATATATCTGTATTTTAGTGGCATTTCGTGAATAGGATCTCCTTGTTTATCTATTAGTGTCACGCTATTAAACGTAGCTTTTGTATTTGGAAATAGAGTTAGTATCTGTACCATTAAACTATTTGTATTTTCAAACGTAGTAAATGGAATTAGTATCTCGCCAGACTCATTTAGCTCTCCTAGTCTCTGCACTATTAGTTTCGCTTTTCCGTTTTCGTCTAAACCAAGAATTCGAACCCTCCACGGCCACTCTTTTTCGTCTTGGCTAGTAGCTTCTACACTCACCTTCAGGACATAATTTTCATCAGGAAGTATATCTCTTATTGTTCTAGTAATATGATTAGATCTATTTTCATCAATATTCATATTGTCAAATACCGCGGGCTCTGTTGTAGTAATCGCAATAAATACAAAACCTATTGAAATCGCAATCGCTAAAGCTGATGCAATGAATACGTACTTAATTTGCTTTTCATTAATCAATCTAATTATTTTATCTAATACTATGTGAATAATCATAAACACTGCCATTCCAATTAACAACGTTATTAAGGCTTGTTTTTTTATTTCATCTTCAACGCCGAGATATCTTGTAAATGGTTGCATCAAGCCTATTGTTGGCGCTAATACTGATATAGCATAAAAAATCGCTTGTGCTTTTGCTTTATAAGGAATTGCCATAAAGTATATAAATGCAATAAACGGGAAAATGATCCAGGCTGCTCTTGAATATGTAAACACAAATACAAAAAACATCAAAAATCCAACTACCGCATAAATAGTCTTTAGCCAATACTTTTTTTCTTCATTCATCATACCAAAAGTAATGAAAAACAAGATCATTGTATAAGCGGCTAGCGTGTTCGGATACTGAAATGTAGATGAAATTCTATTTCCCATGAAGGCATCTGCATATTCTACATATCCAAATGAAGCCAACAACCCTACTGAAATAACAGCTACTCCACTTGCGAGTATAGCATTTAATACTAGCTTCTTGTACAATTCATCTCTAGAATAGTCTTTAACCATCAAATATATTATAAAGGTATTAATACTCCACAAGACCATGCCTACTGAGTCCCTCAAATTTGCCCACCTGAAGAAAATTATAGGTAGCAAGTATGCTATAATTAGCAATACAGCAATATAATCTGTATGACTAACTAATTCTATTTTCTTCTTGTTAATCATTTTGCTTATTATATGGATAATAAATAGAAATAGCGAAACAATATGTGCTATCATTATTTCTCCTTGAAAATACAAACCTCTATAAAATGGCAACATAAATAGAAAAACAGAAAGAAGCATAAAAACAGTTGCTTTAAGTAATTTGCTTTCAGCTTTTAAGTTTTTGTTAGTCTTTACGCTTTTTCTCGATTTGCTACCCATTTGTATTTTCTCCTGCTACTTTTATCCCTTCAATTTTCCAATACTCTACAAAGAATGCAATAAATACACCCATCATAAGACCAAGCACTGCTGCTATAGCCACATTCAAAGCTTTTCTCGGTGCAACAGGTGCATCTCCAGAAATCGCTCTTGACATTACTAACATACTATCTTTTCCAATTTGGGCTGACTCGGCTACTCTTAGTTCTTCGTGCTTTCTGTTAAAGGAGTCATGAATGCCTTGTGCTATACTTACTCTTTGATTAATAATTCTTTCTTCATGTTGTTTTTCAGCAAGTTGTGCCTGTAATGTTTCAATCTCTGCTTGTGTATCATTAATAGCCCTATCTATATTATCGATTCTAGTTTTAGTTTCAACTATGCTTATACTAATATTAGCAATTCTGCTTGTCAATTCAATATATATAGGGTTCATTTCTTCTGCTTCCATTTGAATTGGAGCAATTTCTTGTGATGTTTTCCCTGTGCTTTCTCTAATTACATCCGCTAACAAGCTGTCTTCAAGAATTGATCTCGTTGTAGTAAATTTTTGCGGTGTTTCTCTTAGTTGATTTTTGGTTTCTTGTAGTGCTTTTGTTAATACTTCAAGGCTTAGTCTGTTTTGAACAATTTGCGTTTTAAAGCTTGTCAATAGCCCTAGTTTTGCACTTAGCTCTTTTGATATTTCTGATGTTCCCTCTGGCTGAGCCAAGAAATCTTTTAATTCTATTAGCGCATCATCTAATTTTTGCTTTTCAATTAATTTTTGCTCTTCAATATATTGCGACGCTACTGTTGAGCGTTCTTTAGTTTTCTCTGAAACAAATACAATAAATTTATTAGCAAAAACATTTGCGATTTCCGACGCTTTTTCAGGATCATTATGTTGTACTACTACCGATATTAGATTAGTGTCTTTAATAGTATTTATTGAAATGATATTAGCCAGTGTTCTTACATTATATTCTTCTTCAAGATCCAATTCTTCAATTACGGCTAATAGTACTTCTGGCGACGAAGCTTGTTGTTTGTACGTTTCCATAGTAAGCACAGGAAATTGTGATAACCCCGCTAGTATATTCTCTACTCCAACGTCCTCTGCTTCTGGTGTTTCTACCCTAGCTGCGAAGTCTGACACCATTATTACAGCTTTTGATTCATAAACTGGCTCCAACACAAAAAAGCTAAGAACTCCAGATGTAAGTATTGAAATAATTGTAATTGTAATTATAATTGTTTTTCTTTTTAGTAGTACTTCAATCAATTCTTTTAGACTTATTTCTTCCATTTGATATTTCTCCTCCTGCTGTCTAATATAGTTTGTATTTTTCCTACACTCTAACTTGTTCGACTATTATTGCTATTTCCCTCTTTTTTCTGACAACAAAAATAGCTTTCTGCACAAAATATATGAAGTTAAGTCTTGATACCTACATTACACAGCAAAAGAGTATTAAATTACCTCTCTACACCTTTTGGTAAGTTCAAAACTTCAAAAATATAATCTGAATCTACATGGTTTTTATCAACTTCTATTGTAGTTCTAACGAACGAAATAACTTGTAGAACCATATGGTTAGGGTTTGGTCTTACAATATTTATGTTAATTCCATATTTTGAGTCTGCTAGTTTTACAATATTGGAAACCTCTATCTGATACCCCGAGGTATTAAATCTTTGGACCACAGTTATTATAATTACGTCATCTTTTTCTGTAATTTGCAAACCTTCTCGTTGCTCTCTATGTTCAGTTATTGTTCCTATAGTTTTAAAAGGAACTAAATTCGAAGCATCAAGCGGAGTTAACTCTCTTCTTAGATACTGACTCTTACTTAGTCTTTGTAAAAGCACCATTGCTTGAGCGTATGTGACTTTACCATTTGGAGCAAATATTGTTTCAGAATGCCCATTTATCAAGCCTATCTTTCTTGCTTTTAAAATGGCTTCTACCTCATTATTGTCTAGTTCTTCTAAGTCAATGAACTTGTTTTCGTCTTTTCCTGACATAATACTTTCCTCTTCGACTTCTATAGCATCCATCATCCATACTACTGCTGTTCTTCTTAGTAGTGGTTTTTGCATTTCTTCTTTTACAAGTAAAACATCAACCTTGCTTTTAGTTGCCTTTTCAAATATTTCTAGAAAGTCTTCTTTGTTAATCGTATTGTTCAATTTGAACTCTGATTGTAATCCACTAATATGTTCTTCAAAATAATTCTTGTAAAAATCATATTCCACATGTTTTTGGGCCCAATGTCCATTAAATATACTTTCGAATGTACTACCAGTTTCTCTAGCGTGTGCAATTGTAGTCAATAGTAATACCGTTACAATAATTAAAATTCTTTTTTTCAAAACTACATCTCCTTTCATATTTTCTATTTACACTACTTTCTTTAATTCTTCCAGTTGTTTCTATCATTATACCACTTATTTCTTAATTGTTTATTTCAATGTTGTTACAAAATCTTATCTTCTGACTCTCATTGTCTTCGTACTCTGTATTAATAGTTACGCTTGTTTAGGCTACTGAATATTTCAAGTAAAGCAAACCAAAAATAACTCAAGGCATCAATTAACACCTTGAGTTATGCATCACTACAATTCACTTGTTTATTTTAAAACT
>JAJOKP010000159.1 GCA_021129775.1 Clostridiales bacterium
ATTATGTCATTTGCAAAGTGGTCGTATTCGTCAATTATTAGGTATATTTTTTTGTCTGCTTCCTTTACTGCAGTAAGTAAAACAAACAAAATTGATTTTAGGCCCTTAGCTTGTTTTATTCTTTCTTTAATATCTTCTATATTTCCTAAAACAGATTTGTAGCTAAGTAAAAAGCTCCATATTGCGTCAGTTATGCTTGCTCTAAAAGTATCTTCTAATCTCTCCTTATTGTAAGTGTCTAACTCTGAAAAATTAAGCTTTAACATTAAGTAGCTATTTTTAAGTTTCGTTTCGTTTTTACCTATATATAATTCTCCAAATAGATTTCTAAATTCCTTTTCCGCTCCGATGTCGTAATAATGCTCCAATGTCGACAAAAACAGTGATTTACCAAATCTACGTGGTCTGATATAAAAAAGATATTTACTGTTTAATTTTTCAATAGTTTCAATGTATTTTGTTTTATCTACGTACAAGTACTTCTCTTCTCTTAAAACTTTAAAATTTGATATTCCATATGGAATCTTCAAGTTTTTCACCTTCCCCTTCTATTTTAAATAGAAAAACTCTAGAAATCTTAATGCAATGATTTTAGAATGCTTATACATTTATTCTATCATATTTTACGGTAATTACGAAAAACTATTATTTTTTTATTTACAGTTGCTTTCTCTGCTTTCAATACAGAGATGAATTCTATTGCCTAAATTCCATTCGCGAAGTAGTTGATTATTTGAATGGTGATTTACGCATTGACTGGTGGCGGAAAAAGACCAAAACCTGGTGAAGCGACGCTTAATCATTTCGGAGTTTTGTTCTTAGATGAATTGCCAGGGTTTAGCAAAAGTGCACTAGACTCAAATGGACAGCAACTGCTAGAACTTGTATTTAAAAAAATGAAACTAAGCGCTAGAGGGTATAACAGAGTTTTAAAAGTTGCAAGGACAATTGCAGACCTTGATGGAAGAGACTCAATTTCAACAGAAGATTTAGCAGAAGCATTACAGTATAGAAAGAAAGATTTAGGCAGGTGGTAAAGAAAGACAAGCATCTTTGTCTTTCTTCGTCTCAAAAAACGTCCAGAGCAATCAGAAAAGGGACTGTCTCCTTGGCTCTACTCATTCTTTCCCGCTTCCTGCACATAAGTAGCTACAATCTTTGCAATACTCCTCTTTATTTCCTCCCCATCTCCAAGTAAAATATCTTTGAGGACTTCTAATTCCAAAGTCAATTGTTTTAAGTCAGTAAATATTGGCTTAGCAATAAAAATCTTTTCATGCTTTGTTTCTTTCATCCCTTCCTCATCAAGCAGTAATTCTTCATATAATTTTTCTCCTGGTCTTAATCCAATAATATTAACTTTAATATCTATATCTGGTTCAAATCCAGACAGTCTTATTAGGTTATGTGCTAAATCAATAATTTTAACTGGTTTACCCATATCTAGCACAAATATTTCTCCCCCACTAGCCATTGCTCCTGCTTGTATTACTAATTGCACGGCTTCTGGTATGGTCATAAAATATCTTGTGACTTCTGCATGTGTTACTGTAACTGGTCCACCCTCTTCTATTTGTTTCTTAAAGAATGGAATAACGCTTCCATTACTACCTAATACATTACCAAACCTTACTGCTACAAATTCTGTTTTGCTTACTTTGTTTATAGACTGAATTATCATCTCTGCTACACGCTTTGTAGCACCCATAATGTTTGCAGGGTTAACTGCCTTGTCTGTAGATATTAACACAAACTTTTTTACATCGTAAGTATCAGCACAAATTGCAACATTATATGTACCAAACACATTGTTCTTAATAGCTTCTTGCGGGTTGCTTTCCATAAGCGGCACATGTTTATGAGCGGCTGCATGAAATACTACATCAGGTGAAAATCTTGAGAAAATATCTTCCAAACGTTTTTTATCTCTAATAGATGCAATAATTGCAACCAAATCAAGTTCACTGTAATTTTTCTTTAATTCATTTTGAATATCAAAAACTGAGTTTTCGTAAATATCTAATATCAATAACTGTTTCGGTTTAAAGCTAGCGATCTGCCTGCAAAGCTCCGAACCAATAGAACCCCCACCACCTGTAACTAAAACAACTTTATTTTCAATATATCCACTTATCTCATCTAAGTCTACTTTTACTGCTTCTCTACCTAATAAATCCTCTATCTCTACATCTCTTATGGTTTTAATAGAAACTTTTTCATCAATTAGTTCATATATTCCCGGAACTATTTTAAGCTTGCATTTGGTTTTACTACATTCTTCAACTATTTCCCTTATTGCATTTTTGTAGGCTGATGGAATAGCAATAATTATCTCATCAATATTCTTCTTCTTTGCGATCTCTTCAATATTGTGTTTGCTACCCAAAACAGGTACTCCATTGATTTTAGAGCCTAATTTACTCTTGTTATCGTCTATCACTACAACCGCTTTACTGTTTAATTCTTCATGATTTTTTAACTCTTTAATTATCATTGCTCCTGCCTCACCAGCACCAACAATCATAACACGATTGTATTTTTTCTTAGAAAAGACATCAATAAAGCCAAATCTAGTAAACCTTCTAAATACACGATAGCTAAATCTAACCCCACCAATAAAGGTGACGTCAAGCATAAATGCTAATATATAAATACTCCTTGGCAGAGTCTGTGCCGATATTACTATAAATGTTACAACCACTGCATTAGCAGCAAAAGCAGCCATAACAACCTGCACTAGTTCCTCAATACTTGCGTATCTCCATAAGCTTTTATACAATCCTAAAACGTAAAACACAATTATTTTAATAACAATGAGTATGGCTATATTCGAGAGAAACGCATCAAAATGAACAGCACCTAATGCATCTCCAAATATTTTGCCTTCAAATCTTAAGACAAAAGCTAAGAAAAAAGATAAAGCTACAAGGATTGCATCTAATACAATTAGTATTAAAACTGCCATTTTCTTTTTCATATTGTCCCCCAAATGTATGTTGTTGATTTTTTAGGTGCGTGCCTAGGAGTCTGCCCGGAAAGTCATGTATGTAGATTTTCAGTTCATTTTTTCGCTCGATTTTTGCAAAAAAACGGCGAATATCTGGATATTTGACGCTTTTTTGTGGAATTTCGAACGGAAATAAGGGACGAAAAGGTGCGTGCACGATTTCCCAGGCAGGCTCCTATTAAGCTTCTTTGCCCTTTAACTTCGTATTTATTGCTACACCCATTCCTAGTAGCACCCAAAACACAGGAGCGACTGAAACAACGCTATCGTTAATTAGTCCCGATATTAAATAGCCTAAAACTCCAAAGAACAACGCCACTCCAATTTGTTTTTCATAGGTGTCGAATATTCCTTTATAGTACAATTTCGCGCTAGAGTACATGTACATAATAAAAATTGCTAGTTTTGCTATTAGTGACAGCAATCCTGTGTTTATAGCAGTTTGTATATATAGGTTATGTGGTTTATCTACAATCATTCCAATACCACCTAAATATCTAATTTTACCTACATGATCATTTTGCGGGAAATATATTGCGTATGTATCGGGGCCATGTCCTAAGAGCAGAGTATCTTTTATTAGAGGTAGTGATCTTGACCAAATGAACCCTCTACTAGAGCCCCACATACCGTGGTCTTCAAAGCCCCAAGATTCGATTTCTGGAATGTCCGTAGCTTCACCTTTTTCATTAATAAATTGGAAGCCGAAGTCTGGATGCATAAAGAAATTGATACCTAAGTCATCATAATTAAACTTTAACACATGTAAGTTTTCATGCGGGTGCAATTCGACTGCGTATTTCGCATAATGTTCATCTTGAAATATTATATCCGGCTGTTCAAACACAAAATCCAAATACTCTCCTTCTCTATTGACAAAAGATAAGTTCGTGCCTTCTAGCTTAGCTTTAATTCTATCTTCATTGATATCTATAGTTAAGTTATGTCCATCTATTTTCATATCATGAAGCTGGTGCCTCGGCTCTACTGGCTCAAAGTTTAATGCTGATTTGAATCTTTCTATTATGACTCCTCCAAAGACAAAATTCATTATTAAAATAACCAATACTAATCCGCCTGCAATAATTGAAACAACTTTCTTATTTTTATAAATATTTCTTCTATAGAAAAATAGCATTATAAGAAATGTGGCAGCAAATGCAAACAACCCAGCTCTGGATCTAGAACCAATAAGGTTAATAAATAAAACAACGTTGAGCAAAAAGAATAAAACTTGTATTTTCCTTGTCTTCGTAAATAATAAGGCCGATACGGTTAGTGGTAGAATTAAAGCTAGATAACTACCCACGTAATTAGGATTAAATAATGTCATATATATTATGTTATTTTCAGAGAACTTAAACTTTAATGTCTCTGCCAAGTGACTATGTTCTGCAGAAAGCATTAAATCTTTTCCAAAGTCTGTCGCAAAAAAATCAAATCCCAATAATTGCGTTAATCCAAGCATTCCAAGTATTGCAGCTGAAATATATGTAGCGGTCATAATGTAGCTGAACTGTTTTTCTTCTTTTAAAAAATGTATCGCAATATACATCATTGCAACATAACCTAGTAGCACCCACATTCCTTCATATCTATCGACAAAACCACCTAGAGCTACATCATTGTGCTCTGCAAATAATGTTGATAGTAAAATCAAGAAAAAATATAGGTAAATAGGATAGTTAATCTTTGTTTTAATGATTTGTATTTCATTATTGTATTTCAAAGTAGAAAACGAAATAATTGCTAACGCAGTCACTATCATAAACAAAACCGCTTTGTAATACGAAAAAAAGTCCATATTTACATCTTGAAAAAACCAAATTTCATGTGCTATCCCTACAATCTGGACAGCCTTTAAGCGAACAATGAGCGGAACAATCGAAACTGAAGCTATTAAGGCAAACAGCGTCATCCATTTCAAATTCTTATCAATCCATTTTTCTTTTTTATACTTATTTTTTATCGTTCCCAAGTGAGCAATCCTCCATTCATATAATAAACAACCAAACAATTGATTTTCTTTTCGCTACAATTGTAACATACGAATAGCAACTTATCAACTCCACAACCTTTAATTGCCTACCTTCATCAGTTTGTTTGTTGTTGTTCAGAGGAAAATATGTGTCGAACATCCTGAGCTCATTCGACTCGCAAGCTCGCTTGTATAGCTCAATTGTTTGTAAAAACATATC
>JAJOKP010000109.1 GCA_021129775.1 Clostridiales bacterium
AGTTGACATATTATCCGCAGTCAAAAAATGTCGTGATAATAGCGGAGGAGTCACACCTGTTCCCATCCCGAACACAGAAGTTAAGTCCTTTTGCGCTGATGGTACTTGGAGGGTAGCCTCCTGGGAGAGTAGGTCGTTGCGGCACTATAGTTTACAAGAAAACCCGAAAGTATTAATTACTTTCGGGTTTTTCTAATTAAAAACTGATAGCGCTTATTTCTGTTAGAGCACAGAAAAATTTAAGCAAAGGTACGCGTAAGCTATTGCGATTCTAGCAATCATGTGTTAGACTGTATTCAACTAAAAAATATTGATAACTTATAGATAGAAAATAGAAACGCAGACAATATATTGAAATGGAGAGATATGAAGTGACAGATTTTGAAATGATAAAAGAGATAAAAAGATTAAAAATAGAAAAGAATGCGATAATATTAGCACATAACTATCAAGTCTCTGAAGTTCAAGATATTGCGGACTTTGTAGGAGATTCATTCGGATTAAGCAAAATAGCTTATGAGTCTAAAGCTACTACTATAGTTTTTTGTGGAGTTCATTTCATGGCTGAAAGCGCAAAAATCCTCTCGCCAGAAAAAAAAGTGCTTTTACCAGTTAAAAAGGCAGGATGTCCTATGGCGGACATGATTACAGGAGAAAGTATTAGAAATTTTAAGGCTGATAATCATGGCGTTCCTGTAGTTTGTTACGTCAATACTTCCGCAGAAGTTAAAGCAGAAAGTGATATTTGCTGTACATCATCCAATGCTGTAAACGTAGTAAATTCATTAGATAGTGACAGAATTCTGTTTGTGCCTGATCAAAACTTAGGGAATTACGTTGCACGACAGGTGCCAGAAAAAGAAATAATACTGTTTAGAGGTTTTTGTATAGTGCACCATAGAGTAGAAATAGAAGAAGTTGACGAAATACGTAGGAAGCTACCAGATGTAAGAATTCTAGCTCATCCGGAATGTCAACCAGAGGTACTTGAGAAATCTGACTTCGTAGGGAGCACGTCTCAGATACTTAAAGAAGCAAAAAAATCTAGTGATATGGAATTTATTATAGGAACTGAAATTGGAATGCTTCACGTATTACAAAAAGAGAATCCAGAGAAAAAATTTCATATTCTTTCGCTAGCATTGGTATGTGAAAACATGAAGAAGACAAGCTTGAAGGATGTTTATGAAGCAATAAAAGGAGACAAATATGAAATGACTTTGGACGAAAGTCTTAGAATAAGAGCAAAGAAATCTCTAGAGAGAATGCTGGAAATTAAAGAGTAAAAAAAGTAATTTGATGTAAAACTTTTTTACGTGAGAGGCGTGTAACTTTAATAAAGAGTTTGTCTGACATATATTTTTTGTAGATTAGAAAAGCACAGTAATTTTAAAGAATACATTTAAAAAGGTGAGATAGATTATGCGCTATCTAGAAAAATTTAAACTAGAGGATTTACGAAAGCTAAAATATGACGTAGTAATTATTGGTACTGGAATAGCAGGACTGTATACTGCGCTGTGTATTGATGAAAGATATAAAATATTACTTATGTCAAAAGACACTATTGAGACAACAAACACGTACCTCGCACAGGGAGGGATTGCTACAGCGGTGGACAATAATGATAAAGACATATTCTACGAAGACACTGTAAAAGCAGGGACGTATCACAACGATATTATTGCGGCAAAAGTCCTTATAGACGACTCTTTTGAAAACACACAACAACTTATTAATTTAGGAATCTCTTTTGATACTGACGAAGAAGGAAATATAGAATACATAAAAGAAGGCGGTCATAGCAGAAAGAGAATATTGCATTCAAAAGATGCTACGGGTAGAGAAATAATAGAGACGCTAGATAAAAGGATAAATGAGAAAAAAAACGTTACAGTGTTAGAAAACACCTATGCCATTGATGTGCTAACTACAGAAAATACTTGTATAGGGGTGCTAATTAAAGAGGATAAAGGATTATCGGCAGCTTTGTCTAAAACAACGGTAATTGCAACTGGAGGATTAGGACAAGTCTATAAGCAAACAACAAATAGCAGAGTAGCTACTGGAGATGGGTTAGCAATTGCGCATAGAGCAGGTGCTAAACTGCTAGATATGGAATTTGTACAATTTCACCCTACTGCACTTTATGACCCCAAAAGGGAAGATGTTTTCTTAATCTCCGAAGCAGTCCGCGGAGAAGGAGCAATATTGCGTAACCACAAAGGAGAACCCTTCATGACCAAGTATCATGAGCTAAGAGACTTGGCGCCAAGGGACGTTGTAAGCAAATCAATTGCTACGGAATTGATAATCGAAAAACAAGAACATGTTTTTTTAGATATTACGCATAGAGACAAAGACTTTATTAAGAAGAGGTTTCCTAACATATTTACACATTGCTTAGAGAGAGGAATAGATATTTCTAAAGAATATATTCCGGTGAATCCAGTGCAACATTACATAATGGGCGGAATTAGAACGGATACCTCGGGAAGAACAAACATTAATAATCTATTTGCTGCAGGAGAAGTCGCGTGCACAGGTGTGCACGGAGCAAACAGACTAGCTAGCAACTCATTATTAGAAGGGCTAGTTTTTGCAAAACGAGTGGCTAAAGAAATAAATTGTATTACTCCAAAAATAAAAAGAAAGCATGTTAAGATAGAATGTGACCTAAAGAATAAAGAAATGAAAGACGACGAATTTGTTGAGGCAAGAGAAAAAATAAGAGAAGTAATGAAAAAACACGTTTTTATATTGCGAAAAGAAAAAGGCTTACAGAAAGCTTTAAAAATCATTAAAAAAGTAAAACAAAAATTTAGCAATGCGAAGAGCCGAGGAGTAGAAGATTACACTACGATGAATATGATAGCTATAACAGAGATCATCATAGAAAGTGCACTAAAAAGAACAAAAAGTTTAGGAGCACATGTTCTAGTAGCAAACAAGAAGGAGTGAATTGATAATGAATAAAGCTGTGGTTTCAGAAATAATTAAAATGGGACTTATAGAAGATATAAATAATATTGACGTTACCACGGATAACTTAGTTTTGGAAGCAAGCACTTGTAAAGCCACAGTAAAAGTGAAGGAAGATGGTGTAGTGTCTGGATTGCAAATAGCAAAGCAAGTTTTTGAAACGCTAGATAGCAATACAAAAACGATCTTTTTTACGGAAGATGGGTCTAATGTAGAAAAGGGCGATAAACTATTTGAGATTGAAGGAAAAACAAAAGCAATACTAAAGGGAGAAAGACTTGCGCTTAACATTATCCAAAGAATGTCTGGAATATCAACACAAGCAAGGGAATACGCAAAACTAGTTGAAGGAATCAATGTAAAAATTGTCGACACCAGAAAAACAACCCCAGGGCTTAGAATTTTAGAGAAATATGCAGTAAAAGCAGGAGGGTGTTTTAATCATAGATATAACCTTTCAGATGCTGTTATGATTAAAGACAATCATATAAAAGCTGTTGGTGGAATAACAAATGCAGTAAAAAAGATCAAAGAAAATATAAGTATTGCAACAAAAATTGAAGTGGAAGTCCAAACGATTGACCAATTAAACGAAGCCCTGGAAGCCAAAGTAGACATTATAATGCTAGATAATATGTCAGTTGCCATGATGAAAGAGGCTGTAGAAATTGCTAATGGAGAAGTGCTACTAGAAGCGTCGGGATGCATAACAAAAGACAATCTTGTAGAAGTGGCCAAAACAGGTGTAAATATAATTTCTGTTGGAGCGTTGACTCACTCAGTAAAAACACTGGACATTAGTTTAAATATAGATGAAATGTACTAAGGGACCTAGGGGACAGTCCCCGCGGACCAGTTACCATTTTGACCACATTTTCCCTGTGGTCTTTTTGTTGTTTTTGTCTTTAAGGATATCGGACCTATACATACATTTTCTATCTGCTGTTGCAAACCCAATTTCTTAAGCCTCTGGGGGGAACATTTTATGTAGAAACAAAAAAAGACTTGACAAAATAAGCATACAGTATGCACACATCGATTTTATACAGGTTATATGACATTATACTGACTTGAAGGTGCTATCAAATCTAGGAGCCTGCGCGGAAAGTCTTGCACGCACCTTTTCGTACCTTGTTTCCGCTCAAAATTCCGCAAAAAAGCGTTAAATATCCAAATATTCGCCGTTTTTTTTTGCGAAGATTGAGCGAAAAAACGAACTGAAAATCTGCATACACGGCTTTCCAGGCAGACCCCTAGCACTATCAGAACATTGTTAGGATTCATTCGAATAGAAAGAAGGGGGGTTTGATGCAGTAGAGTTGTGTGAATGAGAAATACACAAACGTTTAAAAAGTAAAAATACAAAAAAAAGTAGTGATAAACATGTATATAGTTGTATCAAACGCAACGACAGATCCGATATATTTTCAGATTGAAACTCAAATTAAAAGAGCAATTATGAAAGGGGAACTCTTGAGTGGTGAAATGCTACCATCTATAAGGAGTCTTGCAAAAGAGCTTAGAATAAGTGTAATTACAACAAAGAGAGCCTACGAAGAATTAGAAAGAGAAGGCTTTATCGAAACTGTTCCAGGAAAAGGCTCTTATGTCGCTACACAAAGCAATGAACTTTTAAGTGAAAAAAAGAAAAAAATAATTGAAGATAAAATTGAGATAATCGTTGATGAAAGCAAATTACTTGGAATAGAGCTTGAAGAACTTATTGAAATGTTAAAATTGATTTATGAGTAAAAAAAGTAGCGTGTAAACGAGTAAGGAAGGTATGTAGAGGGCATAAATATGCGTGCTAGAAGTGTATATGAAGTGGCTACAAAAATATTTGTGAGTAGAAAGCCTGAAAACAATAGTATAGGCAATAAGGATTTGAATGAAAAAAGCGGAGCGGAGTGGTGGTATGAAAAATATTTTAGAACTATCTAATGTTACAAAAAAATACGATGGATTTTTACTTGACAATATTTCTTTCGAACTTAAAAAAGGTTACATAATGGGTTTTATTGGACCAAATGGAGCGGGAAAAAGCACAACCATTAGACTGATAATGAACCTTTTAAGACTAGCCAAAGGAAAAATAAAAATATTTGGCAAAGATCATATAAAGCACGAAAAAGATATAAAAGAAAAAATTGGGTTTGTGTATG
>JAJOKP010000024.1 GCA_021129775.1 Clostridiales bacterium
TCTATTTAATTAGTAGATTTTGATGAAATTTTGTACGCTTCGCGTAGTCATTATATCAAAATCATTAGTTCTATTTAATTAGTAGATTTTGATGAAATTTTGTACGCTTCGCGTAGTCATTATAACATAATATCAAACATTATTTGCCAGTGGTTTGTAATTGCATCTTGTGATGATAATCCAGTTCTCATTTACTTATTCGTTTTAGATACTTTAGCCCATGTATCACGTAATGATACAGTCCGGTTAAACACAGGTTTTTCTTTTGTTGAATCTATGGTATCAACACAGAAGTAACCATGTCTTAAAAACTGGAAGGAGCTACCTCTTTCAGCATCGATAAAACTCTGTTCTACGAAGCAATTAGAAAGTTTCTTGACTGAGTGTTGGTTTATTCTATTTTTGAAGTCGTCCGTATTGCTTTCACTCTCATTAACCAACATATGACCATACAGTCGAACTTCTGCCTTGAGTGCATGTTTTTCAGAAACCCAATGAAGTGTTCCTTTTACTTTTCTTTTATTGAATCCACTTCCGCTTTTGGTCTCAGGATCATAAGTGCAACGAAGTTCGATAATTTGCCCAGTTTGTTCATCTTTAATCACATCTACACATTCAATAAAATAGGCATGTTTTAGTCTAACCTCACGCCCTGGAGCTAGTCTGAAAAACTTTTTTGGAGGGTCTTCTAAAAAGTCATCCTGTTCAATATATATAACTTTTGAAAAAGGCATTTCTCTTGTACCCATTTTAGGATTCTTTGGGTGATTTTCTGCAACTAAAAATTCCTCTTTATCTTCTGGATAATTCTCTATAACAACACGCAGTGGCTTTAATACTGCCATTCCTCTTTTGGCATTTCTATCTAAATCTTCTCTTACACAATATTCAAGCATAGCAATGTCCACAATACTATTGTTCTTTGCTACACCTACAATGTCACAAAAATCGCGTATGGATTTCGGCGTATATCCTCGCCTTCTTAGAGCCGATATTGTTGGCATACGAGGGTCGTCCCATCCATCAACCAATCCTTGCTCCAAAAGAGCAAGTAATTTTCTTTTGCTCAAAACTGTATTAGTGATATTTAGTCTCGCAAATTCAATTTGTTGTGGGCGATTTTTATGTTCTAAAGTATCTAATACCCAGTCATAAAATGGTCTGTGATCTTCAAATTCCAAAGAACATAGTGAGTGTGTGATTCCTTCGATAGCATCAGAAATTGGGTGAGTGTAATCATACATAGGATATATGCACCATTTGTCTCTGGTCCTATCATGAGTTGCGTGTAAAATTCGGTAGAGTACAGGATCTCTCATATTAAGATTAGGTGATTTCATATCTATCTTAGCACGTAAAACCCGCTTACCTTTTTCAAACTCGCCATTTTTCATTTTTTCAAATAGCATTAAATTTTCTTCAATCGATCGATTACGGAAAGGGCTATCTTTGCCTTTCTCAACTAACGTCCCCCTATATTTTCTCATTTCTTCAACATCCAAATCACAAACAAAAGCTTTCCCTAATTTAATCAACTTCACTGCATAGTCGTACAATTGTTCAAAATAGTCCGAAGCGAAGAAGAGTCTGTCCCAGTCAAATCCTAACCATTTAATGTCTCTCTTTATGGCTTCTACGTACTCCACTTCTTCTTTAATAGGGTTTGTATCGTCAAATCTTAAATTACACAGTCCGTTGTACTTCTTAGCAGTTCCAAAATTAAGGCATATTGCTTTTGCATGTCCAATGTGTAAATATCCATTTGGCTCTGGCGGAAATCTAGTATGTACTTTGCCATTATGCTTTTCATTTTTTAAATCTTCATCAATTATTTTATGAATAAAATTAGAATGCTCATTAATATCATTGATTTTTTCGCTCATAATTTGCCTCCTCTAATCCTAAATTAACTATTATACTAGTATACTACAAATTATGTTTTAAATAAACCAAAAAAGTCTAATAGTTCAAAAACAAAAAGCAGGAAAACGCTATTTTGCAACGCACTCCCGCTATTTACTTTATGCTTTCTATCCTTAGTTACGGGCACCCACTAGATAAACAAACAAAGTGATTCACACCTGCTTGCGCGCAGCGCGCAGGCAAGCAAAATCAAAGATTTTGGTTCTCTACTTTAAGGGGAGCCCCTACAGGTTTTTACCTCTTTATTCTTTATTCTTTATTCTTTATTCTTTATTCTTTATTCTTTATTCTTTATTCTCAATTATCTTTTCATTCTCAATTCTCAATTCTAAATTCTCTACGGCTCTCTGTCATCTAAATATTGTGCTCTTGCCAACTGAAGCGCACTGTAAGTTTGTACCCCTACGATTCCGTCAGCTATCAGATTAAAGTCAGCTTGAAATTTCTTCACTGCCTAAGCTACCTCTTCATCGTATATGCCATCTATCTCCCCAGTATAATAGCCAAGCTTACTTAAAGTCGTTTGCACTTCAAGTACGTCTGCTCCTGGGTCCACTCCCACGCTCAATATTCTTCCTGTAAAAATTTGTCCTGTTATTTTTACGGGTGTACCTAAAGGAACAATATCATACAACTCATTAACATCCTCATTATGCATCCTAATACAACCATGACTCACTGCAGTCCCTATTGAAGATGGATCGTTTGTTCCATGTATGCCATAACCTCCCCATGGAACGTTTAGCCGCATCCATCTTGAACCAAGTGGACCACCAGGGTTTTTTGTTTTTTGTATTATCTGCCAGTCTCCAACTGGCGTGGGTGTCGAAGGTTTTCCAATTGCTACAGAATACGTTTTCAATATTTCATTAAACCTTCTAAGTTTTAAGGTTTTAGTATCCAAATCAATTTCAATTGAGTACCCTTCCGTAGGTATAGGAAAATCAATTTCTTGACTCAAACCAATTGCATTCCACGTATCTGGACCTACAATACCATCAGGTGATAAACCAAAATCTATTTGAAATTTTTTAACTGCTTCAAATAGTTCTTCGTCATAGGTACTATCTATTTCATTCTCATAATATCCAAGTTCACTTAACCTCTCTTGAACATGCATAACATCTGGTCTTTCCATATATGGATCTAATAGCCTTAAATAACGACTTGCTAATTTCATTATTCACTCTTCCTTACTTACATACTACGGAGTGCATACAAAATTATGAGCTGAAGTTAACGATATAGAAAGTACAACAGCATAATCGTCAACATCTTCCTAAAACTAATACTATCTAAACCCGTAGACTAGGACTGGTGATTCTGATATAATGATTAAAAACTCAAAACAGGAGAGACTAATGAAAATATTTCACAATAAAATAAATACAATTGCTATTGTAGTCACAATATTTCTTCTTTTCACTGTGCTAGCTAGTTGCACTCCTCAACCTGAGAAACATGTAGTTCAAAATCAATTCATCTTAGGCACATTTGGGCATATCCAAGTACGTGCTCCCTCTGAATATGAAGGCGAAAGAGTAATACAATTAGCTTTTGAACGTATTCGCGATATTGAAAACTTAATGAGTATTTCAATTAAAGAAAGTGATATTTCTAGAATTAATACTAGAACTGATTATTCACCTACTGATATAGATAACGAAACTTTGTTTGTTGTGCAAAAAGGGATCCGTTATGAAGAAATGACTTACGGGGCTTTCAATATTGCTTTAGGAACTCTTATTAATTTATGGGATGTAAACAAGCAAAACGATAAAATTCCAAACAAAACCTGTATAATTAGTGCATTAAAATACATTAATACCGATACAATTCGCCTTCATAATAGTGCTATTTCTATTGAATGCCCGCATTTATTAATTAATTTAGGAGGAATTGCAAAAGGATATGCTGTTGATGAAGCTGTAAAAATACTGAAGAAAAACAATGTCACAAGCTCATTAGTTAGTCTAGGCGGAGACATTTACGCTTTAGGGTATAGAGGCGATGGATTACCTTGGGTTGTTGGAATCCAAAATCCTAAGATTGGATTAAATAATGTAATAATCAAACTGCCATTATCAAATAAAGCTATTGTTACTTCAGGGGATTACGAAAGATACTTTCTAAAAGACGGCGTTAGGTATCACCATATACTTGACCCTACAACGGGGCACCCCGTAGACAATCAATTAACTAGTGTTACCATTATATCTGATAATGCGATTGATGGAGATGTTTTTTCGACAGCAGTTTTTGTAATGGGATTAGAAAAAGGAATTGAGTTTATTGAGTCTCAATCCAATGTAGAAGCAATTTTAATCACTAAAGATAACATAGTCCATATCACGTCTGGGCTAGAAAACAAAATTGAAATAATTGATAGCGCTTTCTCTTACCCTCCCAAAGTTACATCTTGATTATCGTACCATCGCAACGCTTCGTAGAAGTGGTCCGCTTTAAAATCTGGCCACATTTCATCTACAACATAAAAATCTGCGTATATTGATTGAACAGGTAAAAAGCCACTCAACCTTCTTCTTCCTCCCCAACGTATTATTAAGTCTATTCTGCTAATGCCTGAAGAATAAATTCTACTAACAATATTTTTTTATCGCATTCTTCATTTCCATTATTCGTTAACAGATTTTCCAAATCCCAATGCCACCCATAATTCACAAGAAAATTCACCTTTATTCCTCCGTTTCTAAAATCTCTTCTCCTCTTTAAGTCATTGGGGAATTTGGAAGAATCTACATTCCCAACAACAAGCAAAGACGCATCCTCTTTCGCAAGCATTTTAACTGAATCTACGCACGCTTTAGTAAATGCCTTTGTTTGTATTTTGGGTCGTTTTGTATTATCAGTTGTAAAACCATAGTAAGTTATCTCTTTTATCCCTGCCTTCTTACATAATTTAAAAATTTCTAAACCTGGTTTCAAACCATAATCATATCCCTTTTCTTTTGATAATTTCATGTTTTCTGACCATTTTCTATTTCCGTCTGGAATAATTCCAATATGACTGGGAATTCTCATCCAATCGCTCCGTTCTTATACAATATGTAGTTGAATTAAGGGCTTGTTCCTAAACAACCTGTACAATCTTACTTGTCTTTTCGTCCATACCCTGCGTTGCGGAAACAGTTACATAACGCTGCTATGCGCCTATTTCCACGCCTTGGTTATGAACG
>JAJOKP010000079.1 GCA_021129775.1 Clostridiales bacterium
CTGCAGCTCTACCTACAATATGTCTTGAATAATTCTCTATTCCTTGGCAAAACCCAACTTCTCTTAGCATCTCTATATCATACATAGTTCTCTGCTGTATTCTTTGCGCTTCGATAAGTTTTTCATTATATTTAAAATATTTCATTCTTTCTTCTAGTTCTTCTTCAATACCAACAATTGCTCTTTCAATTTTATCTGTCGTTGTCGCGTAATGTGATGCCGGAAAAATTGATATGTGGCTTCTGAGTCCAACAATTTCACCCGTAAGTGCATTTACTTCAATAATTTTTTCTATTTCATCGCCAAAAAAATCTATTCTAATTGCGTTTTCAGATGAAGATGCTGGAAATATTTCTAATACATCTCCCCTTACTCTAAAGGCACCACGCACAAAGTTTACATCATTTCTCTCATACTGAATGCTTACCAACTTTCTAATAACATCATCTCTATCCATTTCCATTCCTGTTCTTAATGAAACCATCAACTTCTTGTATTCGTTTGGATCCCCTAAACCATATATACAGGACACACTAGCCACAACTATAGTATCTCTTCTCTCTAACAAAGCCGACGTGGCGGAATGTCTTAGTTTATCTATTTCATCATTAATAGATGCATCTTTTTCAATAAATGTATCACTTTTAATTACATATGCTTCTGGTTGATAGTGATCGTAATAACTGACAAAATACTCAACTGCATTGTTTGGAAAGAATTCTTTAAACTCACTGCACAACTGCGCTGCTAATGTTTTGTTATGTGCCATAACCAAAGTAGGTTTTTGTACGTTTTGAATTACATTAGCCATAGTAAAAGTTTTTCCCGAGCCTGTAACGCCAAGTAATGTTTGATGTTGTCGTTTGCTTATTATTGAATTGGTTAACCCTTCAATTGCTTCTGGTTGGTCCCCAGTCGGTTTAAATGCAGATCTTAGATTGAATTTACCCATTTGTTTCTCCTTTTGAACGTTCGTTCGTTAATATTATTATACTCCTTTATTTTTATTTGTCAACAAAAAAATCGGCAAGAAAATAGTTCTTTTTTTGCTATTTGAACTATTTTCTCCTGTTACCAATATATCGCTTTTTCCAATCATCAACCTGTTTACATCAAATGCTCGCATCTAAATAATCTTGTCCTAGATTTTTCACTTCTCTTAACCGCTCATCATTCATTGTAAAACCTTTTACAAGGTATTCATTTAGTCTTTCTGTCGCCCAACGTCTAAATTGTGTTCCGCGCTGTGATCTTACTCTGTATCCTATTGCAATTGTCATTTCAAGATTATAGAAAGAAACTTCACGCTTAACCATTCTATTTCCTTCGTTTTGAACTATCCGGTTTTTCCGGTTAGGGGACGTTTCTTTTGGCAGCTAGATTTTCAAATGTTGTCGTCTTTAAAAACGACATGTCA
Source organism: Clostridiales bacterium (assembly GCA_021129775.1). GTDB lineage: Bacteria > Bacillota > Clostridia > Peptostreptococcales > NVVX01. Next base: position 1,418 of record JAJOKP010000079.1, read on the forward strand.
AACGAAACGTCCCCGCAACATTCCCGAAACATGTAATATTGAACATGCAAATAGTTTGGAGGAAGCGATAGGGTCAGGCTAGAACACGTAATTTGCAAGGCAAACTTCCATGGTATGTTGTGCTAGGAGTGGAATTCACTTTTGCAATTAACGATTACCTGATTACCGACAAAACTTGTTTAAGGAATCCTTGACAAAACTATTGGCATATATTATTATATACGTGAATGCACATGCAATAATATATAATATATTAAGTAGAAAAGGAGCAATAGCATGTTAAACAAAGACAATTTTATCTCAACAACTTTCCTCCAACAGAACGTATCAAAAACAATTGACAAGGTTGAAAATGAAGACGTTATAGTAATAAGAAACAATAGACTCGAAGCTGCTATTATTAGTATCGAAAAATACAATAAGTTATTAGAAGTAATTGAATGGGAAAAAACATGTAGTATTTTAGACAGTTATCCATTTGAGAATATTGATGAAGCTGAAGAAAAGGAGATTTCTGAAAAAATCTCAACAATGAAAAGAGAAAAGCTTTATTCGAAAGAAGAAATAGAGTGTGTTGCTGAAGAAAGCGTTGAGTATGACTAGTATACAATACTCAAAAATAGCCTTTAAAAAGATTAAGCAATATGATAGTAAGACTAGAATAAGAATACTTGATGCCGTGGCGAAACTTCCATATGGCGATGTAAAGAGACTTAAAAACGACACTGGTTTTGCGACATACAGATTAAGAGTGGGTAAATACAGAGTTTTGTTCACTAAAGATAGCGAAAATATGCAAATTATTGTTGTGGATATTGACGTAAGCGGAGAAATTTACAAAAATAGTAATTAGTATTGAAATGTAGCACACTCAATACTAATTACGGCTATCCGTTAGTCTGTAGATTTAAAATATATTTCATTTCTCGTTGCCAAAAAGTTATAAAAGTCTGTAAAAAACAAAATAAGTTATAACTTCTTGTTTGCTTCCCTATTCATCCTATCCCATTTCGCTAATAGCTACTTTGGTTTGATATAATAGTCCAAGGGCGTAAATTCGGATACAACGAATCCTACATATCAGCAACCGTTTTCTAATTCACTAAGTCACCAATTGTCCAAAAAGCTTGGTTTTCGCTATTTTAATACCTTGTATATTTTACGTGTAGAAGGCTTATTCTACACAACCACATATATACACTTTTCAAGGAACTTTATTACCTTTGCAATATAATATATTTTTTGTTAAAAGTAAAAACATTTTTCTTTTAAATTGACCCTTGCCTCTACTATTGTTAATATCCTGACTTTATTTTACAATAAAGCGCACATTAAAAACCTACACTCTTTACACTTTTTTATAGCTTTAATTGATTTTTTTGGAATGTTGTTGAAGCCTCTTTATTTACCTTTTGTTAGAAAGTCATCTTCTAGTGACGAAAGTATTGAACAAATTAAAGAATAGGGTGGAATCTGTTGTACAAATAAAGGAGAATAGCTGACATTATTTTTGAAATAATTTAGCATTAGTGTATTCCCCCTAAAGCTGATATAATTAGTATCTATGGAAATGAAGTGGCACAATATGATTTTATATATTTAGCGTTTCATGTATGAGAGGAGATGTTATATATGAGAGGATAGCAATAACAAAAGAAGATAAAGAATACAAATCAAATAGAATTAAAAAGGTTGCACTTAATCTGTTTGCTAAGCACGGTTACCACCAAATAACAATGAGCGAAATTGCGAGTGCAGCTTGCATCGGACGCGGAACACTTTATTGGTACTTTGATTCAAAGGAAAAACTGTTTATTGAGGCATTAAATAATGAAATTGATCAAATGATTGCTGAATCCAAAGAGTTTGCAGCTCAAGACATTTCTCCTCAAGATAAATTATATCTTGCAATGGAGGAATTACCGAGAGGATTAGATAAATATAGTAACTTGATGCATTCTTTGCTTCAGGTGTGGGGTGGCGATATGCAAAAGGAAATAATTAAAGCGGGGGAACGGCTAAATAAATATGATCATACTATTCTCACTGAAATTGTGAAGGAAGGTATTGAGCAGAAACTTTTTCGACCTGCAAATCCATCGAAGGTTGCAGCGGTACTAATGGCCATTAGTGATGGTGCATACTATCATTGTTTGCTTGGATTTGCCAAAGCTGACCCTGGTTATATAGAGGCTACTCGCGATATTATTTTTCAAGGGATTCTTTGTAAAGAACATGCTAACTTAAAAATCCCGAAAAAGTAAATTACTTATATGTACCAGTTAAAGGAGAAGATATGAATATAATTTTTTCATTCGTTCTATTTGTCTTGGGTTTAATAATAATTATAAAGGGTGGAGATTGGTTTGTAGAAGCAGCAGTTTGGATTGCAAAAGTTACAGGGATTCCAACAATACTAATTGGTGCAACTATTGTTAGTATCGCTACAACACTGCCAGAGTTACTAGTCTCTGCGATAGCTACAAGGCAGCAATTGTATGGAGTGGCAGTAGGAAACGTTGTTGGATCACTAATATGTAATATTGGTTTAGCAATGGGGTTAACGGCTTTTTTCGCTCCAGTTGCAATTAAAAAAGATAGCTTCACAATAAAGAGTTTATTTATGTTATTTGCAGCTGGAGCCGTATTTGTAATGGCAAGAGATTTGATTGTTTCCAAACAAGAGGGAATAGTTCTTTTGTTACTATTTTTAGTATATATAGTAATGAATATTTGGGAATTTAAAAAAGGTGATAGCGAGAATAAAGATAATAGTAAAGTTAAGTACGATAAGTCAAATGCTAAAACCTATATATTTAAGTTTATTGTGGGTGCTGTTTTTATTACTGTAGGAGCTAGACTTTTGGTTACACATGGAGTTGCAATAGCAGGTTACCTAGGAATTCCAGACCAAGTTGTAAGTTTAACTATGATTGCGATAGGAACTTCATTGCCAGAAATAACTACAGCAATTACCTCAGTAATAAAAAAACATCAAGGGATATCAGTAGGTAATATTTTAGGAGCGAATATTTTAAATATACTTATGGTACTTGGGGTGTCAACTGCAACAAGTAGCGAAGGTCTTATTATTAACATACAAAGAATAGCATTTGGTAACCTTGTATATAGTATTCCTCAAACGCTGTATCTTGACCTGCCAGTTGCTCTTACAATGATGCTTGTTTTAGTAGTTGGAGGTCTGATATTTGGGAAGATTAGTAGAACAATTGGATTTGTTCTTTTTTTAATATATGTTTTATACTTAGCGGCACTAGCAGTACTATTTTTGTAATACTAACTTATGTGGAGTAATGGTGCGTGCTAAACGACTTATATTCCTCAATAAGTTATAGTAACGTTTCTAAATATTAAATTTCCTCTCTTTTGATTTTGAATTAGTATTAAATTGGCGATTATAATCCCGTCTTTGACACTTAAAGATCAGAAAAATCGTGATACCCATTGAAAACAACGGGTTTTCACGATTTCTTTAATCAATAAAAAGTGAGTACCTTTTTTACTTTTTTGTTTCACGCAAAATTTTTTTCATTTTTTTATTAGTTACTATTTGATAATCTGTTCTA
>JAJOKP010000116.1 GCA_021129775.1 Clostridiales bacterium
CTCTTGAGATGGAGTAATATTATTTTGCACTTTTTTGTAGTGGTTACATCTGAACCTGTAACCCTATGTGTCAAGCGTTTTTAAAAAATACTTGCTTTTTTATTAAGTATAGTATATAATTTAAAAAGGTAATGATTTGTGCAAACGATTGCACTTGAAAACAAATAATTAGGAGGATTAAAATGAGAAGATTTTTTAGTTTATTATTAGTTTTAGTATTAGTGGTTTCATTTACGGCATGCCGACGAGAGGATCCAAAGCCAGTGGATCAGCCTGACACAGATAAGCAAGCAGCAGATAAGTGGGTTCCAGAAGAAGGTGCAACACTACTTGTTTGGGAAGCAGAAGGTCCAGAAGGCGAGTTTATGGAGTATGTAGGGCAGAAGTTCTATGAGAAGTATGGAGTTAAAGTTACTTACCAACCGGTTGGACATACAGAATCTAGAGAAAAACTGTCATTAGACGGTCCAGCGGGCGTTGGTGCAGACGTATTTGCAATCCCTCATGATCAGATGGGGCTAACAGTTGCTATGGGTCTTGTACTACCTAATACTATTGCAAAAGACAGAATTACGAACGACTTTATGCAAGCAGCTGTTGATGGCGTAACGATGGATGGAATTTTATATGGTTTCCCAACAGGGATAGAAACATATCTATTATTTTACAACAGAGACATACTGGATGCACCACCAACTACCTTTGAGGAATTAATTGAATTTGCAAGAGAATATAATAATCCTGTAGAAAATAGATTTGGTTTAATGTGGGATGTAGGGAACGCGTATTTTTCACACGGATTCATTGCAGGATTTGGAGGATATGTTTTTGGTGATGGAGGAACAAACAAAAATGAAGTTGGTTTAAACTCACCAGGGGCAGTAGAAGGTGCAGAGTTCTTTGTTTCATTAAAAGAAATTTTACCGCTTAATAGTGCTGATGCTAATTATGCAGTTATGGATGGATTATTTGCAGAAGGAAAAGCTGCGACAATAATTAATGGTCCTTGGGCAGTGCAAGCGTACATTGACGTTGGATTAAACTTTGGGCTAGCGCCAATGCCACTACTTCCAAATGGTGAAAGACCAGCTACTTTTTCCGGGATTAGAACCTTGGTAGTAAGCTCTTTCACAAAATACCCAATTGCAGCACAAATGTTTGCAGATTTTGCCACTTCGAATGAAATGTTACTTAAGAGATTTGAAATAACAAAGCAAATTCCACCAGTAAAAGCACTAATGGACGAAGAAATTATTAAAGGAAATGAATTGGTAGTGCCTTTCTTGGAGCAAGCACAACATGCTGTTCCAATGCCGTCTATACCACAAATGGACGTAGTATGGGGACCGTATGGAACTGCATTAACAGTAATGTGGAATGATGGGGTTGATCCACAAGAATCACTTGATGATGCAGTAGCAACTATTGAAGCTGCTATAGCAGCGCAATAGGCAGATTTATACGTTATAGTGTTTGATACTTAACTAGAAATACAGGGCAGGTAATAATTGCCTGCCCTGTATTTCTTAGTTTAAATTATTGTGAAAGGGGAGAAAAAAGTGAAAAGAGCCAATAAAGCTGCTTTGTTATCTGTGCTATTTATGGGACTTGGGCAGCAGTACAATAAAGAAAGAATAAAAGGGCTAATTTTTTCCTTTATTAATGTGATGATTCTAGTGAATATTCCTAATTTCAGCCATGCATTATGGGGGTTATTTACCCTAGGAGAAACTCAGCAAAATATTGCTGCTGGTGTTGCTGGGGATCATTCGATTTTTTTATTGATTGAAGGAATTATAGGAGTGCTTGTGATTTTTGTACTCTTAATCGTCTATATTTTAAATATTTTAGATGCATATAGAACTGCCTTGTACATAGAAAAAGGAGGCAAACCCAAAACAATTATACAAACAATAAAAACTGCTTGGAGCAAATACTTTCCTTATGTAGTGCTTAGCCCTGCATTGGTGTTCATTTTGTTTCTCACAGTACTTCCGTTGATCTTTTCTATAGCCATAGCATTTACGAATTATTCTAGCCCATTTCGTTTGCCACCGAGAAGTTTAATAGATTGGGTTGGGTTTGAAAATTTTATTAATTTATTTAGAATGGAAATATGGGGTCGCACGTTTATAGGAGTAGGTACTTGGACTGTTATTTGGGCTATTTTAGCTTCATCTACAACCTATATAACAGGGTTATTGCTAGCTGTAATAATTAATATAAAGGGCATTAGGTTTAAAAAGCTATGGAGAAGCATATATATTTTGCCTTTTGCAGTGCCTGGATTTATTTCGCTTTTGATAATGAGACTGCTATTTACCGGACTAGGACCTATAAACTCTTTTTTGCTGTCGTTAGGATTAGAAAGAGTTCCATGGTTGACAGATCCATTTTTAGCAAAAGTAGTATTAGTATTAGTGAATATATGGTTAGGAGCTCCATACTTTATGGCATTAATGTCTGGGGTGTTAACAAATATATCCAGTGAACTATACGAAGCTGCTGCCATTGACGGTGCTACGGGGGTGCAAAAGTTTACTAAAATAACACTTCCATTAGTTCTACATGCAACAATGCCTTTGTTAATATTAAGTTTTACATTTAACTTTAACAACTTTATGATGATATACGTGCTTACCGATGGTGGACCTGCGAATGTTGCCTATCAATATGCCGGGCATACAGATATTTTGATATCCTGGATATATAGTTTAACTCTAGAGCAGGGACAATTCCATATGGCATCCGTGGTATCAATAATTCTATTCATTTTAATTGCGACAGCTTCAGCAATTACTTTTAGCAGAACAAAATCCTTTCAAGAGGAGGATATGATGTAATGACAGAAATGGCGATTAATACTAAAAAAGAAAGTAATAATCCAAAGAAAAAAAAGAGCATAAAATACGGTGCTATTATATTTAAAACTTTTATATACTTTTTACTCATATCGATTGCAGTAATAGTAATTTTGCCTTTACTATGGTTAGTGGGGTCATCTCTAAATCCTGGGATGAGTTTATTTGGTTCTACCATGTTCCCAGAAAACCCGACGTTTATGCATTATAGAAATCTATTTTTTGAAACAGATTATTTATTATGGTATAAAAACACATTAAAAATTGCAACGTCAAATATGTTGCTCTCTGTGGTTTTAACTACGCTAACTGCATATGCCTTTTCTAGATTCAGATTTAAGGGAAGGAAAATTACATTAATGGCAATGTTAGTACTGCAAATGTTTCCTGGATTTATGGCTATGACAGCAATTTTTGTTCTCTTGTTGCATTTAGGTCTTTTGAACACTCATATGGGATTAATATTAGTATATGCTGGGGGACAAATCCCGTTTAATACGTGGCTAGCTAAGGGATATTTTGATGGAATTCCAAGGAGTCTTGATGAAGCGGCTAAAATTGATGGAGCCTCTAGTTTTACAATATTTATAAAAATAATTCTTCCTTTAGCTAGACCAATTATAACCTTTATTGCCTTAACTAATTTTATTGCTCCATGGATGGATTTTATATTTCCAAGACTTATACTTAGAACGGCGTGTCAGAGAACATTGGCGCTGGGGTTATATGATATGGCAACAGGACAACAAGCAACACATTTCACTCTTTTTGCAGCAGGAGCTATATTAGTTGCAATACCAGTTACACTTCTATTCCTATACTTACAAAAACATATTGTAGAAGGCTTAACCAAAGGTGCTGTTAAAATGTAGATTTGCACTTTGCTAAAAAGTGGTATATAATATCTTCAAACAGAATTCAAGGAGGAATTATATTGAATAATCTTAATTTTAAAGATTTACTTAATTTTGACAAACTCATTGTGCCAAAGCTAATAATAATTATTTACTATTTGGGTGTAATTGTGACAGTATTGAGCGCATTAGGGACAATAATCGCTGGTTTGGGACCATTTGGTGGAGGCGGAATGGTTATTATGGGACTTATTATGCTTGTAGTAGGACCGCTGACAGTTAGGATTATGTGTGAACTCTATATTGTTTTGTTTAAGATGTACGAGAAACTATCAATTATTGCTGAGAAAGAGTAGGGAGTAATATCGTTATAAATTTGTATGATACTTTATAAAGCAAACGCTCAAAACCACAACGGTGTTGAGCGTTTGTTGTACTGTTATAGATGTACATACTAAAATACTTCTATAGTTTAACATGTTTAAAATACTTGGACAAAGTAAAAACGATAAAAATTGAAACAGCAGTGATTATACCAGTTGAAACAACACGTAAAGGAAGAATCACCAAAAAAGCACGACCTTGCAAATGTGTAAGCCACAAAGTGTTCAACCCTAAAGACACAATTAAAGAAACAAGAACATTTGCTATTGTAATATTTATTAAAGAAAATTTGTTTTTTGAAGCAATAGCAACAATTAAACCAGGAATTATTCCTGTTAGTGTAGCACTTAAAGCAAATCCTGGGTGAAAAGCACCGCCCATAGGGTTAAGCATGAATCCTATTATGTCACTAATGAAACCAGTTAATCCTCCAGCTAGAGGGCCTAATAAAATACTAGACAATACAATAGGGACTCGCCCAAAACCAAGTCTAACAGTACCACCAAATATCATAATAGAGCCAACTCTAGTTAGTATAATATTCATAGCTACAAATATAGCAGCAAGCACTAGCTTTCTTGTTGTAAGTTTGCTATGATTAAACAAAGATGATTTTATTGCAGTTTGAGAAGTATTCACGTTTGACACCTCCTTTCTCTTATTCTTAGGCGTAGACCTACAAATAAGAGAAAAAGAAGAAAATACTTCTCTTATATGCAGCGGACGCAACGTTACATCGCGAATAAATTCTTCGTTTAGGAGCAACTTCCCATCTCCTAACACTTTACGCATAACGTCTACTCTGCCTATAGAAG
>JAJOKP010000142.1 GCA_021129775.1 Clostridiales bacterium
GAACACTTTGAATTAATTCAGGATCATCTACAATAAGCTCGTGCGCTACAAAGACATCCTTTCTTTCTGTATCTCCGTTTTCATCCGCTTTGTGTTGCTGTAGTTTCAGTCTTGATATAAGTGTTTTGCGCGCCTCATCAAAGCGAATAATCTCATTTTCGTGATCGTCAACAATTAATTCACAAATATCTAGTTTATCCGTTTAATATATATAAGCGCTCCCAATTACTATACCTTCAGATATTCCTAACCCTCTCATTAGCCCACTCCTACCCTTGATTAGTTTACTGTATTAACAAACAACCTTTTTACTATATCATTGTTTCTAAGGTGCACATCTTTTTTTAGGTTAAACTTTTCCACTGTGTTTTCTTGTAAGTAATTTAGATTTTGATTTTTTAATTCATGTTTTCAATAATCCCCATTAATTCTTCAACAGCAATTTTTTCATCCTCACCATCTACTAGTAATATAAGCTCCGTCCCTTGACTAGCACCCATGCTTAGTAGTCCCAGAATTGATTTGGCATTATACTTTTCCCCATCTTTCACTAGAAAAATTTCTGATGAATAAGCACCAGCTGCTTTAACAAAAATACTAGCTGGTCGTGCATGCATGCCTGTCTCGCTTTGTAGTACAAATTTCTTCTCTATCATTCTTTACAATCCTCCACAAATCTATTTAGTCAATTTATATATGTCCTCTAATCTAGGACAGCACGAGCCAAGACTCATGCTGTTTTTTGTTTTCTTAGTTAATCAAAGTCTAAGCAACTTTTTTCTTTAGTAAGGTCAAAGCCCCAGCCGTAACTACTGTTCCAACCGCTATGCTTACAATGTACATAAATAAATTGCTTACTGCTCCTGGAATTAGCAATACAAATATTCCACCATGAGGTACTGCAAGCCCAGATTTAAACAACATAGATAGAGCTCCAGTTACTGCTGCTCCTGCCATAATTGAAGGAATAACTCGTATTGGATCACCCGCAGCAAAAGGAATCGCACCTTCAGTTATGAAAGATGCTCCAAGAGCCCATGCAGCTTTTCCTGCTTCTTTTTCTTCTTTATTAAACTTATTCTTAGCAATTACTGTTGCTAATGCAACTCCAAGTGGTGGTACCATTCCAGCAGCCATTACCGCTGCCATAACCATTGAAGTTTGCCCTGCAACAAGAGTACCTACTCCAAATGTATAAGCCGCTTTATTTACTGGTCCTCCCATATCGAAAGCCATCATAAGCCCAATAATAAGCCCGAGTAGTATTGAATTAACTCCACTCATCGACGATAACCAATTACTCATTCCAACATTAATGGATGATGCAGGGCCTCCAATAATATATATCATTAGAAGACCAACAATTAATGAAGAAAGTACAGGCAAGACAAGTACTGGCATTAAACCTGACATTGATTTCGGCAATTTAATATGTTTCTTTAAAAACTCTACCGTATATCCAGCTAAGAAACCTGCAATAATTCCACCAAGAAATCCTGCACCTATAGAACTAGCAAGCATTCCTCCAACCATGCCCGGGACAAGCCCTGGTCTATCGGCGATTGAGTAGGAAATATAACCAGCAAAAATTGGAATCATAAGTGCAAATGCTGATCCCCCTCCTATAGTCATTAATGCAGCCGCTAAACTACCTTCTTCTTTAAAAGCTTCAATGCCAAAAATAAAAGATAGTGCTATCAGTATACCGCCTGCCGTCACAAACGGAATCATAAATGATACCCCTGACATTAAGTGCTTATAAGGACCTTTTCTATTAAATGAGCGCTCTGACTTTATATCATCAACACTTTCTGACAGCTTTCCCATAAAAACTGATGCTGACTTAGCCTTTGCAATTAATGCCGCAGCATCTTTAATTGCTTCTGAAACCGATACTTCGATTAACTTTTTTCCTGCAAAACGATCTTTTGGTACATTAGTATCAGCCGCAATAATTACTATATCCGCATCTGAAATGTCCTTAGCCGTCAATTCATTCTCTACTCCTACAGAACCTCTCGTTTCCACTTTCATGTCTACCTTTGCTTCAGCAGCCGCAAGCATTAATGCTTCAGCAGCCATGTACGTGTGAGCTATGCCCGTTGGGCACGCCGTAACAGCAACATATTTCATGTTTTTTCCCTCCTAGTTTAGTTTGTTTTGAACTACACTTTCTAAGTGCTTTACATTTTTTTGTGACTTCTAGATCTTCTAAGTCATAAACGTATTCCTCCTTTTTTTCACATGTATTTTAAAAAAATATTAGTTCTCGGTGCTTTTTATCTACAATTTCTTTTAGAAAACTAATTCACTTCATTCAAAAACAGTATTTTTTGCATTTATCCATAGTGTATTGTCATGATAATACCGCTATGACTTCCTCATATGTCATAGATTTCATAAGCTTTTCACGAATATCTTTATTCATTAATTTTCTCGAAACTAATCCAAGAATTTTTAGATGCTCTTGATTTGCAGATTCAGGGACTGCCACCATAAACAGCAAATGTGCTGGTGATCCGTCCATACTATCAAACTCTACCCCTTCTTCGCTACGAGCAAACACGAGCGCTGGAATTTTAACAGCATTAGTCTTTCCATGCGGAATTGCAATGCCCATACCAATTCCAGTCGTATGCTCCTCTTCTCTTTTTAAAACAGCTTCAAGGTACATTTTTTTATCTACTAACTTCCCATTTACATCAAGACGTTCTACCATCTCTAAAATTGCTTCTTTTTTTGAAGTTGCCTTCAAATCTCCAATCACTAAGTTTTCAGTTAATAATTCCTTAATCATTATGATTCTCCTCTGGCTAAGTCGTCGATTTTAAAATTTTAATTTTCACTTCATTCATGGTATTACTAAAAATTGTAGAGTCGCAACTTAGGGGCCCTTCATTAGAAATTTTTGTTATAGCAGCTGCTGTAGCTAATTTAAGAAATTCCTCATCATCCATGTTTTCTGAAAACCCAATTGCTAGTGCTGCGACCATAGCATCTCCTGCCCCTACCGTTGATTTTACAATTGTTCTAATCTCAGAAATTTGTAATACCTTATCCTTTGTAATCCAAAGAGATCCTTTTTCCTCTAGCGACACGAGAATCCCCCTACCAACAAGCTTCTTTTCCAATAACTCTTCAGCGAAGGCTATAATATCATCCTGCGTTTTAAACTTGGTATTTGATAAAGTTTGTAATTCATGTATGTTTGGTTTAATAACGTCTGGACAGCCTTCTAACGAAATTTTAAGAACCTTCCCATCTGCATCAAGAATCACAAACGCTTTTTTTTCTTTAGCGACAAGAATTAAACTCTTATATATGTCTTCTTGAATACCAGGCGCAATACATCCCCCAATAACAAGGACATCACCAGCTGTTAAGTTCTTAGTAACCATTTCAATTAGTGCTTGAAGTTGCTCTTTATTGACCTGCGGTCCTTGCTCATTAATATCAGTGTGAGTATTGTTTTTTTTATCCACTATTTTAAAATTTGTTCTTGTTTCTCCTTCTACTTTAACGCCATGAAAATTGATTCCTTGTTCCTTCATAGTTTCTTCTATAAACTTACCCGCTCTTCCCCCAACTAAGGCAAATGCGTGACTTTCTCTACTCATGGCTTTAACAAAAAAAGATACATTAATGCCCTTTCCGCCAGCAGTAATTCTCATATCCTTAGCCCGATTTACTTTGTCAATGCTAAAGTCCTCAATTTTAACTGTTTTATCTATCGCCGGATTTAGGGTAATTGTCAGTATCAATAAGATCACCTTCCTTTATAATAATCTCTATATCCTCAGCTTCATATTTTTCAATAATCTCTTGTGGAACCTTATAATCTGTAATAATACCCGCTATATTTTTGAGACTCGCAATTTGACAAAACTCTGTTCTGTCAAATTTCGTATGGTCTGTTACAACAAAAGTTCGTCTCGCAATATCAATCATGATTCTTTTCGTTTGTGATTCAATAAGATTCGGTGTTGTAATACCTCCTTCTATGCTTATAGCATTTGCACCAACAAAAAGCATATCCACTCTAAAGCGCTTCATAGCAGCCTCTGTAAGTGGACCAACCATAGCTCGAGTATTCCAACGGATATTTCCGCCTAACAAAATCACTTCAACTTCAGGTTTATTCTCGAGTTCATAAGCTATATCTAATGAGTTAGTAAGAACTGTTACATTTTTTGCATTAATGTACTTAGCAACCTGCAGAGTTGTTGTTCCTGCATCTAACAAAATTGTTTTTCCATCTGTTATAAAATTAGCTGCGATTTTACCTATTTGAGTTTTTTCTTCTGCAAACTTATCCACTTTCTCGATAAAAGATGGTTCCCCACCATCTGAATCAAGAACCAATGCCCCGCCATGCGTTCTTATTAAAACTTCTTGTTTGTTTAAAACACTTATATCTCGACGAATTGTCGGCTCAGACACTCCAAATAGTTCGGCAAGTTCTATGGTTTTTACTTTCCCTGTTTCGCTTAATAATCGTAAAATTTCATTTCTTCTTTCTTCAACAAACATTCTTTCTCCTCCATTACTCTTTTGCTCATTTGCTCCTTGCTTCCACACTCGAAACCCCAAATACTAGTCTTTCGTTTTTGATTGAGCTCAATCGTTTGTTTTCGTTTAGTTAAATTGTAGCCCATATTTCTGCGATTGTCAAGGAATTTATATCGCATTTTTGATTTTGCTTGTTAATCGAGCACAAACGAAATAAATATTTAAGTTTAATTATACTTCCAT
>JAJOKP010000002.1 GCA_021129775.1 Clostridiales bacterium
AATTTCATAATGCAACATTTTTTTCATGTTTTTTCATAGAACTTTTGACACTACCCTCTTCGTTAAATCCTTCTCTTCTCAGAATTTCTGCTTTATCTGTTTTCTCCCAAGTTAAGTCTACATCAGTTCTTCCAAAGTGTCCATAAGCCGCTATTTGTCTGTATATTGGTCTTCTTAAATCTAAATCTCTAATTATTGCAGCAGGTCTTAGATCGAAGTGCTTTTCTACTAATTTAGCTAACTTGATTTCTGCTATTTTGCCTGTTCCGAACGTTTCAATAAAGACCGATACTGGATTTGCAACGCCAATTGCATAGGCAATTTCAATTTCGCATTTATCTGCTAGTCCTGCCGCTACAATGTTCTTGGCTACATATCTTGCTGCGTACGATGCTGAGCGGTCGACTTTTGTGGGGTCTTTCCCTGAAAAACAGCCTCCGCCGTGTCTTGCATACCCACCATATGTATCTACAATGATTTTTCTTCCAGTCAGACCAGAATCTCCTTGCGGTCCGCCAATTACAAACCTTCCAGTCGGGTTAATTAAGTACTTTGTGTCTTCATCAAGTAAATCTCTCGAAATTGTTGTATCTATTACATATTGAATCATATCTTTTTTAATTGTAGCATGGTCTACTTCTGGACTGTGTTGTGTTGATATAACAATTGTGTCTACTCTAACTGGCTTATCTCCATCGTATTCAACCGTAACTTGCGTTTTACCGTCTGGTCTTAAATAATTCAGCGCTCCATTTTTTCTAATGTCTGATAATTTTTTTGCAAGTTTATGCGCCAATGAAATTGGCAAAGGCATAAGCTCTGGCGTTTCTGTGCATGCATATCCAAACATCAATCCTTGATCTCCTGCTCCAGTTGTCTCCAGTTCCTTTTTCTCTTCTCCTGTCTTGTTCTCAAGCGCTTCATCTACTCCCATTGCAATGTCAGAAGATTGCTCATCTATTGCCGTTAATACTGCACAAGTATCACAGTCAAATCCGTATTTTGCTCTTGTATAGCCTATTTCTTCCACAGTTTTCCTTACAATTTTTGGGATGTCTACATAGCATTTAGTTGTGATTTCACCCATTACCAGCACTAATCCTGTTGTTACAGTGGTTTCGCATGCCACTCTCGCATGTGGATCGTTTTTGAATATTTCATCCAATATTGCATCAGATATTTGATCGCAAATTTTATCTGGATGTCCTTCTGTAACTGATTCTGATGTAAATAATCTTTTCATATTATCTTCTTATCCTCCTCTGTATTCATGTTTTAAAGTTTAGCGTATGTCACCATACTTTCAATTAGTTTTGCCACTTCCTTGCGACTTTTTTCTCTTGCATCAGACACGGGGACAGGGACTTGTCTGTTTCGGATCGGCCTATGTAACAGACAAATCCCTGTCCCCGAGTCTGACTCCTAAAGTTTAGCGTGTTTCATTATACTTTTAATTAATTTTGGCACTTCTGCACGACTTTTTTGCAATGAATCTTCTTTCACTCCGCAATATATTTTAATTTTAGGCTCAGTCCCTGAAGGCCTTAAACATAACCAAGCTTCTCCTTCCAAAATGAATTTTATCACATTAGATTTTGGAAGTTCAATTAAACTCTCGCAATTTGTTTTAAAACAATATTTCTTCTGAAGCAAATAATCTTCTATTGCCAGTACTTTTCTGTCTCCAAATTCTTTTGGATGTTCCTCTCTAAGTTTATCTAATGTATCTTTGATTTTTTCTATTCCTTTTTTCCCTTCAAGTGTAATTGCTTTTAATCCTTCTAAGTAATATCCGTGTTTCTTATACAAATTGAGCAATGCTCCTCGTAATGTCATGCCTCTTAGGCTATGGTAAGCTGCCATTTCACATATTAACGCAGCAGTAACAACAGCATCTTTATCTCTTGCATGCGTGCCTACTAGGTAGCCATAGCTTTCTTCATAACCCAAAATAAAAGTATATTCGCTAGTTTTTTCAAATTCTTTTATTTTTTCACCAATATACTTAAATCCTGTTAATGTGTTTAATATGCTAACACCGTAATGTTTAGCAATTGCAGCGCCCATTTCACTCGTTACAATCGTTTTAATTATTGTAGCATTTGGTGGCATTTGATTTCTTTCTTTTAATGTCATTAGTACATAATCTGCTAATAGTATTCCCGTTTGATTCCCTGATAAAAGAGTATATTCTCCACTATCTTCCTTTACAGCGACTCCAATTCTATCGCAGTCTGGATCAGTTGCAATTATTATGTCTGCGTTCTCTTTTTGGGCTAGTTTTATTGCGACAACATATGCGTCTTCTTCCTCCGGATTTGGATAGGCTACCGTAGAAAAATTCGGATCAGGCGATTCTTGTTCAGGAACAACTACCACATTTTTAAACCCTATTTCTTTCAAAACTCTACGCACAGAAATATTTCCTGTTCCATGCAGAGGTGTAAAAACAACTTTAAAGTCGTTACTCATGTCTCTAATCATATCGCTTCTCAATGTTTGTAGTTTAACTGCCTTAATAAACTCTTTGTCCACTTCTTCGCCTATAATATTTAGTAGTCCAAGTTGTTTTGCTTTTTCCTCTCCCATAGTTTGTACATTTCTTATGTCCTCTATCTTATCTATTTCTGCAATTATACCATTCGCATTTTCTGAAGTAGTTTGTGCCCCATCTTGCCAGTATACTTTATATCCATTATATTTAGGTGGATTGTGACTAGCAGTAATTACGATGCCTGCAACTGCGCCTAAATATCTTACAGCGAACGATAGTTCAGGAGTAGGTCTTAAATCGTCAAAAATATATGCTCTTATTCCATTAGCAGCTAATACTAATGCTGTTTCTAGTGTAAATTCTTTTGACATATGCCTTGGATCGTATGCAATCACAACTCCCTTTTCTATTGCCATTTTGCCGTGTTTTTTAATATAATTAGCCAACCCTTGTGTTGTTTTTCTAACAGTATAAATATTCATTCTATTTATTCCTGCTCCAACTATTCCCCTTATTCCGCCTGTACCAAATTCAAGCTCTTTATAGAAACGTTCTTCAATCTCTGCTTCATCATTTTTTATTTCTGCTAATTCTAGTTTTGTTTCTTCGTTAAAATATTTATCGGTTGTCCAAAAATTATAGTTCGTCATTACATTTGTTTGCATTTTTCTGACCGCCTTTCTAACTTTTCACCAAGACCATGGGGACGGGTCTTGTGGTTTTTCTGGGTGCTTTCTTGTTTAAAAACCACAAAAGCCGTCCCCATGGTCTTTTTGTTAATAACTTTCATTTTTAAAAAACAAAAATATTTCCTCGTGAATTATATCCTTCTCTTTGCCTAGTGTACAACCATGATATGAATTCTCTAGCCAAATTAATTTTTTTCGCTTTGCAGAAATATTATCATATATTATTTCTGCACTAATAGGCATTACAGATTTGTCTTTTCGTGGTTGTATAACTAAAGTCTCTGACTCAACTTTGGTTAGTTCTTTTTCTACCTTTTTCATTGCTCTCATCATCTCAGCGACACAATTTAATGGCACTTTATCATATCTAATGACATATTTTTTCTCATCCTGAGCTGGGTCTTCAGGCTCGCCCCACGGCTTATATTTCATGAAATATTTCCCTATCCATGTCCATTTTGCAAGCTTATCGACAACCCTCATAGGGGTTGCAATAGCAACGATTTTAGGTATGTCATATTTCAAAGCTAGTTGCAAGGTTAGTATTCCACCCATTGAAAAACCAATTACATAAACAATTTTATACTTTTCCTTTAACTCTTGATACGCGTTTTCTACACTTGTAAACCAATCCGCGTAATTTGTTTTTTGCATATCTTCAACGGTTGTTCCATGTCCCTTTAGAAGCACTGCTTTTGTTGTAAATCCTTTTTCATGTAAGAACTTTCCTAACGGCAGCATATGTGCTGGCGTTCCCGTGAAACCATGAATTAGCAAACATGCAGTATCTCCGCCTTTGAAGTAAAACGGTTTTGTGTTTTCGTGCATTTTCATATTTTCCTCCTATTTAAAAACTTATTCTAATAAGTCAAAAAGTACCGTCCCCAATGACTCACCTTAATATTACGTCAGACACGGGGACAGGGACTTGTCTGTTTTGGATTGATCTGTGTAACAGACAAATCCCAGTCCCCGAGTCTGACCCAGAACCGTCCCCATTTGCCATTCAAAAGCCGTCCTCGCTGTCTAGCTACCTGTCAATTATTGCAAAAGTCAACATTGCCGAACAAGCTAGTTCACCATCTACATATGCCTTAGCTTCAGCTTTTCCTATTCCTCTTCTTAACGTTGTCATTTCTATTTCTAATTTAAGAATATCCCCTGGGACTACTTGCCTTCTAAATTTACATTTATCAATCCCAGTAAAAACTCCTAGTTTGCCTTTGTTTTCATCTAATGACATGCAAGTCACTGCTGCAAGTTGCGCAAGAGCCTCTACAATTAGGACCCCTGGCATAATGGGTTTATCTGGGAAATGCCCTTCGAAGAATGGCTCATTGTATGAAACGTTTTTTTGACCTATTGCACTTTTCCCCGAATTCATTTCAATTATCTTATCAATTAATAAGAAAGGGTATCTATGCGGAATAATTTCTTTTATGTTGATCTTTAGTTCGCTCATTTTCTACCTTCTTTCGTACAATGTTTTATTTATTGTATCAAAATCTACTACTATACTCAAGAAAAATAAA
>JAJOKP010000141.1 GCA_021129775.1 Clostridiales bacterium
ATGATAAGAATAGAAGAAGCAAACCTTGCCCTGAAAACAAAAAAGAGTTAATTAGAGAAGCATTTGAGCATTTCGGAGTGATTTAGCTTACAAAGATTACACATAAGAAAGGAAGAGCAAAATTGATAACATTCTTTATATTCATTACTGCATTATTAATAGGTTCATTCTTAAACGTTTGTATCTATAGGATACCTAAGAACAAATCAATTGTTGCTCCACCTTCTTCTTGTGGTAGTTGTAATACTCGTTTAGGTGTATTAGACTTAGTGCCTGTTTTTTCTTTTATGCTTTCAAAAGGCATGTGTAGACATTGTGGAGCTAAATATTCACCTAGATATATGATTGTAGAGCTTCTGAATGCAGTTTTATGGACCGCGTTATATTTAAAGTTAGGTTTGACTACAATCTTTGTGTTTTATGCATTTGTTACTAGTGTTTTAGTCGTTATTACGTTTATAGATTTAGATCTTAAGATAATACCAGACAGATTAAATATTAGTTTATTAGTTATTGGACTTATTTTTAATATATCTTTAAACTGGTTTACCTACGCAGAAAGTGCAGGCAGATTAAATTTTATTATTGATGGTTTTATTGGTTTTTTAATTGGAGGATTATTGTTTTTAGCTATTGCAGTAATTACTGGTGCTATGGGTGGTGGAGATATTAAACTTATGGCAGTTTTAGGACTTATACTTGGATGGCAGAGTATACTTGTAATTATTTTGTTATCATTTGTGATAGGTGCTATAATTTCTTTGATTTTATTAATTACGAAAATTAAAGATAGAAAGGATGAAATTCCTTTTGGTCCTTTTATAGCTTTAGCTACATATATTGCGCTCTTATATGGGCAAGAAATTATTAATTATTATTTGATTAGTATGTTTTAATAACTTAGAAAAGGGGTGGTTTTTTGTTAGGGGATAAGTACATTGCAATTGACATGGGTTCATATAGTACAAAAGTAATTCTAGCTACAAAAAAGGGTAAAAAAATATCTGTTTTAAATAGTATTACGTATAAAACACCTAAAGGAACGGTTTCAGATGGTGGGATTATTGACAGCACTAAAGTTAAGGAAGAGTTAGAGTTTCAACTTAAAAAAAATAAAATAAGGTGCAAAAATGTACTGTTTACCATAGGAAGTTCGGCAACTATTATTAGAAATGTCATTTTACCTGCTACTGCTAAAAAAGAAATGCAATCAATGATTCGTTATGAACTAGAAAAACATGTGCCAATAAGGCTAGACGAATATATAGTTGAGTATGAAATAGTCAATAAATTTAAAGATAACGACGTTGATAAAATAGAAGCTCTTGCTGTACTATTACCAAAAAACATTATAGATGCTTATTGGAAATTAGCTATAGAGATGAAACTTAAGCCAATTGGACTTACTACACATTATAATGCGATTAAATCTTTATTTAGGGGCAATTTATTAGCATCAAATAAAGAGGCTTCTGATGCTAGTGAAATAGTGTATTCTTCAAACGAGCTTCTAAATAGTTGTATATCAGTTAATAATGCTCCGGAGAAGTCAACAATTGCATTAGTTGAAATTGGACATGAACATGTAATATGCAATATTATTGAAAACGGAAAGTTTAAAGCTTACAGAATGATTTCAGCTGGGGGACGAAATGTTGCCGTTACTATAGCAAATGCTTTGAATATTTCTGTTGAAGAGGTTGAAAAAAGAAAACTCTACGTAAAACGAACCCAAAATAAAGAATCTATTAATACAACTGAAGAAAAAGTAATTGAAGAAGCTACTAAAAATAGTATGGGCAATTTAATTGATCAAGTGCAAAGATTTTTTACTTTTCAAGAAAGAAGTCGTGCTATAGAAGGAATTGACAGAATTCTTATATACGGTGGGTGTGCATATTTTGACGGAATTGTTGATGAATTTAAGAGAGTCACGGAAATACATACAGAAATTTTAAGTTTTAGTAAAAATGTACGTTTTACGCTACAAGATATTAATAAAGATCAAAATCTATTTCACAATACCATTGGTATCGTGAATAACACAGGTAGGTGATAAAATTGAAAAAGGACAACTTTTTTTCGCAACAATTAGAATTACAAAAAAAAGCAAGCGGCAAAACCTTGGGAACAGTATTAATGTTGTTAGTGCCAGTTTTAGTTTTGTCATCTTTATACATATTTAATTATGCAGAAATACAAAGACTCCAAAAGAATCACACTAGATTAGAAGCAGTCATCAATTCACAGAAGTTTTTACAAAACAAAATGCTAATTAATGACACAGTGCGTAAGAATGAAATCATGGAAGAATATCATAGCCGCGTTCAAGACGTAGTTGTGCAAAAAAACTTAATTGATGTAGTAACAAATGATTTGTTAGCAAAGATATCAGAAACTTTACCTAAAGGAGTATCTTTTCAAGTTATGTCACTAGATGCGATGCAATTACAGCTAATGGCAACAAGTGACAGTAGAGTTGCTATAGCGGAGTTTCAACATAATTTATTAGAACTAGGAATTTTTAATGATGTTCATATTTCAAATATAAGTGGAGTGCCTGATGAAGCCAATGAAAATTTTTCTTTTTCACTCAGTGCTACTTTAAATTAGGGGTGGGATAATGAGGTTAACTAAAAGAGAAAAAATATTGATTTCTATAATGCTACTTATTGTTATTGGAGGACTTTCATATACTTTTTTATACACTCCACAATTCGAAAAAATAGCTGAGTTAGAACTGTCTATTGAAGAAATAGAGGCAGAAATTAAAAGAGTGGAAGCCGAAAGTAAAAGTGATAGCGATATAATGATTAGGCAGAAAGTTTTAAACGCAAGAATAATGAATTTAACATATCGTTTTTTGCCAGGTATTATGCAAGATAGGATAATTGTTATGCTCGATGAATTTATTACAGATGCAGGAATTGATGCATTTACAATTGGATTTGAAAGCCCAAGTGCAAAACAAATACAATTGCCAGTCGGCATGGACGAAGAAAGCACTATTTTAAATGAACTACAAGAAAGTGTTGATGGAAGCGAGCAACTAAACAATGACGACAAACCGCTAATTCAAGGTGAGCCAACTCCTGTTGAGTCAATGAAAGTTGCGATTCAAGTGCAGGGCAAATATGATAATATTATAGATTTTCTAGAAACAGTTCAAAACTATCACTACAATATTGTAGTTAATAATATTAATCTGGCTGTTGCAGAATTTGCTGAACACGTATCAGGAAATATTTCGCTTGAATTTTTTGCTCTTCCTAAGCTACATGAACAGGATTTAGATTTTTTGGAGTGGAATTTTGATAATATTTACGGTAGATTCAATCCTTTTGTTAGGGCTGGTCAGAGCAATCAAAGAGGAGATAGCGGATTTACAAACAGACGAGAAGATTTTGATTTCGTAATGACTGCAAAGCCTATTACGGCTGACTTACCTACAGTAATGATTGGTAGAGCTAATGACAGCGCAAACATAACTTATGTGCACGCCGACAATGCAGGATTTGAAAACGTGAAGTTTGAAGTATTTATGAAAAACGATAAGTATTACTTTAGATATAGAACACAGACAGAGAGCTATCCTACTAATTATAGTGAAGGTATAGAATTTATGCCTAAAGGTAAAAACATAGTTTTGCAAGTTTTTTGCAATCCAAGAACGCATGATAAAGATCAAAGTGGAATTAATTTGACCGCTATAAACCAAACTGATTTAAAGCTAGTATTACAAATTACAAATGAAGATAAAAATAGACCAAGAATTAATGTTGTTAAGAAAGACGGACAAATAGTTATAAGAAGATAAGTGGGTGATTTGTATGTTTAAAGTTTTTAAAAGTAGACGAGGACTTACTTTAGTTGAAATAATCATCAGCTTAGCAATTTTAGGCATTATTATTGTTCCATTATCTACATTGTTTGTTAATTCTGCAATGATAAATAAACGTGCAGAAGTTCAGTTGTTAGCCAATAGGACAGCTCAACAATATATGGAAGAATTTAAAATGAAATCTTTTAATGAATTGCTTGCTATTATGAGTGGTGGAACTTTTACGGATAATGTTGGTGATATGCTTGTAGAGGTTGATATTGAAACATTAGAAGCGTTGCCAATAGAAATAGAATATGCTTTGGAAATAAGAGTAAATGATACAGAGATTGAGTTTTTTGTAGATGGAAGCTCTATATCTCCTCTAGACATATCAGGCGGAGAAAATATTAGGTTTAATTTTAGTGGAACAAATTATGCTGATAGAATTGAAATTTGGAATGGAGATATATATCATACTAATATAGCCGATTTGTACGGGCATACAGATGATAAATCTCTCATCAAATTAGTTGTTGATAGTGATGTTACGCTAAATCTTGCTTTTTCGAATTTTTCAACTAATTCAATAGGTCCTTTAGAAGTAGATAAATATGTTAGCACTGGAATTACGGATAATATTGATACTGCAGTTTTAATGGGACATGTTTTAATTAGAAATAATGAAGAGGCTTTTACTGGTGAGGATAGACATCAAAGCGCAGGCTTAGTTATTACAGTTAGAATAATAAGAAATGGGCAAGAGATAGTTGAAATGGCACAAGCAAAGAAATTTGAGTGGCAGGAGTGATTATTTTGATGAAAAACAAACTGAATTCAAATAAAGGCTCTACCTT
>JAJOKP010000137.1 GCA_021129775.1 Clostridiales bacterium
TAATTAAACATATCTATTATTTTATTTTGCAAAGTTGGTAAAATAATATTTTCAAATAGAGAATATAGCCCCATTAATAACAAACTACCCAATACCACACTTATTAGAATAGATATTGCTTGTTGTATGGTTCCTTCACCTCTCTGATCTGTTAATATTGCTCTGCTTTTTTTAATTAATTTATCTGCTTTAAATTCACCCTTAATCATACTATTATTCACCCTCTTTCTTATAGTAGTAATCCTATCGTAGCAATGAAGTACAGAAAAGACTGCACTGTCAATAAATCCCTCTCCACTAGTGTCTGCCATTACTTTCTTTGTAGTTTTTAGTACGTGGTTTGCCTTTAAGTTTGCTTTGTTCATTAATATTTTCATCATTTTGTTGCCTCCTGTTTTTTATTTTTAATTGAATTTTGTTTTGCATTTTGTTTTACTCTTTGTTCTACATTTATCATTTCTTTCTTAGTACTTCTTTCTAGCCTTATTCTTGCTTTGCTAGAGTCATAATCTGATTTTATGTTTCTACATCTTGCTTAGTAAAATAAGCATAAAGTTACCTGTAGTACCCTATAATTAGATTAAGTGTTGCTGATGCTAAAACTGCTCCAATTACTGAGATAATCGCAGTTGTTATTCGGTTATTCCATTTTTTTTGATCCATTTCGTCGGCGGCACTTCTTCTAATAAAGAAGTATAGGATAAGTAATCCACCAACAACTGGAGCAAGTACCATAAGCCATGTTGTAAGGTCTGCAATTAGCTTCTCTGTCCCTTTTGCAATTTGACTGTTTCTGATATCATTTGCTAGTACATATGATGTGTTTATTGCTATTAGCTGCAAAGTTAGTGTTAGGGACAATACGGTTCTTGCTTTCTTTTTCATTTTTGCTATTAGTCTATTTTCCATCTAGTTCACCTCCTTAATATTTGTCGTAGCTAGTGCCTGAGTAGTCTCTTTTTGCTTGTTCTATTTTTTCTTCGTATCTTTGCCTTCTTTGTTTTTCTTTTTCTCCTTTTTCTTCTTCTACGAAATACTCCCAGATGTTCCATGTGTCTATTTCGTTTGTTGATGCTCTTGCTATTCTCTCGTTTTCTCTGCAGGTGCGAACTCTACGGTTATGCTCTTTATTGCCAAGTCCAAATAGTTTGTTGAAATACCAGTTACTTATGTCTGGTGAGTACATAATTACTGGGTTATTTCTTGAGGTTATTAGGCTATATGGTCTTTTTATTAATCGTATTTCATCAACTGTTAGTAATGCTCTATGGGTTAGGTTAATGCTATGAGAGCTTGATGGTGTGGAGTATTTTGCATGAGAGGCACTAAGTGAGTAGGTTGATACGGTGTAGTTGCCTAGTTTTTTTGACATCTCTTCTAATGTGTTAAGATCATTTGTTTGAAGGTAAATCCATGTTTCGCAGTTTGATTTAATTGTTGATGCACTCTCTCTTCCATATTTTTCATCTAGTTGCATAAAGCTTTGTAGGAAGAGACTAAATCTTATTCCTCTACCACCTCCAACTGTCAGTTTGTTAGCGAAGTCTGGTATTTTAACGAAATTCCCAAATTCTTCAAGTATGAAGTTCACTCTTCTCTTTAATCTACCACCTCTTTCATCTGCATTTTTTACTAGTTTCATGTAGGTTTGATTTACAAATAGGCTTGCTAGTGAGTAGTAGGTTATTTTTTCATCAGGTAAGATTATGAATATCGCTTGTTTTTTACTGCCTATTTCTCTAAGGTCAAAGTCGCTTGTCTTCCTCATTGAGTGTATTAATGGGTTTGTAAATAGTCTAAGTGTTGTTAGTGCTGATGTGTAAAAGCTTCCTCTTGTTTTACTTGGGGCAACTTCACTAATTGCTAGTAATGCTCTTGCTGGGTGGTTTGTGTTTATGCTTTTCATATACCTAATTAGTGGCATTGCTCCGTCTGTGCTTTTACACATTTCGCTGATAAAGAAGTATACGTTACTCATGTTTTAATATCTTCTTGCATTTTCGTCTTTGTTATCGTATACAACTGACATAATTGCAGCTGCTATTATACTGTAGAGTAGGAAAGCACCGCCTTTTCATATTTCTATGATAGGTTTGTGCAGTCCCCTCCCCGAACCGTGCTTACATGTCTCCATGTACACGGCTCTCCATCAATACTCTCTTAATGAAATTTCTAGATTTGATTATTGTGTATTTTGTGATGACATTTTCTACACACAACCATTGTTTTTCTATTTTTGCTAATCATTACTTTTTCCCAGTCTTTTTTGCCTTTTAGATTCTTAAGCTTATTTATATGGTGTACTTCATAATGACTACTTTCTGTATCACCACATAATTCACACTTATGAGCTTTTAGCCTATCTTCAAATGATGTTACTGTTGTTAGACTTATGGCTAGTTTGTTGCTCTTTGTATCATCTACTTTGGTTGTCTTTTTGCAATCCATATAATTGACAAAGTACATATACTTAATGCCTTTTTTTGTTTCATATGGAATGCACCATTTCCCTTTGCCATCTTTATATTTGTTACGGATTTTAGACATACTCATTTTGTGTTTACTAGCAATTGTTTTAAGGCAACTATATTCCATGAGGTATGAAAAATAGTTGAGCTTATAAAAATTACTGGATTGATTGTAATAATTGCAAATTCCTCTTAGTTCGGAATTATAGGTTGCAAGTATTTCTAGGTCAGTAAGATTTACTAGCCCTTTTCTATGAACGGGATAAAGCGAAGAGTTCTTCTTAATTACTATCTTCTTGTCAAATAGAAATCTTTCAATTTTATCGACAAATGGTATAGATACTTCAACAATATTATGAAGCGTACGTTTAGTATAACCTTTACCACTTGGCTTGATGGTATAGTCTCGTCTAACTCTTAAATTATATCCTAGAAATCTTGCTTTTTCATTGCTGTATGTAATTAGTGTCTTTTCTTCACTTAATTCCATTTTCAAGATTTCTGATATGTATTCTTTGAGCTTCATTTTTATCCAATTAGCATCTTCCTTATTTCCCTTTATTCCAATTATGAAATCATCACAATACCTGATATATTCAATTGATTTGTCAGTTTGTGACTTATATGGAGTTTTAAGCTGGATAGCTCTTACTTTTTTTAATTCTGAGAGTAATTCTTCTCTGTTTTCTTTTGTAGATTTTCTGAGTTTCCTTCGGATTGCCTCATTCTGCTTCTTGAGAATGTTATACTCTTTTGTATATATTTCTTTACTGGGCTTATCAAATTCTTCTTTTAACTTCATTACGAATTTATCAAGCTCATGTAAATAGATATTTGCAAGTAAGGGTGATACAATTCCGCCCTGTGGAGTTCCACTATAGGTTTTATTGTATTTCCAATCCTCCATATATCCCGCTTTTAAGAACTTATATAATAGTTTAATTAACCTAGCGTCTTTGATTTTTTTGTTAATAAATCCAATAAGCACACTATGGTCAATGTTATCAAAGCATCCTTTAATATCACCCTCTACAAACCATTTAATTCCATTGAAGTGTTTCTTTATTCCCTTTAATGCTGTATGACAGCTTCTTTTGGGTCTAAAGCCATGAGAACAGTTTAAAAATATGGGTTCATAAATTGCTTCAAGTATCATACGTAACACTTCTTGGATTAGCTTATCTGTAAATGTGGGAATACCTAATGGACGTTTTTTACCATTTGACTTTAAAATATATGTTCTTTTTGACGGTTTAGGCTTATACGTCTCATTTTTTAAGCTTTCAATGATTCTTCGGACTTTTAATTCACTAAATCCATCTGCTGTATCATCATCTATGCCCTTTGTACTCGCCCCTCTATTGGAATAAAGTCGCCTATATGCTTCATAATAGATGTCTTCTCTTAACATATACCTATATAATCGTGTAAAAACTTCCTCTTTGTTTTTCTTTGAATTTTCATTAAGGTTTGCTAAAATTTCAATTGTTGGTTTCATTGAGGTTTTCCTCCCTAATCAATTTTAATCTTAGTACATATTGACTGCTTCCCTTCGCCTTGTAATGGTCATTAACCATCTCTGACTACTATGAAAGCTCCGTTACCAATAAAATACCTCTCAGTATTTTATTACATTTTTATTAGATATTCAGTGTCATCTTTCTTGGCTCATCACCTTGAAATTTATCACCACAAGTGGCATTACACATAGCCATTAAGGCATTCTAACTTAGGTAATCTCCAGTTAACGTTGTTATTAGGTATTGTAGATTGTCGGATATGCTTTCGTTTCGTTAGCACTGGTTCTCCAGCACGTTGTGCAAGTTGTTGATAACCAATAAACCGAAGCGAGTGATTTATTGTACTTGCACTAGGGGTTTCAGGCAAATTTCCCCTATCCCAACGGAAAGGAAACTAGAAACTCACATTCAAAATACATCTTTATCCTCATATCTACTTGTCATTGCAAATCAGTCGTACCCTTTTGCCTTTGGGTAACTTTTTGCTTTCCTATCATGCTCTGTTCCCGTATCAGCTTTCGCCTTTCGGTTAGATAGGTTGACTATCGTATTATCTTACGATGTAGTACCTTACGCTACTTTTAACAACGCCCTAGCTGGACGCACTGCTTCACCATTGGTCCATATTTT
>JAJOKP010000014.1 GCA_021129775.1 Clostridiales bacterium
ACCCTGCGTTGTGGAAACAGTTACATAGCGCTGCTATGCGCCTATTTCCACGCCTAGGTTATGAACGAAAATCCTTCGCAACATTACACAGCTTATTTCATCACAAGCCCTAACCTAAAACTATCTCTCATTTTTTAACATATTTAGTTTAACCAAAAATTTTAATATTGTCTTTTCTTCATTAAAAGTAAACTCACTTAGTAACCGAAATAAAATTTCTTTTTCTTTTGTTTTTGTATGCCCAAGAAAGATTTTTCCTTTGTTGGTTAGTTTCAATAATTGAACGCGTCCATCATACTTAGATTTTTCTTTGTATATAAAGTTAGCACTTAGTAAATTTTTCACAAGAAAATTAAATGTATTTTTGTCGACTTCTGAGCGCTCCATTATATCTATCATCTTTTTATTTTTAGCGTTATTTATTGTTTTTAGAATAAATATCTCAGATAATGACAATGCACTTCCATTGTAATTTATTCCCTTTTTGTCGAATATTATGATGTCTCTGGTCATTTTTTCGATGTGCTCATAAATCTTAACATAGTAATTTCTCATATCATCACCCTAGGAGCATTCTTATCATTATATCCCTTCGTCGAGAACCTAAAAAAACTCATTCATTTGGAGCTCTCTCACCAGTTCAGTTGTATCCAAATTTAAACATTTTCCCATTACTTCTTTTCATTCTCATTCAAAAGATACAACAAGGTAAGTAAACTTTCGCCTAAATGTACATTTTCCAACTTTACTTCTTTAGGTATTTGAATATCGACAGGTGCAAAATTCCAAATGCCCTTAATATCAGCAGCACAAAGGCTATTCGCAATATTTTGTGCCACATTCTCAGGGGCACAAATTATTCCAATCTTTACTTCGTTTTCCTTAGCATATTCAGTAAGGTTTTCTACATCATAAATTTTGAGTTCCCTTATTTTCATTCCTATCAGTTTTGGATTAGTATCAAAAAGCGCAACAATATTCATCCCTCGTTTGACGAAGTGAGGATAGTTTGCAATTGCCTGCCCTAGATTACCTGCTCCTATAATTACCGCATTATAATTAACACCTAAACCTAATATTTTCCCGATTTCATCTCTAAGTTCCTCAACATTATATCCATACCCTTGTTGTCCAAATCCTCCGAAGCAATTCAAATCTTGCCTTATTTGTGAAGCTGAAAAATTAGTTATTGTGCTCAACTCTCTAGAAGATATTCTATAAATGTCTTTGTCAATTAACTCTCCGAGATATCGATAATATTTTGGCAATCTGCGTATTACCGCCATAGAAATACTTGTATATTTTCTACTCACTATACCCTCTCCTTCAATGTTCATACTAATACTTGCCTCTAGTTTTGTTATCATTGTAACAATGTGCAGTTGCAATGTCAATTTAATCTGCAAATATTTATGTTTAATCTGTGATAATTCCATTTGATAAAAATGTCTTTCTACGTTAGAATAAGTATATCAATTTACACATCATAGGAGGAATATTTGTGATAGTTTTATCTTGCAAAAACATAAGCAAATCTTTTGGTGAAAATCCAGTATTAAAAAATATTAGTTTTACTATTAATAAGAACCAAAGGATTGGTCTCATAGGAATTAACGGCACAGGAAAATCAACTCTTTTAAAAATACTCTCTGATCAATTGTCCTGTGATGAAGGTAATATTTTCATTGCTAAGGATACTGTTGTTGGGTATCTTAAGCAAGACAATCTTTTTGAAACTGAAAACACTATATATAGCGAGGCGCTATCAATATTTGCACAACTTATTGAAGACGAACTTCATCTTAGAGAATTAGAAGTTGAAATTGCAAAACAAAGTAAAATGTCAGAAAAAGATAGTAAGTTAGACAAAATAATGAACGATTATTCAGTGCTAACCGACAGGTTCGAAAGAAATGACGGTTATAGCTTTAGAAGCAAAGTTAGAGGAGTTCTAAAAGGATTAGGATTTAGCGAAACTGATTTAGATCAGCCTACTGCTCAGTTAAGTGGTGGCGAAAAAACAAGACTGTCATTAGCTAAACTGTTGCTCTCAAAGCCGTCCTTATTGCTATTAGACGAGCCCACTAACCATTTAGACATACAGGCTGTCGAATGGCTTGAAGGTTTCTTGCGAGATTACACTGGCACCATTATCATCATATCACATGACCGCTATTTTTTAGATCAACTAGTTACTGGTATATTAGAAATCGAAAACAACAATGTCTTTAGTTATATGGGAAACTTCTCCCATTATCTTGTAGAAAAACAAAAAAGACGCGAAAAACAATTACGAGATTTTGATAATTACAAAAAAGAAAGCGAAAGACAAAAAGACATAATAAGAAGATTACGACAACATGGCACAGAAAAATTGATGAACAGAGCAAAAAGCAAGGAAAAGCAATTGTCAAAACTTGAAACACTTAAAATGCCCGCTCCTAATTCGAAAAAAACATCTATGCATATAGAAACGAAAGATAAAAGCGGAAAAAATGTATTGCAAATTGAAAGTTTATCTAAAAAATTTGGCAGTGTATCACTCTTTAATAATGTTAATTTGAAAATATATAGGGGAGATAAAGTTGCATTAATCGGTCCAAA
Organism: Clostridiales bacterium; assembly: GCA_021129775.1. Classification (GTDB taxonomy): domain Bacteria; phylum Bacillota; class Clostridia; order Peptostreptococcales; family NVVX01. The sequence goes on from JAJOKP010000014.1 coordinate 2,605, forward strand.
TGGAATAGGCAAAACCACTCTTTTTAAGATGGTTATTGACGCTACAAAATCCTATTCAAATTGTATTTCAATCGGTCATAATGTTATAATCGGTTATTATGATCAAGAACAAAAAGCTTTAAATGCTGATAATACTCTGTTAAATGAAATTTGGGATATGTATCCTAGTAAAACCGAAACTGAAATCAGAACTCTACTTGGAAGTTTTTTATTCACTGAAGACGATGTGTTTAAAGAAGTATCTTTCCTAAGTGGTGGTGAAAAATCTAGGTTGTCGCTATTAAAATTAATTCTCTCAAAATCAAATTTTTTATTACTAGACGAACCTACAAACCATTTGGATATAAACTCTAAGGAAGTGCTAGAAAATGCTTTAATTAAATATGATGGTACAATCTTTATGATCTCACATGATAGATTTTTTGTTAACCGCGTTTCTACCAAAATTCTCGAGCTGAAGAAAAATGGTGTTGATCAATATCTTGGCAATTACAACTATTACATAGAGAAGAAAAAAGAAATAATCGAAGGTTATTGCAATGAAAACATTAAAGCAAGTACTAAAACACAGAAAAAAGAACAACGCAAGAAAGAAAAGGCAAGCATTGTCCAAATTAGAAAAGCAAAAAAAGAAAGTGATGATTTAGAGAAGGAAATAATATTGCTTGAGGATGACCTTTCTCAATTAGAATCATTGCTCTGTCTAGAAGAAGTTTACACAGACTCAGATAAAAGTTGTGAAATACAACTAAAAATTATAGAAGTAAAAAATAAATTAGAATTCGTATATGAAAAATGGGAAGCTTTTCTCAGTAAGATTGATATTTACTAATTAGTGGACGGTGGCAAGGGGACGTTTTGTTTGCCACGTTTAATGTGGCAAACAAAATGTCCCCTTGCCACATCAGAGTTGACATCTTCTATGTAATGTAGTAAGCTATTTTTGTTAACCAATTAAAATCTGGGTTGACAAAGGGAGAATTGTATATGAAATTGTCAATAAGAAATATGTCCATCTGTTCTATGTTTGCAGTCCTTACTGCAGTCTTTGCACAAATTGCCATCCCCCTACCTTTTTCACCAGTTCCTTTTACGCTTCAAGTAATTGCAGTTCTTTTATCAGGTGCTTTATTAGGAAGTAAACTTGGAAGCATATCGCAAATTGTCTATTTGCTTCTCGGGGCAGTAGGCGTCCCTGTTTTTGCGCGGTTTAGTGCTGGACTAGGGGCTCTTGTAGGCCCTTCTGGCGGATATCTAATTGCATTTCCTATCGCCGCTTACTTAATAGGGTTTATAGTCGAGCGAAAAACGATGCAAGGTGACAGTTCTTCTCTGTCCTTTATTGTTATAAACTCTATCGCTATGCTGCTAGGTGTTTCCTTAATATTTGCAATCGGTGTTGTGCAGTTGAAATTTGTTGCTTCTTTAACTTGGGATCTTGCTTTTAAGTATGGTGTATTGCCTTTTATTATCCCTGACTTAGCAAAAATCGCAATAGCTGTATTATTAGTTCATTCTCTAAGGAAAGCGTTCTCTAAACTAATTCTTTATCCAATGCAAAAGCACCTTTAGAGGTCAAAATGGTGCGTGGCAAACAAAACGTTCCCTTGCCACAGTGGCAAGGGAACGTTTTGTTTGCCACTCATCCTTGATTACGACGAAAAATGTAGTACTTTGGTACTATATGTAGAATTATATGCAAAAATGATGCATAAAAATTAATTGTATTTACTTATCCACATTATCCACAACTTTACCCACAAAAAAACCGCTTTCTCTTTGTTGAAATTTCAATTTCGTCACGTTATCCACAGGCTTGTATATATTTTCATGTGCACAACTCACAAAATATATTGCAAAAAAACATACTTGTAATGAATTTTCTATCAATTTGATTATTCATTAATGAATTATTCGGTAATTTTTTTCAAAATTCCTCTCTATTCTTGGCATGATTTTTGATGCTTAGGGCTTGTGAT
>JAJOKP010000085.1 GCA_021129775.1 Clostridiales bacterium
AAATACTAGTTGCCCAAGGAGGAAAAATATGTTAGGTGTTATATTCGCAATAATTGGCGGGTTTTTTATGAGTATACAGAGTGCCTTCAATACAAGAGTAGGTGAAAGTGTAGGAACTATTGAAGCTACTCTTGTTGTTCACGTTGTTGGCTTAGTTGCTGCAATTGGCGCAGTGATGTTAATCGGTACAGGAAGTCTCATGAAAGTAACTGAGCTTAACAAGCTGTATCTAATTGGTGGAGCTTTTGGAGTCATCATTGTCTATAGTGTTATTAAATCAATATCTGCTTTGGGAGTGGCTCAAGCGGTAATGGTTATAGTTGTTTCGCAACTTCTATTTGCATACATCATTGATCTTTTAGGCTTGTTCGGCATGGAAAAAGTCCCGTTTTCAATAACTAAAATTGCGGGACTTATAATTATTATGCTTGGTATTTTTGTGTTTAGTCGGAAGTGATTCCTCTAGACTTGAAATCTTCAATAACTTTAATAAATATTTCTCCATAATTATCAAATTTCTTTTCGCCAATGCCCTTGATTTCTAATAATTTTTCTTTTGTTGTTGGCATATAATGTGCTAACTCCTCTAACACAGTGTTATGAAAAATTACGTACGGTGGCATTTTCTTTTCTGTTGCAATTTCTTTACGTTTCAAGGCTAAAAGATTATATAATGTTTGATTAAAGTCAAAGTCCGTTTTTCTAATTTGTTTGCTTTTCTTTTTATCTTTAATTTCAACTCTTTCTCTTCTAAGCAAAATCTTTTCTTCTCCTTTTAGTACAGACCTCGAACTTTCGTTTAACTTTAAAACTGGATAAGTATCTACTGTCATTCTAACAAATCCTCTAGCAATCAAATTCATTATTAACTCTCTTAATCCACCTTCAGAAATGTCTTGTATAATTCCATGGGTAGAAACTTTGTCTAAATTCCAACCAATTATTTTCTTGCTCTTAGACCCTCTTAATACTTGAATAATAACGTTTACCCCAAATCTTTGATTTGTTCTATAAATACATGATAGTACTTTTTGAGATTCGACAGTCATATCTACAAACTCAGAATTGTTTTGACAGTTGCCACAACTTGCACAATTGTTTTTTCCTGTTGTTTCACCAAAGTATTCCAGTATTTCTTTTCTTAAACAATCATTTGTATGACAATAGTTTACTAGTATTTGTAGATTTGTAAGTTGTAATTGTTCTCTCTCTTGTGGCATCAAGTTTTGAGCAATAATCAATTTTTGTTTTACAATATCAGAAGGGGAATACATAAGTATGCAATCGCTCTTCTTTCTATCCCTACCTGCACGCCCTGCTTCTTGATAGTAAGCTTCCATATTTTTTGGCATGTTGTAGTGAATAACAAACCTTACGTCAGGTTTATCAATCCCCATACCAAACGCATTCGTTGCTACAATAATTTTAGCTTCATCTAACATAAAGGCATCTTGTACTTGAGTTCTAATTTCAGTTTCCATTCCACCATGGTAGCCTTCTGCTAAAAATCCATCTTCTTTTAATCTCTTACTTAAAGATTCAACAGTTTTTCTAGTTGAACAATAAATAATTCCAGATCCATCAGCAAAGTCTTTATCGATATAATTTTTCAAATATTTATATTTGTCTTTTGGTTTAACTATTTTGTAAAAAAGGTTTTCTCTATCAAATCCCGTAATTAGTTCAAATGGATTGTTTAATTTGAGAATTTCTTTAATCTCCGTAACGACATGCTCTGTTGCTGTAGCAGTAAAAGCTGCTATTACAGGGCGTTTTTCTAATCTTGCAATAAACCTAGGAATATTTCTATAGCTAGGTCTAAAATCATGCCCCCATTGACTAATACAATGTGCTTCGTCGACTGCAATTAGGGATATATTGATTGTCTTAATTAAATTAAAAAAGCTGTCAGTTAGTAGCCTCTCGGGAGCAACATAAATTAGTTTATGTTCGCCTCTCATTATCTCATTAATTCTAATATTTGTTTCCGCTGCTGATAATGAGCTGTTTAGATAAGTTGCCTTTACTCCGCTCTCTACTAAAGCATCAGCTTGATCTTTCATAAGTGCAATTAGCGGTGAAACTACTACAGTTAATCCTTCACTCATTAATGCAGGTAGTTGATAACATAACGATTTCCCACCACTAGTAGGCATAATTGCAAATACGTCGCGCTTTCTCATAATATTGTCTATTATACTCTCTTGCCCGTTTTTAAATAAATCATACCCAAAATGCTTCTTTAACAAATCATATTTTCTCAATTTACGTCCCCTTTCAATAAGCCGAATTCATTAAATCGTTTTTCTAAGTGCATAGACAATTAATGCATCTAATAGCTTTGACTAAACTAAACTGTTATTGTTCCTTCAATCACAATTCTTGCCTTGCCCCCTACATGTACTGTATAATTACTTCCTCTCTTAATAATTTCACAAAAAATCTGACTTGGTCTATTCAAACTACTTCCTTGATGCACAAGCAGTTTATTGTTTTTAAGCAAATCATTTTTGCTTAAGTAATAGGTCAAGGCTCCATTCGATGTTCCTGTTGCTGATTCTTCATCTATCCCTACTGCAGGAGCAAAGTTTCTGCAAAATGCTTCTTCAATACTTCTATCTTGATCTGTACTAAACACATGCACACCAATTATATCATTTTTTAACGAATATTTTTTTAGTTTTCCAAAATCGATCCTTAGCTTGTCTAAGATCATCCTATTCCTAACAGGGATAATCATATCTTTTAGTCCAGTTGAAATTATCTCAGGCTTTAAGTCGATGTTGTTCAATCCTATATCACTAATGTCTAAGTTCATGAATTCACAAATCTCGTATAATCGTGATATTTCTCCATACGATTTCGGCTGTCCTTGTTGCATCATAATCCTTTGTATTTTCCCATCCTCAAAGAAAAGTCTAACTGGCAATTTTCCTATTTTCGTATTTTGAACTGCTTCAACAACCCCTATTTTCTTTGCTATTATCTGTTCTTTTAAAGACAAAACATAAAATGCTGCTATAGTAGCATGACCACATAAATCAATTTCACATTCAGGCGTAAAAAACCTAACTTCAAAACTGCACTCCCCTTTAGAAATAACAAATGCAGTTTCAGAAAGATTTATCTCTGCCGCAATTTTCTGCATTAAACCATCATCCAAGTTTTCTGCATCTAGCACAACACCTGCAGGGTTTCCGCAAAAAGGTTTGTCTGTAAAAACATCAACTCGAAACATCTTTACTTTCATGCTCTACGCCTCTTTCCATTAGTCTAGTTTCTAATAACAAGAGCTCTAACTCATGTTTCTACCTTCTCACCTTTCCCATTTTAAGGCACGACTCTTCCCCTTTAGCCCATTTCTCAAGATTAATTAGTCTTTCACCGTTGTCTCCATGTTCTGGAACAAACCGGAACAAACCGGGAACAAACCGGGAACAAACCGGGACGGTTCTTGCTTTGCTTAAGAACAAACCGGGACGGTTCTTGCTTTGCTTTTATTTTTTTAATAATCTACTTACCCACGAATAGTTTAACCCACCAAATAATTCACCTAGTTCTTTTAAAGCTAATACTGAGTTTCCTCTTACTATCTTAATTAACTCATTTCTAGCATTTTTATCTAATAGCATTTCATCAAAATCCATTTCTTTACTTTCTAGCAATTTATTTAAAAACTCCCTTGCTTCTTCTATTGTTTTAATAACTTTCGGGTCTTCTAAATTAGTTTGTTCCATATCCTCTTCTACATCCATGTACTGATTTTTTTCATCCTCTTTTTTATGAAAGCTAACAAATTCTCTAATTGCTCGCTTTTTACCGCTTGCCATCATTCCAAGGACAAAATTCATGTCTATTATTTCATTTGAATTTTCTTCGCTTACATATATATTGTAACTACTCCACGGATACTTGTCTGCGCTGCTTACGATTCCAGCTTTAACTGGATTTTGATGAATATATCTTAACACCTGCAAAAAATAAATATCATCATCAACAAACTCACTCTTAAAGCGATCCTGAAATAGATGCCCTATCCTCTCATTTATTCGATTATAATATATAGCAAAACTTAAATTAATGCTTTTCATTATTTGCGAAATATCGCTCCCATTTTCATTTAGCAATATATGAACATGATTATCCATAATACAATATGCATAAACGATAAAATTGTACCTCTCTTTGTTTCTCGTCAATATCTCAATGAACTTATTCTTATAATTGCCATCGTTAAAAATGTTTTTTCTCTCATTACCTCGGCATATGACGTGATATATCCCTGTTTCACCTTTTTTTCTAGAATATCTTGGCATAGAATCAGCTCCCTAGGTAAGTATATCATAGTGAGCTATATTTAGCAAAGCAAGAACCGTCCCTGTTTGCTTTACCTGTTTGCTTTGTTTGCTTGCCTGTATTCTCTGGGGAAAATTGTTGAATTAGTCCTTCTTAAATGCCTCAAATATTTTTATAATTCTCCTGATATTGTTG
>JAJOKP010000154.1 GCA_021129775.1 Clostridiales bacterium
GGATACTTAAAGGTACGACTATTACAGATATTCTAAAAAAGCAAGGAGAAGCATTGCTTGGTAAAATCAATTTGGGCGAAAACATGAGATTCCCACTACTAATTAAGTTCATCGATGCTAATGATAAACTATCCGTACAAGTACACCCAAATGATACTTATGCCTACGAACATGAAAATGACCCTGGTAAAACAGAAATGTGGTATATAATTTCGGCTAAACCTGAAGCAAAGTTGGTATACGGACTAAAAAACCATGTAACAAAAGAAAGTTTTAAAAAAGCTATAGAAACCAATAGAATTGAGGATACATTAAACGAAGTTGAAGTAAAAAAAGGAGACGTGTTTTTTATTCCTGCTGGAATGGTTCATGCCATCGGTGAGGGTATAGTAATTGCAGAAATTCAACAAAACTCTAATATAACTTATAGAGTATATGACTGGAACCGTGTAGGTCTTGATGGAAAGCCAAGAGAACTGCATATTGAAAAAGCACTTGATGTAATTGATTTCGATTTGGAGTTTGCCGCCTGTCATCCTGAGCGTAGTCGAAGGATCTCGACCCGTAGCAAATCTACTATTCTAGCAAGTTGTCCTTATTTTACGACAGAATTACTTGAAATTAAAGAAAAGCATAGAGAAAACACATACAATAAAGGTTTTCATGTATTAATTGGGATAGAAGGCAACTTCAAAATATTGTACAGCGGAAAAGGTCAAAAATGTGAAGAAACGATTAAAAAAAGTGAAACGGTGTTAATGCCTGCGTGTGTTGGGGAGTACACAATTATAGGTAAAGGAACAATGATTAAAACATTCACTTAAGAAACCCCAAAAACAATTCGAGACAAGAACAATGACCCCGAAAACATGTTCGTAAAAAACTCTTGCAAATTTCTTTGGAGCATAATAGAATTAAAAAAACAATATGATGAAAAAGGGGATGATTTTGTGCAAGAGTTATTAAAAGAAGTGTTAGAAAAGGTTAATTCATTTGGCTGCGATTTGAAGATGCTACAAGAAGGACAACAGAGGATGAACGAAAGACTTGTAAGATTAGAAAAAGGGCAACAAAGTATGGACGTAAGACTTGTAAGACTAGAAAAAACACAGCTAGAAATGAAAGAAAGAATCGAGATTGTGTACAACCAAACTGCTAACTTGATAGAAATGGTTGACGAGATGAGAGGCGATGTCGAAAAAATATGAGATACGCTAGAGTATTATGTACAGGAAAATAGCGAAAACAAAGTTGAGTTGTTCAAATTAAAGAGAAGAGTTAAAGCGATGTAAGACTTAGCATCGTATGAGAGAATTTTTTTGAATTAACAATTCAAAGATGGCAGTATTTTCAGAGGATATACGGTTAAAATGATTAGGCATTCGTCTTGCTCAAAAGCAAGGCGAATGCCTTAGTTGTAGAGATAAGCGAGGGAAGATAAAAAGGTGGAGAGCAAGAGATACGCTTTTCTTATCTTCATTAAGCAAAAACTCCTAATTTTCAGTGGACTGATTTACGTGCAAAAGACTATCAACAATTGGAATTTCTTTTTCCTTAATGATACTTACCTCTTTAAGTTTTGATACTTCAACAGCTAATTGCTGATTTTTTTTGGTTAATTCCTTAATTTTAAGCTTCATTTTCGCTTGTGAAATCATCCCTAAAATCATAATAATAACTGCGCCAAATACAGCCGATGCAAAAATGACAATTGCAAGAGAAAGCTTAAATTGTGCAAAGAATAAGTTTACATTTACTGGCGCTGCATTCATGACAGCGAATAAAGCAACTACAATAGCTAAAATGAGAGAAAGAATAAAACGTATTTGCATAACAATCATCTCCTAGGTTTTTGTATAATCATCTCACACTGTAAAAAAGGTATCTTAAAGTTGAAATATTTAAGCTGAGATTGATTAAAGTATACCATCGATAGAAAAAATATGCAAAACTCAGTCTAAAGACGGAGAAAAAATCAAACTTAAGCCCGTTTTACAAAACTATATTATCTAGTATAATCGACTTATAGGAAAAGAAGGGGTCAGGCTTCACTTTTGCAACTTAAGAGAGCCGCTTTTTTAACTTAAGTTCTTAAGTTGCAAAAGTGAAGCCTGACCCCATGGTCATTTGTAGGCAGGAGTAGCAAGTCCACTATATAAGAAAAAAATTAGAGGAGTGATGTAATGAAAGATGTTTTTGATAGAAGAGTTAGAGTTACAAATCTTGTGTTTGGTAGTTTGGTTATTATTGTAGGAGTGATATTTGCGTTAGTCAATCTAGGTGTGATAGAAGGAGAAGTTAGAGAACTAATTTGGGACTATTGGCCAGTATTAATAATAGTTTGGGGATTTACTGAGTTGCAAAAGATTATAGTGAATCTAATTGAAAAGAGAAAGGTACATCTAATTAGTGCAATAACAACAGTGGTTATAGCTATTGGATTTGGTCTTGTATTGCTTGGAAACAATTTGAATTGGTTTGCTGAGCAAATAAGCTTTTGGTCCATTTTATGGCCTACAGCATTTGTGTATATTGGGCTTCAAATTATTTTTGGGGATCTCATTATAAACAAGAAATCGTCAAAACATTTTAATTTTTCTAGTTCATCTAACGATTATAAAGAGAAAAAATCTTCAGATGAAGGATTTAAAACGGAGTATAAACTAGTTGGTGAAATTGATAAGGGACGTGAACCCTGGGTTTTAGATGATTTAGACTTATATAATGTAGCGGGAGAAACAAAAATAAATTTAGCGACAGCACTAATTAACGAAGGGGAGGTAACAGTAAATATAAGAGGCTTAGCTGGTGAAATTGAAATATTAGTGCCAATAGATTTAGCAGTGAAAGTTAGAGCACGTGTTTTGGCAGGAGAAGTTAAGCTATTTGCAGAGTCAGCAGGTGGAATTACTTCGCAAGAGATCTATGTATCAGATAATTACGAAGACGCAATAAAAAAAGTTAAGATTGATCTTGAATTAAAAGCAGGAGAAATTAATGTTAGATGGGTGAAGTAGGTGATTGATTACATTAGGAAGTTCGGAAATAGAAAAAAGAACGTGTATGAATCTATAATTACTCGAATGATTGTAGCTTCCTTAACTACTACTGTTGTATCTTTGCTTGTATTTGCTGTAATGGTTTTGATATATTCAAATTATGACTCAGAGCTAAAAAATTATTTAAAGCATTTTGCCGAAATGGACATTAACGTGTTAGCGACAGTAACATTTATTTTTATACTAAGCCTGTTAAGTACAACTTTTGTCATATTAATTTATATTGGGATTCCCTTTAGCATTAAAGCGAAAAAGATGTTTCAGAGAATTGAAGAAGCGTATGAATCATTAAGTAGAGGGAAACTTGATACTAGACTCGGCAGCACAGGATTTCAAGACATTGATCGTGTATGTAGTGAGTTTAATTTAATGGCTGCGAGAACTGAGAAACAGGTTGAATCTTTACAGAGGCTAATAAGTGAAAACAAAACACTCGTTCTAGAAACTGAAAGAAAAGCTTCTTTAACAGAAAGAAAGAAAATAGCTAGAGACCTACACGACGCTGTTAGTCAGCAACTATTTGCAATCTCAGTATCACTAAAAGCAATTAATAACTTGGTTGAAGATAATCCAAGCCAAGCCCAAAAAATATTGACAAAGGTAGAGGAAATGGCACAAACTGCACAGAAAGAGCTTAGAGCGCTAATATTGCAATTGAGACCTGTTAAGTTAAAAGGAGTCCCTATTCATGAAGCACTAGTAGCGTTATTAAAAGAAATCAGTAAGGACAATGAAAATATAAGTTTTAGCTGGGAAATCAAAGGGATCCAAAATGTTCTTGTGGGTGTAGAAGATTGTTTGTATAGAATAGCTCAAGAAGTATTGTCAAACATAATTAGGCACGCAGAAGCTAGAAGTATATATATAAAGTTTTATTCTAACAGTAAGGTTCTATACTTCTTTGTAGAAGACGATGGTGTAGGATTTGACATTAAAAACATTAAACAAACGTCTTATGGACTATCTACTATGAAAGAAAGAGTAGAAGAAATAGGTGGGAGAATAGATTTCATATCAGTAGAAGGAAAGGGAACGAGAGTTGAAATAAGGGTGCCGCTTTATCATACTGAATAAAAATCACTAAATGTATGGGGGAAAATCTATGAGTGAAAAAATTAGAGTTTTAATTGTGGATGATCACGAAATGGTAAGAATGGGATTAAGAGCATATTTGGAGACTGAAAAAGACATAGATGTGTGTGGAGAAGCCAGTAATGGAAGAGGAGGTATAAATGAGAGTTTGAGATTACTTCCGGATGTAATTTTAATGGATTTAGTTATGGATGTGATGGATGGAGTTACTGCAACTAAAGAAATAATGGAAGAGTTTAAAAAGATAAAAAAAGAAGTTAA
>JAJOKP010000100.1 GCA_021129775.1 Clostridiales bacterium
CTCGAAATCCAGTTGCTTAAATAAATCATCCACATTATCAAATACAAGATGGTCGCCCGAGTTGATTTTGGCCTTTATATCCATAATTTCTTTTTTTAGCTCAGCAAGATATTTTTTAGAATGAACCACTACCGGTATAATACTAATCACACCGTCACTTTCAATAATCTCAAGTTTGTCTCCCTCTTTTAAACCAAGCTTTAACACTACCTCTTTTGGAATGGTAATTTGTGATTTTTTACGAAACTCAGTGATCATATGTTTCACTCTCCCAGTTAGTTAGACATTCTTACTTTCTTGCTAAGAGTGTACACTTTTTTCATGCAAAGTGCAATATATATTGTCGGGTAGCCGGGAGATGTTACCATCTCCAAGCCCCCTAAGAACCGTACGTGATAGTTTCCCATCATACGGCTCAAGCAATACTAAGCCCACGTTAAGAAGCCGACATATCAATTTTCTTACTGTGAACAAGCCTGTGGCAGTTCGGATGTAAGGAAACTAGATTATCTAAAGTATCAGTTCCACCAAGATGTTTCGGTATTATATGGTGTAAATGCCATTGTGATTCAAGAGTAATTATTTCACCGCAAATAGGGCATTTACCATCTTGACACATCCATACAGTAGCTAATCTTCCATAACCCTTAATTGACTTACGCATTTTGGTGAATTCTCTCTTTTCAAAGTATTCTTCAAATTGCGGGTCATAAGGGTTAGCGTTGCCTTTAATTTTTACGTGTCTAACGATTGGAGTATCTGCCATATTAATCTGTTGATTAATATTAAAGGCGAAAATCCAGTCTTTATTCTTAACACGTATAAAATACCTATCCTTTATCCATAATTTAGGTTTATTTGGGTGTCGGCGTTTGCACCAATTCCAAATCATCTTAAAAATCTCGGATTTTACTTTACTAAATGTCTCTTTTGAGACTACATAGCGGTGGTAATTTGCCCAACCTCTAATCATCGGATTAAGAGTTTGAATTAGATTTTCTTGTTTCGCTGTTTTATTAGACTTAATCATTTCTCTTACTTTATCAAGGAAAGTTTTGATGTTCTTTTTACTGGGTTTAATCAGTAATTTGCCATTATACTTGCGTATATTTTGACCTAAGAAATCAAATCCTTCATTAATATGAGTGATGTGCGTCTTTTCAGCAGAGAGTTCTAATCCTCGTTCTTTAAGGAAACTTATTATTAGAGGTTTAACTTCGTTCTCTAATAATTCCTTAGTTGTTCCCGTGATTATGAAGTCATCAGCGTATCTAACCAGATTGACTTTTGGGTTGAAGGGTTTACTCGGTTTAAAGTTCTTCTTGAGTAAATCTTCCATACCATCCAAAGTTAGATTGGCTAATGTCGGGCTAATTATGCCACCTTGTGGCGTTCCCTCTGTTGTGAGTGAATACATTCCTTTATCGATTAATCCACATTTTAACCATTCTTTTAACATCTTGGTATCAGATGGGGTATTGGCTAAAACAAAGTCATGGTTAATCTTGTCAAAGCAACTTTTGATGTCACCTTCTAAAATCCATTGTGTTGAAGATATTTTAGCTAAGGAGTTAAAGCATTGTTCAATAGCATCAGTACAACCTCTTTTTTGGCGAAATCCGTAAGAGTTGTTATCCGCAATTTCTTCTGCTACAGGGTCTAAAGCCATTTGGTAAAGCATTTGCATGGCTCTATCTCTCATAGTCGGAATTCCTAGCGGACGTTTCTTACCGTTGCTTTTAGGAATATAAACTCTTTTTAGTGGGAACGCTTTGTAGCCACTGCGATTGAGTTTATTTAATAAAGCGTCTGCCTTTTTAGTAGGAGTATCCCATAATTCTTTATCAACACCGGGAGTTTTCTTACCTGTGTTCAATTCAGTAACTCTTTTAACAGCAATTGCTTTGGCTGAAAAAGAGTGTGTGAGGATACCTTGTAAAGCTTTCACTTTTCCAAGTCTACCCTCTTGATATGCCTTTATAATACGCGATTGTAAATTCTTAACTACATAGTGGCAGTTTTTCCAGTTAATACTGTGCCAATCCACCACTATGAGTGGAGTTGCACGCTTAGTTTTAATAACAACTTCGCTCATTTGACATTCCTCCTTAAAGAATTTTTACAATTTTCTTGTAAAGTATTACCGTGTTGGAAGTCTGCCCGGTTTCCCGTGAGATGACGTTTAAATCCCTATCTGGTTCATTACAAACCAGCGTTCGCTTCCTCCAACTTTCCTCTGCCTGCATCACTATCGGTTAACTTTACGGTCAACTTTCCTGTAGGAGTGATACAGGCTTACCAAGTTCTTTATCAATCACAGAAAAGGTTAGGGTTAATCTATTCGCCGGCAGGAGTAATGTCCATGTATTCCTAGAGTGAAGAGGAATAACCACCTGCTCACTTTTTAGTTCAAGCCTGTCAGCAACTTTGGCTTGTCGTTGGTAACGACGTTTATCGATTATTCATTTAATTACCCATACTTTCCAAGCCTAGCACCCGACCGGTTTGATGCTACCAGTAGTTCCTCAGCTCACGCCTCGGATTAAGGTTACATTGTCCCGCAAGCTTCACACAAAGTCATTGCTAACAATGCATGTTGCGGTAGGCTACTGATGATGGCACATCAGGCTAAATAATTAATTAGCAGTAATTGGTAAAACTTCTTGTCGCACTCTATCTACCAACTCAGCAGGTTGCTTTATTATTCAAATAAAGATTACAGATGCTTAGTTTGCTCTACAATCGTATCAAGAAATTTTTTAATCTTACACTTCATTTTTTAAAACATGATTTTGATCCTCAGTTGTAAAAATAATTGGAAGTTCTATTGTAAAAGTACTACCAATGCCTTTTTGAGATTGAACTGAAATATTTCCATTTATAAGTTTCAAATTTTCTTTCACGACACATAGTCCTATACCTTCACCTTTTGATTTAGCAACTAATGGACTTCGATAATAGGCATCAAATATTTTGTTTAATTCATCTGGCTAACTGGTGATGTACCGGTCTTATTCCTAGATCAGTTTTCAAACAACGGGAGTCAACAAGCAGGGTCAATGTGATCAAAGAGCAATCTGGGAATCTTCTTCAAACAAAAAAATTTTACCATTTAACCGGGATTCTAATATAATAGCCATTTTTTTCTACTCTGTTTTAGGAATGGTAAGTGTTCCCAAATGGTTGTCTGTATCAATATCGATATTAGGTCACTACAAGAAGAGTTAAAAAGCCATGGTGTCATATATAGTACTTGAGATTATAATTATATTTATATATAGTGCTTTTAGGTGATGGTACTTAGTAGATTATACAAATATTAGCCTGATTTAGTGAAAGTCGGGTTAGGCTTTACCAGGTGGGCTTCTCACCCACTATATATCCCGACCTTGCCCGGTCGCACCAAGACTTGACCCCTTCTACTACTTTGGATTACATTCATTTATAAATAGTTTCCCATCAGTGCTCAAAGTAGCAATCAATACTTTACCGGGGGTTAACCCATTTTCTTTCAGGCGGGCTCTCAACCACTTTTCATCTAAATTGGCTTGCTGCAAGTTCTTTTTCATTATTTCGCCATCCATCACCAGCGCAGTAGGCAAACCTTCATATTTTGTGCTTAGCCCCAAATCTTCTGGGGTTACCCCGCGTTTTTGAGATTTAGGCAGTACGCTTAACTTACCCGAACATTCCAATACCCCAAATTCTACGTCTTGAATATTAAAAATATCTTTCTCACGCAACTGGGACATTAAATCATCTAAGTTATACCTAGCTTTTTTCATTTCATCACATAGTACTTTTCCGTTTTTAATAATAGTTTGAGGTTTTCCGTAAATTAACAACCGCACCTTCCTATTAATCAAAATGAGCCAAGCAAAACCAAATTCCAGTAACCCCAATATTGTTATTGGCAGCAAACCATGCCACAGCGGCACATCCAGATTTTCTATAGGAATAGTAGCTATTTCTGCAATGATAATAGCTATTACAAAATCAAAGGGAGAAAGTTGACCAATTTCTCTCTTTCCGGTTACCCGCAAAATAATCAATATGTAGAAATACATTATTACCGTGCGAAAAATAATGTCAAAAATATCAAACAACATACTTTATGCCACCTTTAGATACAAATATATAATATATTATCTGTAACTAAGGCTAATTACATACATAACATTAATTTACTTTCCCTTTCTCCTGCCACCGGGAAATACTCCACCATGAATACTACGGGCATCGGATATGTTGTAAAAAATTTTTGGATCGATCTCATCCAGCAACTTAAGAACATTGTTGATATCACGCCGTTTTACAATTA
>JAJOKP010000129.1 GCA_021129775.1 Clostridiales bacterium
TAGAACCATAGCCATGTTTCAGCCGATTGGAAGAAGGAGTTTAGCGAATAAGTTAAGGATAGGCGAAAGAATAGTTAGAGCAGAAATAGATTTCTTAAAAGCAGAAAAATTATTAGAGGTAACAACTTCTGGCATGAGTATTACATACGATGGCAGTAATATAGTTGAAAAATTAAAAAGTTTTATTTACTCCATACGAGGTATAAGTGAACTAGAAAGAAAATTGGTCAAAATATTGAAGATTAGTGAAGTAATTATTGTTCCTGGGAATATTGAAGAAGATGAATATGTTCTAAAGGATATTGGGAAAAAAGCTTCAAAAGTTATAGAAAGAGTAATTAGGGATAATGACATTATTGCTGTAACAGGTGGGTCAACTATGTCTGCTGTGGCTACAAGTATAAACAGAGGGATTAAGGCAAAGAATATTGTAGTTGTACCTGCTAGAGGTGGGTTAGGCAAAAATGTTGAAAACCAAGCAAACACAATTGCAGCAAAAATTGCAAATGGATTAAGTGGAAATTATCATTTACTACATGCGTCCGACACACTTTGTGACGAAGCCCTTATGAGCATTTTGCAAGATCCTAAAATCAAAAAGATAATAAAGAAAGTAAAGAAAGCTAATTTATTGTTATTTGGTATAGGAAGAGCAGATAAAATGGCAAAAGATAGAGAGCTTCCGAGCAAAATTCTAGAAAGATTGAATAAAAAACGAGCTGTTGCAGAAGCATTTGGATATTTTTTTAACAAAAATGGTGAAACGGTTTATGAAATGAATACAATAGGAATAAATCTTGAGGATTTCGTTAAAATTCCATGTGTGATTGGCGCTGCAGGTGGCGAAAAAAAAGCAGAGGCAATAATGGCTATCTCTAAATTAAACAAGAATATGATTCTTGTAACTGACGAAAGGGCAGCCAAAGAAATATTAAATAGAAGTATACAAATAATTTAGGAGGAATGAAAATGAGTGTTAAAGTAGCGATTAATGGTTTTGGTAGAATTGGAAGAAATGCATTTAAGGTTGCAGTTGAAGAGCAGAGAGATTGGGAAATAGTAGCAATCAATGATCTTACTGACCCAAAGACTTTGGCTCACTTACTTAAGTACGACAGCTTGTATGGTAAATTTAACGGAACAGTAGAAGTTAAAGAAGATGCTCTTATTGTAAATGGCAAAGAGATTAAAATATTTGCTGAAAGAGACCCAGAAAATCTCCCTTGGGCTAAATTAGGGGTAGACATTGTAATAGAAGCTACAGGTATTTTCAGAACGAAAGAAACTGCAATGAAGCATGTTACGGCAGGGGCTAAGAAAGTTCTAATTACTGCACCTACAAAAAAAGAGGACATTACAGTCGTACTTGGAGTAAACGAGGGCGATTATGATCCTAAAAACCATCATATTATTTCAAATGCTTCATGCACAACAAATTGCTTAGCGCCTTTTGCAAAAGTTATTGATGAGAAATTTGGAATTAAAAGAGGTTTAATGACAACAATTCATGCGTATACTAACGATCAAAATGTTCTTGATGCGCCGCATAAAGATTTAAGAAGAGCACGTGCTGCTGCAGAGTCAATTATACCTACAACTACAGGAGCTGCTGCTGCTGTCGCATTGGTTTTACCACAGCTTAAAGGAAAAATTACTGGAATGGCAATGAGAGTGCCAACTCCAACAGTTTCAGTTGTTGACTTAGTTGTTGAAGTTGAGAAAAATACGTCGGTTGAAGAAATCAACAAAGCATTCGCAGATGCTGCAAAAGGCAAGTTGAAAGGTATACTTGGATATTCTGATGAACCTTTGGTATCAATGGATTACAGACAAGATCCTCGTTCATCAATTGTTGACGGTTTAGCAACGGATGTAATTGGGGATACTATGGTGAAAATCGTTGCTTGGTATGATAACGAATGGGGTTATTCAGTAAGAGTGGTTGATTTTGTATCGTATATGGTCGAAAAAGGATTGTAAATAGAATAAGCAGTCCAGTTATGTAGCTCCGCTGCGGGCTGGACTTGTTTTATGTTTACATGGAGAAGTTGAGATTTCTATGCTATAAAGGAGGTCGACATGTCAATCTTAAACAAGAAAACCGTAAGAGACGTGAATGTTTCTGGCAAAAAAGTAGTGATGCGTTGTGATTTTAATGTCCCTATGGATAAAGAAGGAAACATAACTGATGATATGAGGATTAGAGGAGCGTTGCCTACTATTAATTATTTACTACAAAATAATGCTTCAGTAATACTGATGTCGCATTTGGGAAGACCGAAAGGCGAGGCAAAAGCTGAATTTTCTTTAGTGCCAATTGCCAAGAGAATTGCAGAACTTATTGATAAAGAAGTGCTTTTTGCTGACGATGACAATGTTGTTGGAGAAAATGCAAAGCGAATGGTTAAAAATCTGAATACTGGAGAAATTATGTTGCTTCAGAATGTTAGATACAGAAAAGAGGAAACTAAGAATGTAGAGAGTTTCTCTAAAGAACTTGCATCTCTAGGAGATTTGTTTATAAACGATGCTTTTGGAACAGCACACAGAGCACATTGCTCAACAACTGGAATTGCAAACTTTTTACCATCAGCTATGGGTTTCTTAATTGAAAAAGAAATCGTAATTATGGGTATTGCAGTAGAAAAACCAGAGAAACCATTTGTAGCTATTTTAGGCGGAGCCAAAGTGTCAGATAAAATTGGTGTAATCAAGAATTTATTAGACAAAGTTCAAGTGTTAATTATAGGTGGCGGAATGGCTTACACATTTATCAAAGCACAAGGGTATGAAATTGGCAACTCACTATTGGAAGAAGATAAAATGGAATTAGCATTAGAACTAATTAGAACTGCTAGAGAAAAAGGAGTTCATCTTATACTGCCAGTAGATACCGTAATTGCAGATGAATTTAAAGATGGCGCAAACTATAAAACTGTAGACATCAAGGAAATGCCGAATAATTGGATTGGTGTGGATATTGGCGAAAAAACTGTTAACCTCTTTGAAGATATTATACTATCGGCCAAAACAGTAGTATGGAATGGTCCCATGGGTGTATTTGAAATTCCATCTTTTGCAGAAGGGACAAGAAAAGTTGCGCATCTACTTTCGTTATGTGAAGGAACTACCATCATAGGTGGAGGCGATAGTGCCGCAGCTGTTGAACAACTAGGATATGCTGACAAAATGACGCATATTTCAACAGGTGGAGGAGCATCACTAGAACTATTTGAAGGAAAAATTTTGCCAGGTATTGATGTATTAGGCGAGAAGTAGTGCAAATAGCTTTCATGAAGCATCCACTTTATTGTCACCCTGAGCGAGCCCGCGAGTCGCCCTTAATCTACTCGAATAAGGATGTTGAAGCTTTTGGCACTACGACAAACTGTATTGGAGGAAAAAGATGAGAATACCTATTATTGCAGGAAATTGGAAAATGAATATGAACTTAGAGAATGCAACAAAGTTAGTGGAGAAAATAAAAAGCGAAGCTACAAAAACTGATGTAGAAATAGTTGTATGTTGCCCATCTATCTACATTAGCGAAATAAAAAAAATCGTGGCAGATAGTAAAGTAAAAATCGGCGCACAAAATATGCATTGGGCGGATAGTGGTGCTTTCACTGGTGAAATTTCTGCTGATATGCTAAATGACATTGGTGTAGACTATGTTATTTTAGGGCATTCTGAAAGACGTCAAATCTTTGGAGAAACTAATGAAGTAGTTAACAAAAAAATTAAAAAGGCTATTAAAAAGAAAATCAAACCAATTTTATGTGTAGGTGAAACCTTAGAAGAAAGAGAAGAAGGAAGAACGCATGATGTTGTAAAAAAACAAGTTGAAGCTTGCTTAGAAGGCGTGACTTCTGAAGAAATGAAAGATACTGTTATTGCATATGAGCCTATTTGGGCAATTGGAACAGGTAAAACAGCTTCGTCTAAAGATGCAAATGATGTTGTTAGCTTTATTCGTGGACTGATCGACAAAAAATATGGTGAAAAAGTTTCAGATGCAGTCAGAATTCAATATGGCGGAAGCGTTAAACCAAACAATGCAACTGAAATAATGAATGAGTATGATATTGATGGTGCACTTGTTGGTGGAGCAAGCCTAGAGGCAGAGTCGTTCTTAGCAATAGTGAATTTTTAGAGTGTAAAAGGAGATTTTCTTTATGAAAAAACCGACAGTATTAATAATATTAGATGGATTAGGACTAAG
>JAJOKP010000053.1 GCA_021129775.1 Clostridiales bacterium
CCCATCAACAAACCTTCCCGGCATACCGTAAGCTATGCTTTTTTGTGCTAATGTTTCAGATTTTGACTGATTTTTCCGATTCGTCGAAATTGCATACTGATTGTTTTGAATTATAAATACATTTGCCGTGTTTTTAACTGCTGCGAAATTTAAAGCTTCATGAAATTCTCCGTGTGAAGTCCCACCATCACCTACATATGCAAGTACTACATCATCTTCCTCTTTATACATACTCGCATAGGCTAATCCAGTCGCATGCTGAAATTGAGAAGCTATAGGTATGTTAACTGGTAAAACTCTAACAGAATCAGGCATTTGCATTCCTAACTCGTTGCCATACCAATACAGCAAGACATTATAGAGGGGAATCCCTTTATGTAACCAAACTCCTAGCTCTCTAAATGCAGAGGCAACCCAATCGGTTTCCTTCGCACCAAAAATAGATCCTACTTGCGTAGCTTCTTGCCCAAAATTTGGTGCATACGTTAGTATTCTTCCTTGCCTTTGATATTGAACAGTTTTAGTGTCGATTACGCGAACAAAAACCATCGTCTTATACATCTCTATCATTTCATTCACCGATAAATCCGGCATTAAATCTGACCTAACTATTAATCCATTTTGATCCATTATTTGTATCATTTCATCTGTTTGTGGGTTATGCTTTTCAAACAACATACTCTCCTCCTCTTTAAGTTTGCTTTGTTATTAATCAAACTGCTCTTAATTTACACTTCTTGATTGTCAATTGAAACAGATAATCACTTTCATTTCTATTATACACTGTGCTTATATATAAGTCAAGAGCATCAAACTCTTAAACTCAGATCTATCTTTGTTATCAATTGATAATTACTCTTCCATCACTTATCTTCTGCTTACAACTCCTTCCATACCATCTTGTAACTTGTATCCACTTAACTAATGTTGTCATCAATTAATCATAATTTCCTCTATTAAAGCTCGCTAATCAAATAATCCTTAATGTCTCTTTTAACATCATTATCAAAGCCTATAGTTTCACATTTTGCCGCTAGCTTTTCGCCAACAAGCTCAATACCAATAATTGTATCTGCAAATTCCTTAAAGCCATAAATGAATAATGCGTCAGAATAAATCGATGCTTCAATAATTTTACCGTTTTTTAAATTGAAATTAAAGTCAACAATTCCCCAATCAAACTTCTTCTCTAATTGAATTGAAAATGACTGTGAATCTGAGTAATTCCATTCCCATCTATTATATTTATCTGCTGCAACGAGGTTTTTTATGCTTTCTTCATCATAATTATCTATTTCTCCTACATACCCATATTCATCTTTAAACGTATCTACTAATAGAGTCTTCATTTTTGATATAGTTAAAGTTTCGTCAATATCTTTTAGATTAATGACTCTTGATCTCACAGATTAAATGCCTTTAGACTGAACTTTTATTCTAGATATATTTAGATACTTAGAAAGCGCTTTCATATCAACATCAATTAATATAGTTCCATGTTGCATACGATTGTTTTTTTCAATTAGAAAAGCATTCCCAGAAAATTTACTTCCGTCTACAACTATGTCATTTCGACCACTAAATTCTGCGTTAATACCTATTTTTTTTAGTGCAGATATTATGACCCCGACTTGCCTATCCAAATTATAATTCTTCTTATGTGATACAAATGTAAAATTCAAATTACCAAGATCGTGATAAACTGCTCCGCCGCCCGATAAGCGTCTAACGAGCTTGACTGAGTCCTTCTTCATTAAGTCAAGCCTACATTCTTTCCATGGATTTTGATTTCTACCAATAACTACGCCTGATTGGAAGTTCCCACTTAAAAAAGTAGAGAACCGAAATCTATGATTTCGTGTGAATCACTTTCTTTGTTCACCTGAAGTGGGAGTCTTAACTCTAAAACATAGTAGATAGATAAAGAGATATGTTAAGCTTAATTTCTCAAGCAATTTCTTCATCAAGTTCAAAATCTAAGATTGTATAGAAACATCAAGAGGTGGTTTTGCTTCATCTGCGACAACTAGCTTTGGATTATTCATTAGAGCAATCGTTATTCCAACTCTTTGCCGCACTTAGGTAAAACTTTACATAAAGATGGAAAAAGCCAGAGTAAGTCTCTAATGACTTGCTCTGACCTAAAGATCTACTTTTACACTGTCACCCATGGAGCGCTAATGGGGAAGTTAACTCGGCAATTCGTTTGAACCCACACACAACCTAAAGGGCAAGTTTTTGGCAACAATTTCTAGTCTCTCAGAAATTATTCGCTTGCTGAACAATAGCGTTTGTTAGTTTCATCCCAATCTACAAGGCTCCAAAAAGCATCAATATAATCAGGTCTTCTATTTTGATATTTTAGATAGTATGCATGCTCCCAAACATCTAATCCTAAAATTACTGTCTTGTTTTCTGTAAGTGGCGAATCTTGATTTGCTGTAGATGAAATCTCTAGAACTCCATCTTTAACTGTTAACCAAGCCCAACCAGAACCGAACCTAGTGGCTGCAGCTACATTAAACTTAGCTCTAAAGTCATCAAAAGATCCATATTGCTTAACTATAGCTTCTCCTAGTGTGCCCGTTGGATCTCCTCCACCTTCAGGCGAAAGGTTTTTCCAAAACAGGTTATGGTTATAATACCCACCACCATTATTTCTCACGGAAGTTCTTATTTCTTTAGGTAAAGAGCCTAAGTCTTTTAAAAGTTTTTCTATTGACAAATTTAATCCGCTGCCTTCCAAAGCTAAATTCAACTTATTTTTGTATCCCTCATGGTGTTTTGTGTGATGTATTTCCATTGTTTCTCTGTCAAAGTGTGGCTCTAATGCGCCGTACGCATAGCCTAATGCCGGCAATTTAAATTTCATAGAAATCCTCCTCAAAATATATTTTCGATAAAAATATTACTATCATTGCAATCGCAAAACCCCAACAGAAATTCACACCAATTCTATTTATAGCATTTCTCGCAAATCAACAGCACGACTTCACCTCATCTTGGGTAAGGGATTAACCTTTTCATTGCTACTTCCATAGCGCTTTAAAAGCTCTTTTTTAATCTCATCACGCTCTAAACCTCTTTCCTCTTGCTCTTTAACAAATTTATAAGCTGCAAATAAAACTGATGGTCCAATTTCAGAAGCAAAGTTGCCAACCCCTTGGTTCCACACGAACATTGTAAATAGTTCATCAAACACTTCGATTTTTACGCCATTTGAATAAGCCTTCACAAACTCTCTTACTGCTTGTCTTATTCTCCCGGCACCAACAGCATTAGATAAAGAAAGTAAGTACTTAGTATTTTTGTCTATTGCTGAATTTTCTTTTGCCCATACTAATTCCCAAAAATGTACAACTAGGTCTGCTAAACTGTTATCAATGGTTTTAAAATTTAGTATAGCTGTTGGTTTTAAGGGCATTCCTTCCTCTTCTTTTACGCTCACTTTGTAGAAATATGCGTAATACTCTGCATCGGACTTTTTCTCAGCTTGATACTCAAATCCTAGATCCTCCATTACTGAATATAGCGGAATCGGTTCAAAACTCTGAATTATGCAAAGCCCTTCTCCAACTTTAGTATTCTTTGCCTTTTTAAGTATCATAGCTAAAAAATCGCCTTTCAGGTCACGTGCGTCAATCTTGTCAAATTCTTCTTTTTTACTTCCCCACTTATCAATCATGTACTCCCTCCTCTTTTCTAGCAGCGCTCATTCCAATAACCTCTGCCTACTTCTCAACAACTAGCGTCATAATAGCGATGATCCCACTCCTTTTGATAATAATAACCTATATCATTCACTGTCTTGATTATACTACAATTCTTTCTTGTAAGGTGTATCTAGAGATACGATGTTCCCAATTATCCCCGCCTTGCTCAGAGTAATACTATAGCATAATAGCATCAATCCTCGAATATCTTTCTTTTATTTTATACTCTATTCGGCATTCTTTTTCCTCATTCGTTATCTTTACAATCTCGGCCTCAAGTTTTTTTTTAAATCTAATCTAAGTCTGGGTTAATAACTCTTAGAATTTTTATTGTAGGATCAGTTTACTAGACTAACCGCTTTGCTAAATAAAGAGCATAACGAGGATTGTCCCCTCCGCCATAAAAAACAAGTATTTTTCTAATTTCCTTTGGAAAATAACCTTTAAGGACTGCAATGTGGCTTTTAGCATATGAAAGAACATGATTCGTAACAC
>JAJOKP010000062.1 GCA_021129775.1 Clostridiales bacterium
AAAAGCTATTGCAATGGGAATAATTATGGGGAATGAAGATAGTAGTCTTAGGCCTCATATTCCAATAACATATAGAGAAGTTGAATGGATTATTAACAGATTGTTTGCACATAAAAGCTTTAAATGGGAAGAGATGGCAAACGAAATACTTGCAGAGAGATTTCATAGATCAGTTGGAATAGAAAATAAAGATGCAAATATAACTAGAGCAGAAGTTGTTTATTTGCTAGATAGACTTCTTAAAGAGCATTACTAGAAAAAGCAGTTAAATTCTATACGAAAGTTAGTGATGAAAATGAAGAAAATGCGTATAAAAATACTTGCTAGTATCATTTTAATACTAGTAGTAGCTTTAATACTTACGAAAAATGAAGTAGGAAGTTTTATTATAAATCTTACTGATGCTACAATAGAAAAAGAAATTTTCTTCGAAATAAATTATGGACAAAAATACAGCTCAAATCATTTAGTAGTCATGCAGATTGGATGTAGCAGAGATATAAAATCTATGAGAGTACAGTTTTCTACTGACAATGTAAATTGGCTGGGATACGACCCTAGCAGAGGGTGGGTACTCAACTATGCAGGTGCTTATCAGGATTTCTATTCAGATTTTAACATAGGGACTATTTCTGGGCTCAAGACTGTTCATTTGAGGATATTAGATGAAGAAAACAATATTTTAGCAACAAGCGTGGACAAAATATACTATTTGCCAGATGAAACTCATCCAAAAATCATTCCACCACCCTCTAGTCAATTTGGGAGTGGCACAAAAAATGAGCCGTTTTTTACAGCAGAACAAAGTATATTACTTAACTTAACTACTGTAAACGCCCAACAGTTTTCGTATTCATTAGATGGTATCAGTTGGAGTAAATGGCATGATATAAAAAATAGTATAATCTCAAAACAAGTTCTAATAGCTAACAATGAGGGAATAATACAAACGCTTCAAATCAAAGTTAGAAATACTTTTGGCATTGAGAGTAGCGCTTATGCAGTTTATTATATTTTGGACAAAACTGCGCCAAAGCTTGAAATTATAGACCAAAACAACTATTTATCTACATATGATGGCGTAATTTTACTACCCATTTCCGTTTCCGATCTTTATTCGGATCTTATTTATTATGAGATAACTCTTGAAAAAGAAGGGTTAGTTGAAAGGCTTAGTACGAAAATTGATATAGTTATTAAAAATAGTACTATATACAATGATATTAAGTTAAGTGATTTAGGTAAAGGGATTTACGTAATTACGATATCTGCATATGATAGAGCTAGAAATCGTACTCAGCTAGTTACAAGGGTAAACAGTCTATAATGACTGTGAATTGAACTTTAATATAAACGACATGCAGTTTGAGAAAATGTATCTGTCAATACGTTTGAGAAAATGTATCTTGCTATTTTTTTGATAATATGATAAACTTTCAGATAGGACTTGAGAACCATAACATAGTGATAGAAGCTAGAGTTATATGAATATAGGGGGAAAATACGTGTTAAAGAAAAGATTAGGAGATTTGCTTTTAGAATCTAATTTAATTACAGAAAAACAATTAATAGATTGTCTTAGCTTGCAAAAAAAATTGAAGAAACAATTAGGAGAAATTTTAGTAGAAGAAGGTATTGTAGAGGAAATTGATTTGATTCAGGCACTAGAATTTCAGTTAGGAATTCCACATATTGATTTAGAAAAATACTATATTGACCCTGAAACACCTAGAGTTATTTCAGAAGACATGGCAACAAATAACGTGTTAATCCCTATAAAAATAGAACATGGTAGATTATTAGTTGCAATGGCAAATCCGCTAGACCATAATTCTATCGAAGATGTAAGACTTGTTACAGGTATGGAAGTTGTTCCTGTGATTTCGACTAAATCTTCTATCCTTTTAGCAATACAATATCATTATGAAAATGAAATCACTCAACAAGCAATTGCAGCATTTAAAGAAGAAGATTTAGAAGAGCAGCTAGAGCAGTTAGAAGATGATATCTTAGATAAAATTAATGAAGCACCACTAGTAAGACTTGTTAATTCAATAATTAAACATGCAGCAAAATCTGGTGCAAGTGATATACATATAGAGCCTTTTGAAAGTAGAGTTAGAGTAAGATTTAGAATAGATGGTGAACTTCAAGAAGTAATTAATCCATCAAAAACAACACATGCTGCTATGGTGACAAGAATTAAAATAATGGGTAAAATGAATATTGCAGAAAAAAGAATACCTCAAGATGGTAGAATAGAGCTTAACTTAGATGGGCATGAAATAGATTTAAGAATTTCATCCATGCCGACTATATACGGTGAAAAAATAGTTCTAAGAATATTGAGTAAATCTGCAGCAATAATTTCTAAAAAAGAATTAGGGTTTACAGATGTTAATCTTAAAAGATTTGAAAAAATAATTGCGAACCCTAATGGAATAATTCTAGTAACAGGACCAACTGGAAGTGGAAAAACCACCACATTATATGCAGTATTAAAAGATTTGAATAAAATAAATAGAAACGTAATCACAGTAGAAAACCCTGTAGAATATCGACTAGAGGGTATAATCCAAGTTCAAGTAAATGCTAAAGCAGGACTAACTTTTGCAAGCGCACTTCGCTCTATTTTAAGACAAGATCCAGATATTATTATGATAGGTGAAATAAGAGATAAAGAAACTGCACAAATTTCGGTTAGAGCATCAATAACTGGTCATTTAGTGTTAAGTACTATGCATACAAATGACACAGCTTCAACTATTACTAGGCTATTAGATATGGGAATAGAATCATATTTACTATCATCATCAATAGTAGGTGTTATTGCGCAAAGGCTCGTGAGAAAAATTTGTACAGGTTGTAAAATTGTTGATAACGTAAACGCTAAAAATAGAGCAAAATTCAATATTCCAATGAGTGCAGTATTATATAAAGGTGAAGGCTGTAACAAGTGTAATCAAACAGGCTATAAAGGACGAGCAGCTATTCACGAAGTAATGCTTATCGATGATGAAATTAAAGAATTAATTGATAATAATGCTAGAGTCGCGGAAATTAAAAAAACTTCAATAGAACATGGGATGATTACTTTGAAACAAAACTGCATAGATCTTGTTTTAAGAGGTTTAACAACAATAGATGAAATGGCTAAAGTTGTTTATAGTTTAAATGGAGATGAATAATGTGAAGATTTTAGAATTATTACAATGTGTAGTTCAAGAAAACGCTTCTGACTTGCACATTACAGCTGGCATTCCACCTACAATGAGAGTTAATGGACATTTAATTAAAATAGGCGACAGACCTTTACTGCCACCTGACACTGAAGATTTAGCTATGCAAATATTAACACAAAAGCAAAGAAATATAGTTGAGGATAAAGGCGAAATTGATGCATCTTTTTCCAACCCGGGAATTGGTAGATTTAGAATAAATATATACAAGCAAAGAGGAAGCTTCTCACTTGCAATAAGAATTGTATCACTTAAAATTCCAACTATTGAAGAGCTTGGCTTGCCACTAATTCTTAAAGATTTATCTAGAAAAAAAAGAGGGTTAATTCTTGTAACTGGACCTACAGGCAGTGGTAAATCGACTACACTAGCCTCAATGATAGATTTAATGAACACAGAAGAAAAACATCACATTATTACTTTAGAAGATCCAATAGAGTATTTACATAAGCATAAAATGAGTATTATAAATCAACGAGAAGTAGGTTCAGACACTAATAATTTTACAAATGGCCTAAGAGCATGCCTAAGACAAGATCCTGACGTTATTTTAGTAGGAGAAATGAGAGATTTAGAAACAATAAGCATTGCAATAACTGCAGCAGAAACTGGTCACCTTGTACTTTCAACCTTACATACAGTAGGTGCTGCAAAAACAATTGATAGAATAATTGACGTTTTTCCACCTCATCAGCAACAACAAATTAAAATACAATTAGCAGCAGTTTTAGTAGGAATTGTTTCGCAACAACTTCTTCCTAGAATAGACGAAGCTGGTAGAGTTGCTGCAATTGAAACTATGGTAGCCACTAGTGCAATTTCAAACTTAATTAGAGAAGGAAAAACACATCAAATTCAAACATCAATTCAAACAGGAATGAAGTATGGAATGAAAACAATGGACAACTCTCTACTTAGTTTATATAGAGAAGGTAAAATTAGTAGAGAGTCTTTAC
>JAJOKP010000099.1 GCA_021129775.1 Clostridiales bacterium
AATTGCTCGTACACCCTCGTAAGCATACTTGAATCTTCACTAAAACATAGTTCTGTAGTACTACTTTTGTTTACCTAAATCCATCAATATTTAAATTGAAATTAACACTATCAGTCCATCCGCTATCATTAGTATTCCACTGTTCAAAGCTAATTTCAAAATAAATCACTTCTGAAAAAGATTCTTTTAGTGGATTTGAACTAAAGTCTGGATTTCGTAATGCACTACCCCCAATAAGAATATCAATATAAGCTTTTTCTCCTGGATTTAAGCCTCCGATAATCTGTTGCCCACTCTTCCATTTAGGATTCACTCTAGTCTCTAGTACAACTTGTTGACCGTGTACTTCTGCTAACCCTCCAGTTATCTCCATAGGAACTGTACCAATATTCTCTACCTCTATTTGAACTGTAACGCCAACAAGCAACTGTATTGACACTTCAGGATAGCAAACTTTACCTATGATTGGCAATTGAACACAATATGCCTCTGCTATAACTACTCTTTCAAAGTCATAAGAACTCACTCTTGCATTGTCATAAGCTATTACTCTAGCATTTCCTGTAGTAATTGTTTCTTCAACAAACAAGACGTCATCCCAAATCGCATATGCGCTTCCCATTACTACAAAAGAAATCATTAATGCTAAACTTACTGCTATTACGGAATTCTTCTTGCTACTTGTTCTTCTGAATCTTCTTCTAATCATATACATGCCCCCTTTGGTGCAGGATTTTTCACCTTACAATTAAGCTTTGTTTTCTTTGTTTAAACCCAAATCCCTTGAATCGCTCCGTGTGCCGTTCTTCCAATTCTTCAGCTTCAGCAATATACCGACGAAACCTTATAATCACAGTATATATTTTAGATATCTTATCTACTACATCCCTTTGCATAGTCTTTTTTAGTCTTATCAGCTAATTAATCTACTACTTTTGTCTACCTGCTAATAATTCTTCATCTGCTTTTCTTGTGCATCTTAAACAACTCTTCTATCTTCAACTCTTCTGTCATCTTTTCTTCTCTCTTGTTGTAACCTTGTTTTATCTATTGCTCTCCTGTCGCCTTTTCTTCTTTCTCCAGTAGAGTTTCTTCTTTCTTCTCTTTCTTTCATTTTGATTTCCCCCTCTCATTTTTATTTTTGATTGAGCGCTATTGCATAGATTTAATAAGCATGAAGAAAATAAATGCAAAAACAAGTACTAATGAAATTATTATAAAAATTTGTTTTTTTGAATCTAGCTTTTTACTCACTTTCCTCACCTCTACATTACTTGTTTCTTACTACTTAAACTATATACTAGTGCTGTTTTTTTTCATCCAACAAAAGTATAGTTTTATCGCCCTTAATCATTATGTTTGTATGCTACTTTTTGCTACCTTAAACATAAAAAGAACTGATTAGGTTGTCTAATCAGTTCTTTTTATGTTTTTTAAATCTGTCTATTCTTTGTTTCTCATTCCTCAGCCCCAAAGCCTTTTGAATATGAATATAGTGCTGCTTGTGTTCTGTCTTCTAGTTCTAATTTGTCCAAAATATTTGATATATGTTTTTTAACTGTGCTTTCGCTAATAAACAATTTTTTTGAAATCGCTTTGTTGTTAAGCCCACCTGCTAGTGTTTTAAGCACTTCTAGCTCTCTATTTGTAAGTTGATCCAACTTATTTTTTTTGCTAGGAGTTAATGCAATTTGCATGATATTAGGATCGTAATAGCGTCTTCCTTTTAAAACAAGTCTTATTGCATTTACCAATTCTTCTGGAAGAATTTCTTTTAACACACAACCTTCTACATTTAATGATAGTGATTCTTTTATCTCCTCTCGGGATGCATGTGACGTTAATATAACTATTTTTACATCCAAACGACAATTTCTAATTTCACGGATTAACTCCATACCTCCGCCACCCGGCATGTTTAAGTCTACTATTGCTAAATCTGGTTTCTCTTTTTTTATCAAATCAATCCCTGCGCCTGTTGAATTTGCCACTCCTATAACTTCCATATCACTTTCTAGACTTAGAGTTTGATTCAATCCATGCCTTACAACAGGGTGATCATCAACAATTATAATTTTCATGTTGGCTTGCTCCTTCCGTTTCTAAATCGCTCTCGTTTAATGCATTGTAGTTTACTGTTGATATCTCCAAAGAAACTATTGTTCCTTTACCTAATTCGCTTTTCACTGAAATTACTCCATTTAAGTTTCTTGCAAGCTCTTTCATATTTATCATGCCAAGTCCTTTATTTTCTCGCAGTTTAATACATTCTTTATCAAAGCCATTCCCGTCATCTAATACTAACAGTTTTAATTTTTTATAATTTATCGTTAAAAAAACCCTAATACTCTTACAATTTCCATGCCTAATTGCGTTGCTTGTACTCTCTTTAATTATCCTATATATATTTCTTCTAACTACAGGACTTATTTGAACTATACTCTCATCATAGTCTAATTCTACCTTAACCTCATTTAACTTTCCTAAATCATCCAAATACAATTTTATTTCCTCTAAAAAATGTTCTTCTTCATTTCTTACTTTTTTTATTTTATATATTGTTGCTCTAATCTCCTTTAAAGCAGATTGTATTGTAGTCTGAAATAGTTTAAGCTGAGTATTAACATCATCCGAAAAATTCTCTTTCTTTTTAAGCGCACTAATTCCATGAATTACTCCAAACAGGTTTTGTGTCGCTTTATCATGTAATTCGCCTGCAATACGATTTTTTTCTTCTAGAAGCAAAACTTTCTCTGACATTACCTCTAATGAGTATTTTTCTAAAGCCACTGCACATAGTTTTGCCAAGAAAAGTAAAGCATTTTTATTTTCTTTTGTACTTTTTCTCTCCTTCTCAAAAAAAACTGCTAAAACACCAAAATCACTTGAATCAGATAAAATCCTTACAGTTAGCAACTCTCCCTCATCTAATTGTATGTATTCAAAACAAGCTTCTTCATCAAAGTCTTCAGGTCCTAAATATTTCCTATTGCAGTTTTTTTTAGAGATATCTTTAACATAAGGATACCATATCTCTTCCTTCAAAATATTTCTTGCCCCTCTAACTTTGTATATGCTTTTTTTCTACCCCCATCTGAACCAAAACTAGATTCAATCCACAAAATAGCTTTAGAAGAGTCAGTTGCCGTTTTGGCGTAAGATGCAAACAGGCCTAATATTTCTTTAGGGCTACTCTTGCTTGAAAAAAGTCCAATCGCTCCATACAGCGTTTTAATATGTAAAAGTTGTTTTTTAGCATCTTCAGCCCTTTTTTCTGTTATTTGAAATAATTGATAGATTAGCTGTGCAACGAAAGATACTAGTATAAGAATAATAATGAAATAGCTTTGTTCAATTAGCGAAAAAACTTGTTTAGGCAAAAAAGCATTTCCCACTATAGTAGTTAAATATTCTGACCCCACAAAAATCATAGGAATTGTCAGTCCAAAATAAAATGGACTCAATGTTGTCGCAATCAAAACAGGATTTAGTGCATGCAATAAAAACGGGCTGGCTGTTGCTCCTGTTAATACAACTATAACTGCTAATCCGATAGTTTCTACAATTATCAAGGTTTTCTTCATCCATGTTTCTTTATACATATTATAGGTCCTTACGAAAATATATGACTCTAAAAATAGAGCTATCGAAATAGCTATTCTTATAAGAATTGGAATAGTTGATTTGGCTGTCAAAAAATATGCTGAAGTAATAAATAGAGAGAAGAATCTATACATAATTAAAAACTCTTGCAAATCAAATGATCCTAATAGCAAACGCTTCTTTACATGCTTTTGCAGTGATTTCATTTTTGCTAAATTCATATCATTCACCTCTTTTGTTGAAATACTCAATATTTCTTTTATTCGCTTTAAATACTTTAATTCCTTCATTTATAGTACTAATATTTAATTTTCCCTTTCCACTTTTAAAGCATTTTAAAATATTATATTGAATAACTGTTGTTTCAAGTGTTATCTACTACTTTCGTATACCTTAAGATAATCAAATAGCGAATCATTTATTATTCATATAAGTATAGTAAACAATTACTCTTTTATAGTATACTTCAAGTACAATACATTTGCTTTAAACAAACAAATATAATGTTATTATATACTTAGGGTAGTGTAAAGTAACTTATGAAAACTTGAGCCCAAAGAAAAACCGCAAAAGTA
>JAJOKP010000157.1 GCA_021129775.1 Clostridiales bacterium
GGCGTGGAAATAGGCGCATAGCAGCGTTATGTAACTGTTTCCACAACGCAGGGTGTGGACGAAAAGACAAGTAAGATTGTATAGGTTATTTAGGAACAAGCCCTTTGAACCATTGTACTATTTTTTTTTCAAGAATTAAGGTCCTTTAGGCAAATTGCACTAATCTTAGTCTGTGATGCACTAATGAACTATTAAGGTTCATTGAAAAGGATTTCATATACAAAGCATCTTAAAAATACGTAACTAAATATAGAGATTGACTCTCTCTTTGAATTTCTTCATATAATTTCTGCTCACTGGAATTTCGCTGTCCATATCTTTGATAGACAATTTATAAGTATAGTTAAACCAAGGTATGATTTCATCAATATAGTCAATATTCACTATATACGCTCTATGCGTACGAATAAAATTTTCACTAGGCAATTGTTCTTCTAAGCTTTTTAAGGTAGTATTTATATAATAGACTTCTTTGTTTGCGTGTATCTCTGTCTTATTGTTTCTATATTCAAAGAGTTTCACATTTTTCACGTCAAGGAGTTTAATCTTGCCGTTATTCTCAACGCAAATTCTATTTGCTACATCTTTCTGTACATTTTGCCCCTCACTCTCATTTGTACTCCTTACTTCTTTTTTTATTTTCTCTCTAATTCTCTCTACCGTCTTTTTAATACGCCCTTCTGAAAATGGCTTCAAAATGTAATCAAAGATATCTATTTCATAACTTTGAATTGCATACTCTTGATGCGCTGTAGCTAGAACGATTAATATCTCTTCGTTAATTTCTAGAAGTTTTCTAGCAATCATCATTCCATTTGTATTTTGAAGCCGAATATCTAAAAAAACGGCATCTATCTTCATTCTTTTTGTTATTTCCAATGCTTTTTTGCCAGTTGCTACTTCTGCACAAATATTAATATCCTCATATTTACTTAATAAATAATTCAATTCTTCTCTAATATGTTTTTCATCATCAACAATTAAAATGTTTAACACAATGCCCCCTCCTTAAATTCGCTTAATCTAGGAATGATAAAAGAAATTGTAGTCCCAAAATTTTTTTCGCTAAACACTTTCAATCTGCTCGCCTCACCAAAAGTTGCTATCAATCTAGCATTTACATTTCTAAAGCCAATTGAATCGCCATCGTCTTCACCTTCAGATAATAGTTTTATGGCTATTTCTTTACTCATACCTACCCCATTATCAACCACTTTTATCGTTAAATTGCCTTCGCATTCCTCAACTGTAATTGAAACTAGCCCTCCTTCATCTCTCGGCAGCAATCCATGTTTAATTGCGTTCTCAACTAAAGGCTGTAGGGTAAGTGGCGGGAGTAAAAGCTCATCATTATACTTAGTTTCATACTTAAACTCTAGTTTATCACCAAATCTGGCTTTTTCTATTTCTACATACGCTTTAACATGTTCTAGTTCTACTAAAAGCGTCACTAGATTTTTACTCACATTAAGAGTTTTTCTAAAAACATCACTGAGATTTAGTATTAACTTTCTTGCTTTTTCGTTATTTGTTCTGCACAGCGAACCAATTACGGTCAAAGAATTAAATAAAAAATGAGGATTTATTTGTGATTGCAACGCATTTAACTCAGCTCGTGCTAACAGAGATTTGTTCTGCTCTAATTTGCCTAGTGTTAATTGTGTTGACATTAGTTTTGCTAATCCATTCCCTAGTTCTAGATCAATCGCTGTAATTGAATTAGGAAGTGATTTATATAACTTCATTGTTCCAATCACATGTCCATCCTCTACTAAAGGGGCAATTATTGCCGACTTAATCGAACAATTGTTATAGTCACAATCATGTTCTGTGCAATCGTTAATAGTGCTCACCTTTCCAGTATCTAAGGCTTCTTTCGTCAAACTAGTTACAATTTCATTGCCTGCTTTATGCCTCTCTGTCGACAAACCTGCGTGAGCTAAGATAATCTTTCTATCCGTAATTGTCACAGCATCAAAGTCAGACATGCTATGAATAATTTTTACAACTTCTTTGCTATTACTGCTACTTAAGCCCTGCTTAATATACGGCAATATCTTATCTGCAATCTTTAGAGATAAATGCGATTGTTCTGCAAGCATTTTTTCATTTTCACTAAAAACACTTTGTATTATTAGAAAAAAGAGCGCAAGACCTAGACAGTTAATAACAGTCATAGGTACCCATATTGTCATTATAAGTTCGTAGGCAGTTTCAAATGGTCTCGAAACAATTAAAACAGCAAATTTTCTTAACGCTTCTGCAATGGCTCCCATAATCACCGCGTACAACCACAATTTTTTTCTTCCTCTAACATATTTGCCCATTAATCCTGATATATAACCCTCAATTGGAGTAGAAATTGCGCAAGCTAACGCAGTAAATGGACCTATGCCGAAGAGTCCTAGCGCTCCTCTGTGCGCACCTGCTATTAGCCCTGCACCTAGCCCTACAACAGGACCTCCTAAAATCCCGCCAGCAACCACTCCAATCACTCTAGTGTTAACCAAAGCGCCACCATAACTTACGCTAAGATATGTCCCCATAATCCCAAAGCAACCAAAGAGAACTGATAAAATTACTTTATCTTTAAAGGAGATGTCCTTTTTTACTACAAGTCTCTTAAAGACTTGCAGTCTTGTAAGTAAAAAAACTACAACAAACAGTATTGCAAATCTATTTCCTAGCTCTAAAATTAGAGATGTTATCATTGTTTCTCTCTCCTAAGTTTTCTTCGCAGTGAAAATGTTCTGTTTTTCATATAATCTTTTATATTATCTATTATCTATTATACCAAGTACATGTGTTATTTGCAAAGGTGACAGTGGGGACTAAGCAGTTTTGTCACAAAAAGCTACTCCCATACGGAAGTAGCTCAATGTCTGTCTAAATTACTTTAGTTTTTTCTTCAAGGCTTTTAACATGTCTTCCGTCATAGAAGACAAGTTGTATTTAGGATTCCATCCCCACTCTTTTCTAGCGGCAGAATCGTCCATGTTATCTGGCCAAGAGTTGGCTATCTTTTGAAGTACAGGATCTACATCGTACTTCATTTCGAATTCTGGGATGTGTTTTTTGATTTCAGCTGCTAATATTTCAGGATCAAAGTTCATTGCAGTAACATTAAATGCATTTCTGTTTACTAGTTTAGAACTATCTGCTTCCATTAGCTGAATAACAGCGTCTAATGCGTCTGGCATGTACATCATGTCCATTAAAGTGCCTTTGGCTATAGGACAAACGAATTTGCCAGTTTTTATTGCCTCATAATATATATGTACTGCATAATCTGTAGTTCCTCCACCTGGTAATATGCTGTTAGAAATTATCCCAGGATATCTAACCCCTCTTGTGTCGACTCCAAACCTGTTAAAATAATAATCTGAGAGAATTTCTCCTGCTACTTTGGTTACTCCATAAATTGTAGTAGGTCTTTGTATTGTAACTTGCGGGGTATTTACAGTTGGCGTGTCTGGTCCAAAAGCAGCTATAGAACTTGGCGTGAATACTTTACAGCCTTCTTGCCTTGCTACTTCTAAAACATTGTATAACCCATTAATGTTAACGTCCCAAGCCATTGAAGGATACTTTTCACCTACTCCAGATAATATTGCCGCTAAGTGAATTATTGTATCGACTTTGTATTCCTTTACAATTTCAGTCATTCTCGCACCGTCTGTAACATCTAAAAGCTCAAATATACCTGCACTTGCTATTTCTTCGTTTTTGTTGCTTCTGTTAGAGCATATTACATTGTTAACCCCATAATTTTCTCTAAATAAAGTGGTAAGCTCAGATCCAATTTGACCTAATGCTCCAGTTATTAATATTTTTTTCAAGATAGCACCTCCGAATATATTTTTTAGTATTGCAATTGTTCTATATATAATGTAGCATATTTTAACGTAGAATAACAAGTGTTTGAATTTTTTTTTTTCGGATAATGCTATCTTAAAATAAAAGAATCTATTTTGGCTCTTTCTCATATTGTGTGGATTTTTGATATTAGCAATATTTAAAACATAAGA
>JAJOKP010000028.1 GCA_021129775.1 Clostridiales bacterium
ACCTGGTATTGCAACATTGATGACTTCAGTAAGTGGGAAAATAAAAACGGTTATAGATACGAACTCAAATATAGCTAATTACCTAGAAATTGGGACAAAAAGTAAATGAATTAATAATTTGCATCTTTGCAAGGCTTAGGTTTGGGTTAAAATTTGAAGAGTCCAACCAGCATACAAATTTGGGAAAGCGGAGGCAGGGGGGCGTTTCGTTTGCCTCACTCGCAAGTAAGTTGAGGAGAGTGAGGCAAACGAAGAACGAAATCGTTATCGCAATGGCTTTAAAAGCCAGATCGAACCTCAAAACCCTTAACCCCAAAATTAAATTCTAAATATAGTGAAAAGTATAGCAACTTATGGTATTGTTAGTTTACAAAAAAACAGACCAGAAAGGAGCTAAACTTTTCACTATTATGAGTATACCGTACGCAAAACTACAACTACAAATACAAATAGTTACTGTTCAGAGGTAAATATTTAGCATCCCCTGTGTCTCACCCGTCTCTCTTATCTTTCTCTTTATTTTTCCCTGTCCAACTGACCAACTTTCTACTTTCGCTAGACCCATTCGACTCATTACATTCGCTCAGGGTGACAACGGAAGGGTATCCACATGAACTGTAACTACAAATACAAATTATAAATAAAATAGCTAGAGCACCACCTATCTTTTGATAATGAAGTCGTAAAGACAAAAGATCAAAAGACTAGGAGGTAATACTAGTGAATTATAAAGAAAAACACGAACTGCATTTTGAACTAAAGAATACACATTAGCGAAGTTGTTTAAATAAGTGTTGACATTCCAGAGTTTTTGGAGTGCGACGTGTACAGAGCTTTTACCTCGAAGATGATTATTAACAAATTAGCAAACCGGGATAAAATATTTATTAACACCCCAGAAGAAGTTATTAAGAAACTAATCAAAGACAATTATGAAGAAGTTATATTGCAACCAACTTTAATTATTAATGGTATTGAATATGAGAAAGTAGCGAAAATATGCGATAAATATAGAGACAAATTCTCATCATTAGTGTTAGGAACAGCTCTACTAACAACACGTGCTGATTATGAAGAAGTTGTTAAAGAGTTAATCGCACAGTTACCAGAGATTAAAGAAGATGAAGCTGTAGTTTTTATGGGCCATGGAACATATCATCATACTACATCTGCTTACCCGACGCTTGAGTACATATTTCATTTAGAAGGATATAAACAAATTTTTGTAGGAACAGCTGAGGGATTTCCAAACTTTGAGGATGTAGTCAAACGATTGCAAGAATTAGATATTAGAAAAATTTATTTAATTCCATTCATGTTTGTTGCTGGAGAACATGCAATTAATGATATGGCAGGAGAAGATGAGGATACGTGGGAGAGCAGGTTAAAAGAGATGGGTTATAAAGTTGAGGTATTGCTAAAAGGGATAGGGGAGTTTAGTGCGATTAGGGAAATGTTTATTAGACATGCAAAAGAGGCGGAAGCTAGTGAGTTGTATAGTGGAGCAGCAAAACATTAGGGACATTCTCTTGTCTTGTTCAATGACAGAGTGTTTTGAAGTTTCTACTGAGATATGCTTTAAGGAATACGATTTAGATAATAAATGCCTTAAGATGAAGCTAACAAAAAAATTAGAGAAATTTATAAAAATCATATACTAATTTAGTAGGGTAGTAAAAATAGGGGTAGACAACAGTAGAGAGAGCAATTAAAGAAGACAGATAAAACGTCCTCAGTGCCTTTCCTATAATGGACTTTATGTCAGATTACATTTAAAAAAATATGACAATGAGCAATAATATAGATAGCTAAGCGGTCTAATTTCTCTCTTGACAGCAGTATAGATTGCATATAAACTATAAGTGAACACTTATTAGTTATTAAGAACAGAACAATATTGAAGCTAGAACTAAGGGCTACGTAAAAAAACAAAAGAGAAGAAAAAAATTTTACTGGATAGTGACAACGATTATTAGTGCCAGTCAAGCAAGAAAAAGGGAGGACTCAACGATGTTCAATCATACTCTACTAAACGTAAAAAAGGTGGTGCTTAAATGAAAAAAATTGTGTTATATAGTGTTATATTTATAGTTGCAGTTTTAATCATATTACCATTTGCCACAGGGAATTTAGAGAAAGAAAAATTAGACGACACAATAAGAGCTAACGCAGGGGGAACATTTATAGAATTATCAGATGGATTCACCCATTATGAAATTAAGGGAGCGGAAGATGCTAAAACAATTATCCTCATCCACGGCAATGCTTTGCCTAACTTCACATGGGATTATAACTTCGAAGAATTAGTAGAAGCAGGATTTAGAGTTTTAAGATATGATTTGTACGGGCATGGATTTTCTGACAGACCGTATTTAGAAAAATACGATAACGAGCTATATTCTAGACAACTTGCAGAACTCATAGAAAAGCTAGAAATAAATACGCCTGTTTATTTAGTTGGAACTTCTCAAGGAGGAAGTATATCTGCTTATTTTGCTGCTGAACATCCTCGAAAAGTGGAGAAAATAGCGTTATTAGCGCCATTCTTTGATGATTACAAGACCATGAATATGGTTCAAATATTGAGGACGAGATTTCTAGGTGAATACATAATGAGCGTTGTTGGGGACATGGTTATGACTAATCCCCAAAGATCATTTTATCTAGGAGATAAAGGTGAAGAGATAACAGAGAGATTAAGAAACAAGCCGATTTTCAAAGGCACAAAAAGAGCTATATTAGCCAATATGAGAGGGAATGCTCTAAGTGATGCTACAGTACACTTTGAGAGACTAAACCAGCTAGATATTCAACTTTTACTACTATGGGGAGATAAAGATTGCACAATCCCTTATGACTCTATTCAAAGATTACGTAGGCTTCTACCACAAATGCAGTATTATGATATTAAAGATGGGTCTCATTTCTTTCATTTTGAAAAAGCTGAGAGCGTAAATCCAATTTTGTCACTTTTTTTTCAAGAGAAGTAGGGGGAAGAATTCTGTTAACTAATTCTGTTGCCAAGGGGTTTTATGGTGCTATCACTGCCATTTTTGAAACTTAACCTCTTTACCTATTACAGTTATAAGTTCTTCATCAGACAACTTGTCAAATGCCCTATAAAGCGAGGGTCTGCTTACTCCTAAATATCCAGTATCTTCAAGAATTGTTTGTCTTTCTGTACTCATAGCAAAGCCACCGAACAAACCAACTGCTCCCTCAGGCTTTCTTGCAACACACAATGACAGGGACTAGAAATTGGGTAGATGCCACTATTCACTGTTTTTTGTGAAGCAACTACCGCTTCAGCATCATCTTCAAATATTCTTTGTCCGTTAATCTCCCCTAGCTACAATATGACAAGTTCCTGTTTCACTCATTTTTCGCACTTGTCTTGGCATAATTTCCACCCCATAGAAGTTCATCACAAAGATAGAGCCTGTAGAAGCAAAAAAGACAAGTCCCTCTCCCTTTGTCTCGTTTATTAACAGCGCGCGAAGATTACGAAGAAGTTGTTAATGAACTAACAACACAATTACCAGAACTTAAAGATGATGAAGCAGTAGTATTTATGGGACATGGAACGCATCATCATACCACATCTGCTTACCCAACACTTGAGTACATATTTAATTTAACAGGACACAAACGTTTCTTTGTTGGAACAGCCGAAGGTTTTCCAGATTTTGATGACGTAGTTAAGCACCTGCAGGAAAAAGATATTAGAAAAATTTAATTAACACCATTTATGTTTGTCGCTGGAGACCATGCGATTAATGACACGGGCGGGGATGATGAAGATTCGTGGAAGAGTAAACTCACCCAAAGGGGATATTCAGTAGAGGTTTTATTGCGC
>JAJOKP010000093.1 GCA_021129775.1 Clostridiales bacterium
GTTGGTAGAGCACCTGACTTTTAATCAGGGTGTCCCGCGTTCGAGTCGCGGATGGGTCACCATTAAGTATTTTCAACTATAATCTAAAACTCCTCGCAGAATTAGCTGAGATAAGCCATCCTCCTATTTAAGAAACTTAAAGCAAGACAGGTTTTGGATCATTTTATTAAAAATGAGTCTTATATATATGCAAGGCGGCATAGCCAAGTGGTAAGGCAGAGGTCTGCAAAACCTCTATCCCCAGTTCAAATCTGGGTGTCGCCTCCAATTTTTTTAAACAGTATGCACCCTTGGCTCAATTGGATAGAGTGCCTGACTACGGATCAGGAGGTTAGGGGTTCGACTCCCTTAGGGTGTGCCATAAAGAAACTGTGACAGTTTGACTGTCCAGTTTTTTTATGTGAAGAAATTGATTGTGGGACTAACCGCATCTAATCTCGCTGCTAGATAAAGGTCTCCGTGCATACCTATTTAAGCATGTAGTATTCCCAAAAGCAACTGCTCTTTTAATATTAAGATTTTCCTCCCTTCTACTTGTAATATGCCCTGCTTTGAAAGTGCGCCCAACTCCCTACATAATGAGGGGCGCGAAGTGTTAAGATGTTCAGACCAGTCTTTTTTTGAAAATGGTAAATCAACGATGTTATTTATTTTAAACTTATCCATTAAAAACAATAGAGAAAATGCAATTTTTTTCTGGATGGATGAGTAAGAAAGTAATTCAGTTTTTAGATTAAGCAAAAGTACGCGATTTGCCAGAGAACGAAGAAGATTGTGAAGTAGTATTGAATCACTACTTGTTAAGTTAATAAGACTTTGTTTAGAAATCAATAAAATTTCGCTTGTTTCTGCAGAAAAAATATTGCTAGGGTAATTCAAAGTGTCAGAGAAAACAGAGCCCTCACCGAACAAATCGCCTTTAGTTTTGACTAAAAGTGTAACAATGCGTCCAGAAGCGAGGTCTTTTTGTACTCTTATAGAACCATCTAGTATGATTCCGACATAGTTTGCTTCGTGCTCCACTCCAAAAATTAGCTCATTTTTTTTATAAGTTTTCACAGAGTACTTGAGCAATATTAAGATTTTCTCAATATCGGCTAGTTTTATATTTTTAAATAGAACAGAGTCATAAAGTGAATTAACAATAGTGTCCATTTTGACCTCCAAAAAAGAAAAGTTCTAATTGATCATATATGTAAATATTTAAAAATGCGATATCATATTTGAACGTAGTGGGACAGGGGACGGTTCTTTGTCACCATAAGCCCATTCGAACCGTAAACTCGCTTAAAATGAACTTCACGCACTGTGGCGAATGGGTCTGCGCATTGAACTACAGTTTTTCTTGTATGTGAGTCTTCCAGCGCTTCTATAGGCGTGTCTATTAGACTTCTTCTTGAAATTCTTTACCGATGGCATACCGGTTTAATACGCCTGTTTTTGCTATGGAGTCAGCAAGAATTTTTGCAAACAGCCCAGCTGAGATTCCACTAAGAACTGCTAGCAGAATAACTGCGATTTGTGATGGAAGAGCCAGTAAGCTTATTCCTAACGGAATCCATGTGGCAACCGTTCTTATGAGAGCGATTATAGCGCCTATTAACATCATGATAGGCAAATTAAAATTGCGATATCCTGTTAAGCTAAAAGCTAACTCTGCTGGCAAAGCGACGACAAACAGCCCAACTAATTCTAACCAGCCATATGGTGAAATAACGATTGAAATGAGTCTAATCATTGACTCGCTAATTAATACTGAGCCAGGGCGCCGCAGAGTGTATGCAATAAATAGGGCAGGTATGTACCATATCCCTTGAAGAGCGCTTCTAGCTAGTAGACCTAAGGGGATTATAAACATTATAAATAGGTAAGACAGTCCTGCCAGAATTACTGAAAAGACGATAGACATAATAGCTGTTATAAGTAAGTCTTGCGTAGTCCATTGATTTAAAATATGTTTTATATTCAGGTTTAACATAGTTTTCCTCCACAGTGTTTGGTAGTTTCAAAAGTTTTAACGCACTTTTGCACTCAATCCGTCTATTCTACTAGTTTCCACCAGTCAAAACCTTCCCCCTCCCTTAGTTACCCCGAACTCGTTCGACTCGTAAACGCGCACAGGGTACACTCCACGTAGTGTAGTCGAATGGGTCGCAGGATGACAAAGTAGTGGTTTTTTCATAGAAGTTTTGACACTATTCCAGTTTAAGGAAACTACAAAATCAATATAGCTTACTAATTATCAATCTTCCAACCCTTAGCTCTCTGTCGCCTCATTTTATAATTGTTATATATTCCACCCTTTGTTTTGCTTAATTTATCATGTGTTCCTAATTGCGCGATTTCTCCATTTTTTAAAACAATTATTTGGTCTGCTGTGCGGATAGTAGAAAGCTTGTGGGCAATAACAATTACAGTTTTGTCCTTGACCAGATTAGTAATAGAAGATTGTATTACAAATTCATTTTCAGGGTCAATATTAGCTGTTGCTTCATCTAGCAAAATGATTGGTGAATTTTTTAAAAATGCTCTAGCAATTGATATTCTTTGCTTCTCTCCACCTGACAGCTTGCCACCACCTTCACCAACAATAGTTTCGTACTTGTCCGGGAAATCCATGATAAATTCATGGCAGTTAGCTTTTTTTGCTGCAATTATAACTTCTTCGTCTGTCGCATCTTGCTTTCCCATCTTTATATTGTTCAAAATGCTATCATTAAATAAATACACATCTTGAAATACCATAGAGATATGAGATAGTAATTCTGCTGTTTTGATATCTTTAATGTTAATCCCGCCAATTGTAATTTCGCCTTCTTCTATATCCCAGAAGCGAGCTAGGAGATTAGTAATAGTTGTTTTCCCACTTCCAGAAGGACCCATTAAAGCAGTAATTGTATTTTCAGGGACGTAAAAACTGATTTTTTTGAGGACTTGTTCTTTCTCATAAGCGAAGCTAACGTTTTTAAATTCTATATTACATTTTTTAATTTTATTATCCACAGCAGATTCTGTTAAGGACCTATTATCGTAAATTCTATTTACTTTTGTCAGTCCTGCACTAGCATGCTTAACTATATCAATATCTCCTGTAAGCTCTTGAAGTGGAAGATATATTCTTAAAGTTGCCATCAAAAACATTAAATATATTGCGACACTAAGATCCTCTCTTGCCATAAGCAAATAGGCTCCTAATATCATGACGGGAATAAAACCGATGTTAACTGAAAGTTGAAAGCCTGTAGTTCTACGGATCAACTTATTAACTAGCATGAGGTTTATGCTCTTAAAATTGTCAATTGCTTGTTGGTAGCTCTTTAAACTTGTGGATGATTTTCCAAATGCTTTAATCTCATTAATTCCTCTTACAAATTCTATAGTGGTTTCTGAAACCTGCCCCTGTACATCTTGTCTTTCTAGCAGTTCACGCTCTGTTGCTTGCAAGTCTTTAATTAATATATAGTAGGCGAGCGGCATACCAATGAACATTGCAATTGTCATTCGCCAATCTACCGTTAGCCCTGTAACTAAGAACATTAATGCCAGAGAAATCGTGGCAACACTTTTCCCAAGCATTGCAGATAACGCTTCGAGACTTCTGATAGATTCCGTAAGGGTATTATTTAAGTCGCCTGCGCTCTCTTTGTTGAAAAACCCCATAGGTAGTTTCTTAATGTAATCTGCTAATTTCATTCGTTCTTTCGCGAAAACGTCATGCTCTTTAATACTAAGACCCGAATTCCACGTCAACTTAAATAACTCCCCATTTCCAAGTAATTTACGAAG
>JAJOKP010000068.1 GCA_021129775.1 Clostridiales bacterium
TACCGATAGGTGTCCGTTGCTACTTGCAAATCTTAATGCGAAGTCGTCAGAGGCTCTAATATCTGCTCCAGCATTCGCAAGAAACTGAACAGCCTTTAAGTGTCCACAATAACTAGCCCACTTAATAGCATAGTTATCATCTGAACTGCTATTAATTCCCAAGGCAACTAACTCTTTTACTTCCTCCAAAACTGTACTGCTGTCCTTACTATAGTTTATATCCTTAAATGTTTTCATTTTAGCTTCCTTAAATATTTAATGTTTGATTAAAATACCTCTTATGACGTCCAATAAAACTTAACATAAAACTGCTTTATTTATGGGAAGGAATATTAAACTCCTACTTAAAGAGAGTATTTAATGGAAAGGTAATGGGCTAGTGCTAATGCATCTGAACGTCCGTCTAATAAATGTTTACGTGATGTATATATTTCACAAGACGGGTATAGACGTGTTATGATAGAAGCGACCTCTTTCTTAATATCTTTTCCTTTTGTCTTCACACCTATTGCTTTTTGCCATGTCTTAGGCTGTATTAAATCCAGTGAGTATCCAAGTCCTCTCAAAAGTCCATGAAGTATTCCAGTATTTTTACCAAACGTAAAGTTTGATTTAGCTGACATTCCAAAGATGGAGTGTACATCTTCTACTGCAGCCATTTTAACGTCTCCTGGTGAGTAGCTTTTTAACCACTCAGCCAGTTCCAATGTATTTTCTGTATAGTCTATAAATGCAATTGATTTATCTGAGCCTAGGGAGCATATTGCTCCTTTAGCTCCTGGATCAGCTGCTATTACGTAAGCTCTCTTCGGCATGTAATTCCTCCATCTTATTCATAACTGTTCCTGCTACTGTGAAATAATGTTTCAGCTGTGCAATTGAT
This sequence comes from Clostridiales bacterium, assembly GCA_021129775.1. Taxonomy (GTDB): domain Bacteria; phylum Bacillota; class Clostridia; order Peptostreptococcales; family NVVX01. Next base: position 884 of record JAJOKP010000068.1, read on the forward strand.
TCCACAAGTCTTCGCATATCCTCGTGTGCAGGGTCTATACATTCTTTAAACCTATCTAGTATAAGCTTAAACCAAGCACTTGTTCGTAAAGTTTCGTTAAATTGGCTCGTATGTAACAACAGTGTATACATTATAATAGTTGCTTTTTGATTCTTATAACTATATTCGAATATATCTTCTCCTGCGATGGGTCCTGTTATTTTATTTGACATATAATATCCAAAAGGTCCTCTTATATTACAAGCATTCAAGACATCTCTTACAACAATGCCTGTACTGCTTGTAATAATCCTAGATATTGATGAGAAGTCTATAGCTACTTTTGTATGGTTTTTCAGCTCTTCTAATATGATTGATATTTTTTCTGCATTTATGGTTTTTACACACACAAAAGGCATATCCTTGCAGTATCCATCATTCAACGTATGTTGAAATTCCTGCACTGCTAAGTACACTTCCTTATTTGGGTTACGTGTTGCATCAAATATAGTCCTAATATATTTAATTACTAATCTTTGTGTTTCTTCATTATCCTTTAAGGATATTAGTCTATCCAACTGATTAAAATATTTTAAAGAGTCTTTGATAGTAATTCTTCCAGACGCCTTTAAAGCGTTTATAAAGAGGGTGTAAGAGAATGTATCAAGCTTTATAGTGCTTAAATCTGCGTCACGTAATGCTTGTACTCTACGTGCTTTTTCTCTACGTAAAATATTCGCAGGAGCATACTCTTTTAATTGAGCTTCTGTCATAAAGGTTTCTAAAGGCTCTAAATTATACAGATGATAGTTTTCATACTGTGGCAACATTGACACTAAATATCTGTTTAGATAAATTTTCCCATTTCTAGGATATGAGCAATGTATTGTGTAATACACATAAGCCCACATTTCAAGAGTCATCGTTTGTATCTCGCTGATTTTTTCTAATGTTCTCGCTATACTGAGGTAACCAGCCTCTGTATTCTCTTCTAAAATTCCTTTTACTTCCTGCATAGTGTCAGGAAACGCTGCCAAATTCGCTAACAATGTATGTGGGTCTTTATAATAATTTTTATCTAATTTTGTCATAATATTCCTTATTTTTTATTTATTATCTAACACAGGACCACCCCATAAAGGGGTGGAGTATTAAAGCATACGGTAAACAGCTTTTCAACCAGTTCCAGTGTATTTTCTGTATAGTTCATAAACACAGTTGAAGATATAAGCTTGATATACATATAGCTCCTAAATTAACTGCTATTACATAGACCTTCTTTGGCATGTAATTCCTTCATCTTATTCATAACTGTCCTTGCTGCTGCAAAGTAGTGTTCTAGTTGTGCAGTTGTCTTTACAAGTTCTTGCATATCTTCGTGTGTAGGATCTATATGTTCTCTAAACTTGTCTAGTATAATTTTAAACCAGGCGCTTGTACGTAAAGTTTCGTTAAATTGACTCGTATGTAGTAACAATGTATACATTATAATAGTTGCTCCTTGGTTATTGTGACTATCCTCAAATATATCATCCCCTACAATACTCCCTGTTACTTTGTCTGACGTGTAAAAATCAGAAGGTGTTCTTATGTTACAAGCGCTTAAGACATCATCTGCAATAATGCCTATACTGTTTTCAATAATTACAGCTATTGATGAAAAGCTTATAGCTACTTTTGTATGGTTTTTTAGTTCTTCTAATACAGCTGATATAGTTTGTATAGGTATGTGTTCTATACACACAAAAGGCATATCTTTGCAGTACTCATCATCTAGTATATACTGAAACCCATTCACTGCTAAGTATACTTCTCTGTTTGGGTTACGTGTTGAATTAAATATAATTTTAACATATTTAGTCATTAATCTCTGTATTTCTTCACTACTATTTCTACGCATTAGCTTACGTAACTGTTCGAAATACTTTAGAGAGTCTTTGATAGTAATTTTTCCAGATGCTTTTAAAGCGTTTGCAAATAAGGTATAAGAAAATGTATCGAGTTTTATAGTATTTAAATTTGCGTCACATAGTGCCTGAACCCTACGTCCTTTTTCTCTCCGTAAAACACTTTCAGGTGCATACTCTTTTAATTGAGCTTCTGTCATAAATGTTTCTAAAGGCTGTAACTGAAGCAGGTCACAATACGCATACTGTGGTAGTTGTAGCCTAAAGCTGCCTAAGTAAATTCTCCCATTTCTAGGATATGAGTAGTGTATCATGTAATACACGTAAGCCCATACTTCAAGAGGCATTGTTTGTTTCTGTTTAATCTCTTCTAATGCTTCTTTAATAGAAAGGTAACCGGCTTCTGTATTTTTTTCTAGAATTCCTTTTACTTCTTGTACAGTATTAGGAAACGCTGCCAAATTCGCTAACAGTGTATGAGGGTCTTCATAATAATCTTCATTCAGTTGTATCATAATATTCCTTATTTTTGACCAATACGAAACTATTCCATAAATGTGAAACCACCCCATAAAGGGGTGACATGCTAAGGCATAGTAACGAAGTTACCACCTACTATTTTTGGATTCATTTTACGTCCATCAGAAGTTCCTACCCAATAAGTAGTTACTTCTTTCAGTACTGGATACCTATGTAAAACAGACTCAACATCAGAATAAAAATCTGACATTGCCATATATATCCATTCTGTTGGATCCTTTTCAGCAGCTTTGGACACTCTCTTAAATACAGCTCTATGGCTTGTACCTCCAGAAGCAATCCTACAACTTAACGCTTCTCTGAACATTGGGTTTAATTGGAGATCTGTATCATGTTTCAAATGGAATTGTTTAATAACATCTGTTGTGTGATGCATAACAATACACTCTGATATTAATTTTGAATTTTCTTTAATAATTGATAGGACTTTCTGTAATTCAGTAGTATGTACTGAGCCCGATGTATCTA
>JAJOKP010000120.1 GCA_021129775.1 Clostridiales bacterium
CTTTGATATGTTTATTGGGAATATTGGAGGTAGTTTGGGAGAAACATCAGCTTTACTTCTAATAATAGGTGGATTATATTTAGTATTTAAAGGAATTATATCTTATAAAATTCCGCTAGTATTTATTGCGACAGTTGCAGGATTTACATTGATTTACGGAGGATTTGATATTGCATTTATGTCATATCACATATTCTCAGGTGGATTGATGATTGGAGCTATTTTTATGGCAACAGATTATTCATCTACACCAATTACAATGAAGGGCAGAATAATATTTGCTTTAGGTTGCGGAATTATAACTTCATTTATCAGATTGTATGGAGCATTTCCAGAAGGAGTTGGATTTTCAATACTTCTTATGAATATGTCCGCTCCACTTATTGAAAAATACACAAGACCTAGAGTATTTGGAGGGGGGAAACAAAATGCGTGAAGTGATTAAATTAGGATTTATACTACTACTTATTACTTCAGTTGCTGCAGTAGTATTAGGAGTTACAAACGATGCTACAAGCGTTATTATTGAACAAAGAGAGCAAGAAGAAAAAATACAGGCATTAAAAGTTCTCATTCCAAATGCAGATGAATTTACTCAAATTGATGATTTGTTGCTTGCTGACAAACAAGACGTCGTTGAAGCATATGAAGGACTAAAAGACGGTGTTGTGGTAGGCTATGCAGTTAAAGTAAATCCGTCAGGATATGGCGGGGATGTAAATATTATTGTGGGATTCACTAGTGAAGGAATTACTACGGGAATAATTATTGGATCACATACTGAAACACCTGGTTTAGGTTCGAAAATTGAAGATGAGGTGTTTGTAAACCAGTTTACAGATAGGGCGACTGACAGAGCACTAATTTCAGTTAAAAGAAGCATTGAGCAAGACAACGAAATTCAAGCTATCTCAGGTGCTACAGTATCAAGTGATACTGTAATTAACGGTGTAAACGCCGCTATTTCACTTCTTAGAGAAGTGCTTATGAAACATTCTAGTGGATGTTCATGTTATGGTTAATATTGAGTTGTTAACAAATATATTGAATTTGATTTTGGAGGTGTAATATGAAACTTAAAGAATTAGTTTATAAAGGAATTATAACGGAAAATCCAGTATTTATACAGCTCTTAGGAATGTGCCCTGTACTTGCAGTAACAAACACTGCAGAAAATGCATTAGGTATGGGAGCGGCAACTACTGCCGTATTAATAGGCTCTAACTTTGTTATTTCTCTTCTGAGAAAATTTATACCAAGTAAGATTAGAATTCCTGCTTTTGTTGTAGTTATTGCAACATTTGTAACAATGGTAGGAATGGTAATGAAGGCATATTTACCTGCTTTAGATGCTGCGTTAGGATTATTTATTCCTTTAATAGTAGTGAACTGCCTTATACTTGCTAGAGCTGAAGCATTTGCTTCAAAAAACTCGGTAACTAAATCAGTAGTAGATGGAGTAGGAATGGGCTTGGGCTTTACTATTGCATTGGTTATACTTGGAGCAGTTAGAGAATTGCTTGGGGCAGGAACTATATTTGGTGCAACAATGACGTGGAGCAGTTTTGAACCTGCAGGTGTCATGGGATTACCACCTGGCGCATTTTTAGCTTTAGGAATGCTTTTAGCATTATACAATAAAATAGCTTCAATGAAATTAAAAAAACAATAATGCATTAATATGCAAATAAAAGGAGGCAACTTAAATTGTCAGCTTCTTCTATATTTATAATATTAGTTAGTTCAATATTAGTAAACAATTTCGTGTTATCACGATTTTTAGGGATTTGCCCATTTTTAGGAGTTTCTAAGCAAGTAGAGACAGCTTTTGGAATGGGAATGGCAGTTACTTTTGTAATGGCATTAGCATCTTTAATGACTTTTATGGTTCAACATTTCATCTTAATCCCGTTAGGATTAGAATATTTACAAACAATAGCATTTATTTTGGTAATAGCGTCACTAGTACAGCTAGTAGAAATGATAATACAAAAAAGTAGTCCTACACTGTATTCATCATTAGGCGTATTTTTACCGCTAATCACAACAAATTGTGCAGTATTGGGGCTTACAATACTGAATATTCAAATGGAACTAACCATGATTGAAGCAGTAATTCATGGAGTTGGTGCTGCCATCGGGTTTTCGCTTGCAATAATATTGTTTGCTGCAATTAGAGAAAAATTAGAATACTATAATGTGCCAGAACCATTTAAAGGATTTCCAATAGCTCTTATTGTAGCGAGCTTTATGTCGCTAGCTTTTCTTGGATTTACAGGTTTAGTTTAATGGCGAGGAGTGATAAAAAATGAACATTGAAATAGAATCTATTATGTATCCAGTGTTAGTTTTAGGAGGATTAGGTTTTGTATTTGCTTCAGGGCTAGCGTATGCTTCACAGAAATTCCACGTTGAAGTGGATCCTAAGATTACAGAGGTAAGAGATGTATTACCAGGAGCTAATTGTGGAGCTTGTGGTGTGCCAGGGTGTGACGGATTTGCAAGAGGAGTAGTTGCTGGAGAACTGCCTGTAGATGGATGCCCTGTTGGTGGGTCTGAGTGTGCAGAAGCTGTAGCAAAAATCATGGGCGTAGAGTCAAAAGGTTTAACAAAAATGGTTGCAAAAGTTATTTGTAACGGAGATTCTACGAAATGCAAAGAGAATTTTGTTTATGAAGGAATAGAAGACTGTACTGCAGCGGCTTTGGTTAGAGGCGGTAGCAAGTCATGCGCTTACGGTTGTTTAGGTTTGTCTACCTGTGTAAGAGCCTGTCCTTTTGATGCAATTGAGATAACTGAAGAAAAAATTGCAAAGATTATTATAGAAAAATGTACGGGGTGTAAAAAATGCGTAATAGCATGTCCTAAAAATGTTATTGATATGGTACCTTATGACAAATATGTAGTAGTTGCCTGCAATAATAAAGAGCCTGCTAAAGTAGTAAGGCCAAAATGCAGCGTAAGCTGCATTGGATGTAAAATTTGCGTAAAGGCTTGTCCAGTAGATGCAATTGGATTTGACAATAATCTAGCAATAATTGATTATGAAAAGTGCATTAATTGTTTTATATGTGCAAAAAAATGCCCTACAAAAGCTATTGAGGGTGAATTAGATAGGATGAAAGAAGCAAAAAGTAGGAAGAAATTGAGCAGCTAAAAGATAAAATAGACGAAAAGAGATGTCGGGGACGCTTCGTTTGTCTTCTTTCGGTTTTAAGCATTTCCACTTTAATGAAAAACAAGACAAAAGAAACGTCCCCGATGTCTTCTTAGCACTATATCAACATAAGGAGCAATGCGATGCAATTGATGAGAATAAAAGAAATAAGATGTAAAAAAAAGCTAACCCTAGCAGAAATTTCGACAAAAACTGGATATACTTCTAGTTTTCTTTCTCAGGTAGAGAGGGGATTAAAGACTCCATCTCTTGAAGCATTAAGAAAAATAGCGGATTCTTTGGAAGTTCCGTTATTCACTTTAATGATTGATTTTGATGAAAGTTACCTTATTCGTAAAGGTAGTAGAAAGAAAATAG
>JAJOKP010000146.1 GCA_021129775.1 Clostridiales bacterium
GGTAACTATAACATTCTTAAGTAACGTAGTCAGTTAAGACTTAGGCTAATCAACCGACTTGCCTAGCAAGCCACTACCTTTCAAGGTAGTTGGCAGTTGACTTGATATCCTTGTTAATTCTTTTCCTTCTTCTATAGTACATTTTCGTTACTCTCCTGTTTTTTTCCTTCTTTTTTTGTTTTTTCTCTAACAATATTTCTTGCTCTTCTTTCTCCCTCCTTTTCAGACACATTCTAACTCTTCTATGCCTCCGTTCCGTCCCCCTGAGGGGTCTGTGTGTTTTAAATTAAAGATTTCGATTTATATATAGCAGAATCGAGTATGAGGTAATCGATTAATTCGATTACCGTCCTCTCAAAGTATGTATTGTAAATTCAATAGAATGATATAAATGGAGCAATTATCAAGAGTATATTAGCATGCAAGAAATTACTGACACAGAGTTTGCTTTGAATCTATTTGCGACGAATGAAAAAGCTGCAAAGGAAGAATATAAAAAACACACGTGTGAGCTTAATGAAGATATCTGTTTAGAGTACAAAGAGAAGCATCGCGTTAGAGACGATGAGCTAATTAAGTTAATTGAAGAAAAATATGGAGTAAAAAAAGGTTCTTTTCATTTATTAGAAAGCAAAGATAAAATTAAGCTTTTGAAAAATTTGAAGAAGATCGATGGGACTACAATAAGGCAAATTGTCAGAGTGACAGGTGCAACTAAGTATAGAGTCGAAAAAATATAATCGAGACAAATCCCTGTCAGGCTGCGCAACAACTAAATTTTTGCGAATTATTATTCATGTCTTAGAATTTTTAATATGTTTATCTTGAGATATTGACGTTATTATGCATAAATATTAACGTTGCTTAGCTTTTTACGCAGTCTGCTGTCCCCTTGTCTCGACAATTTTCCATATAAAATTCACTTTTCCGTTAAAGTTCTGCATTTTCATTCCCCTTGTCTTTTCTTTTTTATCAATATATGCTTTTATAATCTTTCTACAAAGCTATTTAAATTCCTTAACTGTATCCGTTCTCATTTTTTTCATTTAATTGTGATATCTCCCATTTCCCACTTTTTTTTGAACCGACTCTTACAATTCGTTTTTCCTTTTGCAGAGAGTCCAATCTCCTTTGTGTAGACGCTACCGAAAGCCCAACAATTTTCGATAGTTCTTGGACAGTATACTTCCCATTTTGCAAAATTAATTGATATATAGCTTCTTTTCCTTCTTGAATACTCCTTTTCTTCAATGTCTCACTAGCTTTTACTTCTTTTTTACCTGCTTTTCTTTCGCTAGCTTTTTGTCTAAATATAGTTAGTTTCACAAACAGCCCATCTTCTGACAACTCTGGGATGTTCAATCCGTTTTGTTTGCATAGTTCCCTCATACGTGGAATCCCACTCCCCCATTGCTCGATTATTCCCGCTCTCAGAAAAATTTTTGCTAAAACTTTATTTCTTATTTCAGATCTTCCTGCATAGATTTCTTCAACTGTAATTGTTTTTGGTAATCCTCCTGGAGAAATAATTTCTATTTTAGTGTCAAAGACTGCAACCTTAATATCAGATCCAGAAATTGAATAGTCCCTATGTAAGATAGCATTAATAACTGCCTCTCTAAGTACTTCATGAGGTATTTCAGGCACGTCTCGCCGTTTAATTTCACTCCCTCTAATGATGCCAGCCATATTAATATGGTTTTTAATAAAACTAAGAGTTGCTTTTAATTGACTAAAGACATCTCCTGAATATTCCTTCTTATCAACAAAGTCAACAACTGATTCCCCTGCAAATCTTGCGCACTTTATACGATAATTTTCCATGCTTCCCTGAATAATTTCAGCTGCATTTGTTGCATATTGTATTTCACCGATTTTTTCTATCAAAGAGAGATTTTCTAATTTTTCGGTATCCATCTCTTTTTCTAAAATCTCTTCCATGATTTTTTTAAGATTATTAATCTCATTATCATTTATCTCTTTACAAATGTCCTCGTCAAACGCCTTGTTCAGCCTTTTCCTTTCTAATTCCTGTAACAGTTCAAAGTCGGCTTGTTTATTAGTTTTTCCAACTCTTACGTAAGTGCCTTTCCTTTTTCCCATATTTTTTATGTAGTAGGGTGGCGTACTTCCTGGGTATACTTGAACAACCACGATTTTTTTATTGTCAACATCGTAGGTGTATATTTCTGGAATTATCATAGGAGAAACAGTGTCATGAATAATATTTGGTATTCTCTCAAGGTATTCTTCTGCCATCACGTCACTAACACCTATGATTTCTCCTTCATCCTCAATTCCGATAATAATATGTCCACCTGCTCTATTAGCAAATGCACAAACCGTTTTTTGTATCTGACTGTTTTTTGGTAATGATTCTTTAAATTCAATTGTTTTACTCTCACCATTGTTTATCAGCGATTTAATCATAGTTTTACCCTGCCTTCTTTATAGTAACTATACGCAAAGCATACCACAATTAGTATTAAAACTCAATTTATTATTCGATTTAATCTTCGATTATTAAACTGGGTTTTATATCGAATTTAAGCCTACTCAAGATTATACGAAGTCACTATTATCATCAAACTGTGAAAGTTAATAGATTTCAATAGTTACATTAAACTTCAGTCCCTATTTTTAAAAATCAGTTTTGAAGCTCGTTCCGCAAGTTGCCAGCAAGTTAATTTCAGCTCCAAAACGGAACATATTTATAATGCTCTGGTGTAGTATCTGGATTCTTCAATTTTATTACTCCCCTTACAGGCACTACTATTGTTTCTTCTGTTTTTCTTTAAGTCTGGAAATCAAAAATAATAAATTCTCTTGTTATTTTATTTAGCTTTTGAGTTCCTGCTGATACATAAACTGGTATTTCAGGATGAACATATTTTAGCAATCCATAATAATCTAAGTATGCATGTGATATAATTATCGCATCAAACTCAGGAAAATCCCATTCATATAGCCCTTTTATTCTCGGAAGAACACCTAATTCTGTTACTGTTTGGAGGCGAAATATATGTCGAATAGCCTATACGAACGCCCCTCAACATGTCACCCTGAGCGAACGCAGTGAGTCGAATGGGTCTCAAAAATAGATAGTCAAGCAAAAAAAGAAATATTAAATTGGTTTGGCAAAGGTGCAGATCCGTTCGACTCGCAAAAGCTCGCTTGTATAATACAGTTATGATAAATATTGGTTAATTGAAAAGTTAAATTCCACTTTGTAAGAGTAAATTCCACCCTATATGGCGGAAAAAAGATATTGGTGAAAAAAATCATTAATATCTTTTCATTTTACACTATTTTTAATACAATATATAGTAGAAATCGGCAAAAACACTTAAATTTGGGCATAAGAAACAAAGAGTGAAAAATAACCATTTTTTTGTAAA
>JAJOKP010000126.1 GCA_021129775.1 Clostridiales bacterium
ATGGTCAAAAAGAAATGAAAGAGCGCATTACTGTTGTCTATGATCAGGTTGTGCGTTTAACAGAAACAACGGACGAACTAAGTAGAGATATGTATAAATTAACAGATGCAATTGACTATTTTAGATATGAGGCTTCTGAAAACAAAGAAGAGCTATTTAGTTTGAAGAAAAGAATTAGAGCGATGTAAGACCTTGGAGTCTGATCGGAAAGTCGTGTATGCAGATTTTCAGTTCATTTTTAAGCTTAGTTTTGAAAAAAACGGCGATTATCTGGATATTTAACGATTTTTTGCGGAATTTTGAGAATATGCGTAAAGCCAAACAGGCATTTGTCTTGCTTTCGAGCAAGACAAATGCCTTATTTACACCAATAAAAGATAAATAAAATGTCTACGAGTAAGAGATAAATAATTCGCGCAAGGGAAACTCCTAATTTTCAGAGGTTTGATCTACGTGCATAAGGCTATCAACAATTTGAACTTCTTTTTCCGTAATTATACTTGCTTCTTTAAGATTTGATACTTCAACAGCTAACTGTTGATTTTTTTTGCTTAATTCTTTAATTTTCAGTTTCATTTTCGCTTGCGAAATCATTCCTAGAATCATAATAATAACTGCTCCAAAAACAGCTGATGCAAAAATGACAATTGCAAGAGAAACTTTAAATTGTGCAAAGAACAAGTTTACATTTACAGGAATAGCATTCATAACGGCGAATAAAGCAACTATAATAGCTAGAATAAGAGAAAAAATAAAACGTATTTGCATAAATAATCATCTCCTAGTTTTTATAATAACATATCATGCTTAAAGAATTTATGCAGTAGTATTTAAGTAGAGCTTGATTAAAGTATATCACTAACAGAAAAAATATGCAAAAACTCAGTCTCGAGACGGAGAAAAAATCAAACTTAAGCCTGTTTTACAAAATTATATTATCTAGTATAATTGATTCAGAGGAATAATTAATTTGAAGGAAGTGATGTAATGAAAAATGGTTTTGATAGAAGAGGAAGAGTGAAGAATTTTGTATTTGGAATTTCGATTATTGCTATAGGTGTGGTATTTATATTAGTCAATTTAGGACTTATTGAGGGCGGAGTTAGAGAGTTGATAGGAGATTACTGGCCATTAATAATGATTGTATGGGGAATTTCTGAGGGTATAAAAACAATAGTGAATTTAGTTGAGAAGAGAAAGGTGCATATAATTAGTGCAATATTAACTTCTGTGTTAGCTATAGGATTTGGACTTGTGTTACTTGGGAACAATCTAAACTGGTTTGCAAGACAAATAAGCTTTTGGAACATTTTATGGCCTATAGGTTTAGTCTATATTGGACTTCAAACTATTTTTGGAAACGTAGTTGTAAATGACGAATCATTAAAATACAATAAGCGCACAAAAAAAGGCTTCCATGGGGACTTTGCTTACTCTAAGTCTTTTGGTGGATTCAAGGAGAAAAAATCATCTGATAGTGGGTGGAATACGGACTATAAATTAGTTGGCGAAATTGATAAAGGGCGTGAAGCATGGGTTTTGGATGATTTAGATCTATATAATGTAGCTGGGGAAACAAAAATAAATTTAGCAACAGCATTGATTAACGAAGGTGAGGCAACAATAAATATAAGAGGGTTAGCTGGAGAGATTGAGATATTAGTTCCAATAGATTTGCCAGTGAAAGTTAGAGCACGCGTTTTAGCAGGAGAAGTTAAGCTATTTGCAGAGGCATCAAGTGGAATCACTTCACAAGAGATCTATATATCAGATAACTACGATGATGCAACAAAAAAAGTGAAGATAGATCTTGAGTTAAAAGCGGGAGAAGTTAATGTTAGATGGGTGAAGTAGATGATTGATTATATTATGAAGTTTAGAAATAGAAAAAAGAGCGTACATGAATCAATAATTAACCGGATGCTTGTAGCTTCCTTAATTACTGCTGTTGTAGCTGCATTTATTTTCACTATAATCATTATGTTGTACTCAAACTACAACTTGGAAATGGAAAACTACTTAAAAAATTTAGCGGAATTGGATACAAAGATGTTAACGACAGTAGCATTTATATTTATGATAAGTGTGGTAGGTACCGCTTTTGCAATAATGGTTTATTTTGCCATCCCTCTTAGTATCAGGGTGAAGAAAATTTTGCAGATGATTGAAGAAGCTCATGAATTATTAAGCAGAGGAAAACTTGACACTAGACTTGAAAGCACGGGGTTTCAGGATATTGACCGTGTATGCAGTGAGTTTAACATAATGGCGGAGAGAACGGAGAAACAAGTTGAGTCTTTGCAGAGACTAATAAATGAAAATAAAATATTGATTTTAGAAACGGAAAGAGAAGCATCATTAACCGAAAGAAAGAAAATAGCTAGGGACTTACACGATGCTGTAAGTCAACAATTGTTTGCTATTTCAATATCACTAAAAGCAATTAATAATTTACTTGAAGACAATCCAGAAAAAGCAAAGGAAATATTGACAAAGGTTGAAGCAATGGCACAAACAGCACAAAAAGAACTTAGAGCGCTTATTTTGCAACTAAGGCCTATCAAATTGAAAGGAATGCCAATACATGAAGCATTGGTGATGTTACTTAAAGAAATTAGCAAGGACAACGAAAGCATAAAATTTAGCTGGGAAATCAAAGGGATAAAAAATGTGCTTATTGGTGTAGAAGATTGTCTGTACAGAATAGCGCAAGAAGTTTTTTCGAATATTATTAGGCACGCAGAAGCTGAAAATATATATGTAAAGTTTTATTCGAGTGATAAAGTTCTTTATTTCTTTGTAGAAGATGATGGGGTTGGATTTGATATTGCAAATTCTAAGCAAACGTCTTACGGGTTATCAACTATGAAAGAAAGAGTAGAAGAAATAGGTGGGAGAATAGACTTTATATCGGTAGTGGGTAAAGGAACGAGAGTTGAAATAAGAGTACCGCTGTATCATGGCGAATGAAAATTACTAAATGTAATGGGGGAAAATCGGTGAGTGAAAAAATTAGAATTTTAATAGTAGATGATCATGAAATGGTAAGAATGGGTTTAAGAGCATATTTGGAAACTGAAAAAGATATAGATGTTGTAGGTGAAGCCTGTAATGGAAGAGAAGGTATGAGTGAAAGCTTGAGGTTGTTTCCAGATGTAATTTTAATGGATTTAGTTATGGATGTGATGGATGGAATTACTGCAACTAAAGAAATAATGGAAGAGTTTAAAAAGATAAAAAAAGAAGTTAA
>JAJOKP010000123.1 GCA_021129775.1 Clostridiales bacterium
TTATTGTCATTGGAATAGGTACTGAATTTATGGTGTTAATTATCAGTAGATACGAGGATGAAAAGAAAAAAGGCAGCGAACCTACCGAAGCCATGATAACAGCAATTTCTAAAATTGGTCGTGCTGTAGTAATTACTGCTCTAACTACACTCGGTGGTTTTGGTGTTTTGATGACATCAGACTTTGTGTTAATTAGAGATTTTGGAATAGCTACAGTAAGTGGTGTGTTTTTATGCTTAATCAGCTCTATGATAGTTATGCCACCACTGTTGGTGTTCTTTGATGAAAAATTGCTACCGGGAAAAAAATAACGTACGCACGCTAGCTTCATAATATGTTACTGATAATCACAATTTCTATCTATAAATTATAATGATTTCTTGTATCCCATAGGCACCCATCCCTAGATAATAATATACGTAAAGACCACTAAGTTTTAGCTTTAGTGGTCTTTACTCTTTTTTAGCGGAAAACTATTATGACAGAACACCCTCACGCATTCCATATTTTATCTCAAAACAATTTTCTTTTTTGCTAATTTCAAAACCTATAAACCCCTCTTTTAAAAATTGATGTTGTTTGGCTATATCTGTATTAAGGACCCTTGCCACTTCATCGTAATTATTATTTACTGTCTCAGCAAGATCCCTCACAAGAAGAAATCTTAATCTGCCATCATAAATTCCCTCTCTAATTTTCAAGTCGCGTATAGTTAGGTTAAAGGACATGACCGTCGAGAGGCTAGGATAGTTGTACGGAGATACTGTTGCGCATATATAACGATATCCTTGCTTTTGCAACAGTTCTATTGAGTGATTTAGCATTTTTTTCTGTAGTCGGTTACCTCTAAAATCAGTATGAACTACAGTCGCTTCTAATATTGCCACTTTATCCGTTTCATTTTCAGAAAGCCCTACTTCTCTAGCAAGGTTGTATTCGCTATCTGGCAAAGGTAATGAAATAGTCCTAAATGCAACCAGTTTATCGCATACAAAAACTCCCATTGCAACACCTTTTCCCAATGCCAATACTTCATTTAAAATGAACTCTCTAGAATCTTCGACAAATATCTCATTATCACCAAGATCTTCGCTCACTTTTTTTTGAAGACTTAGTATTTCTTCTAAATGCTCTTCACCAATAAATCCCATTTTGTATTCCATTGCTTCACTTTTACTATTAATAGTCTTATTCAAGATGCCTTTTTCTATAAGTTTCATGTTTAGCTTCCTTTCAAGAATATGAGTAAATTCTTCATAATTGTAAATCGATTCTCTCCCTTCCACACCAACTCAAGTTTACTTAACTAAATACGTCGCATAAAGCGGCACTGACTTTATTTTATTTACGAACCCAAAGTTTTTACCGGATATCTTTATAGAATATTTCGGACTATATTTTTGTACATATACACTAAGTGATTTAGATTTAGTGTTTCTTGCAGCTTTTACTTCGACAGGTATGATTTCACCTTTTATATTAACTAAAAAATCTATTTCTGCTTTGTTAGATGATTTCCAATAATTAAGACGATTACCATTACTAACAAATGCTTGCGCAACGTAGTTTTCTGTTAACATTTCCTTGAATATATTGATTTCATCACTTAAAATATTATATAGAGATACTTCAGCTAGTTCCGTTAAAAGACCTACATCGTTTAAGTATATTTTGAAAAAACTATTTTTCTCATAGACTTTCAAAGGAATCCTCGGAGAGTCGACCAATGTGCATTTATTAATCAAATTGCTATTTTCTAACCAATCAATAGCAGTTTCATACCTAGCTTTTTTTGCGCCTTCCGTCACCAGTTTATAAACAAATTTATAATCACTCTTACCTAACTGCTTTGGTATCGATTCATATATTTTTTTAATTTTTATGCTTTCGGAATTTGTTGTATACTTACTCATATCTGCAATATAATCACTTATAATATCTCTTTTTATTTCTCTATTATAGCGATTTAGCCTTCTATCATTTGAAATATGATGCAATATTGATGCTGGCATTCCACCAACAAATAAATACTCCTTATATATCTCTATTGTTTTTTCGTGAGTTCCCTCAAACATAGCTGTATTTGAGATAAAGCAATCATTAATTTTATTAGCTAATTTCTCCTGATCTATTGCCCATAAAAATTCTTCGAAATCCATTGGATGCATATATCCTCTTCTCACTTTTCCAACTGGGTAAGAACTTTCAAATCTATTTAATGCCACACCTAACAAACTCCCAGCACACACTATATTAAACTTATTTTCGCTTTCATTAAAATACTTAAGCGAAGCAATCGCTTTTTCGCTCACTTGTATCTCATCAAAAAATATAACAGTTTCCTCTGGGATTATAGTTTTGTCTTGTATCAGCTCTATTTCTGCTATGATTTTTTCTGGATCTAGGGTTTTTTCAAAAATTTTCATAATCCCTTTTTCTTTTTCAAGATTAATATAAACATAATGCGCAAAGTTTTTCCTGCAGAATTCATCTAGTATATATGTTTTTCCTACTTGTCTTGCACCAATGAGCATAAAAGGCATGTTTGGCTCCCTTGCCTTCCATCTTTCAAGGTTTTCTGTTATTTTTCTCTTCACAACTATCACCTCTAGTTTAAATATACAATATTTATTGTACATAGTCAACATTTTTTCATACAAAAAAAGTAACTGGTCGTTACTTTTTTTGTATGAAAAAAGTAATTTCTAATATTTCTTTACGCTCTTTCCAATCAGGCATTAGCGAGGTCATAAAATCGTAAAAATCATTATTGTCGCTTCAAATTTGCTCCATTTTGCTTTTAGCTCCTCGGCTTGTTTTTTAGTCAAATTTCTCGTAATCATCTCAATTCGTTTGTCAATTGCATTACGATTTACAGATTGCTCTACTAGTCTTCCTTCATATAAAAGCGGAACAATTGTACCGCCTTCTACACCATCTTTAATCGTGTATTTATGAATTATTCTGCCACCAAATTTTTTCATGGTACTTTTATCTTTTTTCATCAAAGGTGTTCCCGTAAATCTAGATAACACGCATTTGGAAGTACTTTCTTCATTTCAATATGAAGTTCACCATACTGTGTTCTATGAGATTCATATATAAGATTGAACTCCCTCTTGTTTTAGCACTACTTGTTTAGCAAAAAATCCTTAAATTCTTGCGTTGCAGGATTTAGTACTCTAT
>JAJOKP010000118.1 GCA_021129775.1 Clostridiales bacterium
TTTCAATTTCGGCAATCTCCTTTGCTTTTAACTCTCTTTTTCTCTATAATTCATTCTAATCAATCTTCTCATGTCCCCCAAATACATTGCCCAAGAACCACCTCTATTGGTCCTGAAAACTGTTTTTTGTGAATGCTTTAGCTCCGCCCTCACTACTCGTCTGTCTATCGCTACATATCCAATAGATATTATCTCTTACATCTCCAAACCCCTGCTTATTCTTAAACAAATAATCTGCAATTACCTGCATAAGTTCAAAATCAATTTCATGATCTAAATCCAAAACAGCTGTATCCATCATTTTTGTTATATCGCATTTCACTTCAAACATTCCCCTTCCCCTCTCAAGAAATTTTGGGGAAAATGCGTACATTGATGCATTCATATCCAATATCTCTGGTGCTTCCTGTCTTGCATTGAATGATGTTTTAATAATACGTTCGTAGCCATTTTCGGTTTTCTTTACCATATTGAAATACGGATTTCTTCTAGCGTCAGTTACTGAAAAAATAACTTCTGCATCTGAGTTTGCTCCCTTATTAATAAGATTTTCTATGTCTACAACCGTTCTAAGAGGAGCAGTTATGTCTAAATCAACTACCATGTCATAGTTAATTGCCTTTCTCTCTTTCATTACTTCCCAACAGTTTCGTATAACTGGTACTTTGGGAGTGTTGTCTAATGCTAATTTTGCTTCTCTTTCAATCACATCAACATCTAAGTTCAGTCTTTCTCTAAACATTTGAATAAGATCTTGGCTGTCTGTATTTAAAACAATGTCACAATGTATATTAGGATTTCGCTTCACATATAAATCAATTGCTGAAACTGTATAAAATGCCAGTGGATAACCTAAGAAATCCCTTAAATTCTTATTCTTTATCCCTTTTGAGCCTGCTCTTGCACATATAGTGAATAGTATTTTCATAGTGTTTTTCCTTTCTCTGCTATTCTAAGTGTTTCAAATGCTGTTAATATGTCATTATGGTTATTTTCACGACCATCTAATATTTCAAAAAAATATGATATCTCTCTGCGTTGATAATCATTTCTAGTTTCTCCAAAGGGTATTTTCTTACCGCTTTTTAAGTACCTTATTTCACTATTAATGATGTCTCCTACTATTGTATCTTCATCTGTAAAAATTTGAATTTCCCTTATTGGTTCACGACCAAAATAGTCCAAGTGTACTTCCACAGCCATTTTTTTATATTTTGCTATATAAAGTGATAAATCATCACTATCAATTTCTAAGTTTGAAAATTTGCCTTTAATATTTAGCACTTGCTCTGGCTGACCAAACAAGTACTGCAAGTAGTCCCACTCGTGGATCAAGTCAATAGATACTCCACCGCCTTGTTCTTTATGTGCGCTATATGTATTTTTGTAATCAACATTAGGCCTCCAGTCAGGAAGATAGCTCGAGCAAATTACCCTAGCACAATAAACCTTGTAAAAATTAATTTTCTCTTTTAAATATTGAATGACATCTGTATATCTTAGTGGACAAGCTACATAGTAAACGCTATCTGTTTTCAAACATAGTTCATCAATTAAAACGTCAAGCTTGTTAAATATCGGTTTTTCAATGAACATATGCTTTGTATTTGGAATAAATTTCTTTATTGTCTCAAAGTGAAGATGCGTTGGATTTGTAATAAATATTATGTCGTAATCAAAAGGGACTGCATCATACGAATAATATATCTCATTTATATATTGACTAACTTCTTCACTTATCCCTTTGTTTTTATTACTTCTAATTAAGTCAATTGTATATTTAATACTCTTTTTCTGCAAGACACTTACAATATTATGTAGATGTCTGGTGCCTATTGAACCGAGTCCAATTATGGCTATTTTATAGTTTTTTTTCATATCAATCCTCAATCTCATCAATTATTCTTAATATTTTTTTGTCTTTTTCAAAGTCATAAATAGGTAATTTATTATCTAGTACCGCTTCAAAAAAAGCAACTATTTCATTCAAATAAGCATTTTCTACTATAGATTTATTGTAATTTTTAAGTTGCTCTGCTTTTTTGTACGTTTCTAAGTGATTTTCTACTTTTTTCTCAAAATCGTAAGCTTTCAACCCTGTTGGTGATCCATCCCAACTAAGATACAGTTTCTCACCAAAAATCTCTAAGTTTCTAACTGCCTTTCTTGATACAATGTCGACAGCTAAGATGCCTTTATGCCCTTTATTATGTTGCAAAATTACTAAATAATTATCATTGTAATCAATATTCAAATTACTAATTTTATTTTTTACTACATCAACTTTTACTATTTCACCAAATACATCTGTAAGCCAAGGAAGCTCCACAGCAAAAATTTCTCTACAGCCATTAGAACGTTTATCTCCAACAAAAAAATCCTTGTAATTTTCCCATGGGTGCCAATCTGGCAAATATTGCCCTGTATGATATGTGTAATTAAGTAAACAATTTGTGTCTTTAACTAATGATTTAATTCTTTTAATTTCATCTCGGTATAAAAACGTTGATGACATAAACAATACTAGTTCTTTTTGCTTTGCCAAAGCTATGTTTTCGTCATATCTATCAGCCACCAAATTCAATTCACTAAATACATTTATTCCATTTTTTAAACATTGATTGATTATTTTGCTATGTGATAAAGGTGATGTGCAAATAAAAGCACAATCTGTTTTTTTTGCATAGATTAAATTCTCTAAATTCTCGCAAGTCTCTATGTTATATTCTTTAGTACATGTGTTTCTGCGTTCTTCGTTGGTATCCACCCCAACTATTTGTATCTTACTATCATGTTTCTGAATCAAGCGTATTCGTCTTTTTCCCATGGACCCAAGTCCTACTACTACAACTTGCATATTATTTCACCCCACAATCATAAAATTTCTTTTTTAAATCAATTTTGCTTTCCGTTAAAAAGTCGCGTATCTTAGCAACAATTTTTATAGATGTTTTTCCATCTCCATATGGGTTGATTGTACTTCTTGCTTTTCTTTTGAATTCTTCTGTTGTCGCTTTACCAATTGCTTTTTCAATTTCCTCTTTTACAGGTTTACAGTTAATGACACTAT
>JAJOKP010000041.1 GCA_021129775.1 Clostridiales bacterium
AATGTCTTCAAGCACAGCATATCTTCTCTGAAGTGCTGACTCTAGCCCAAGTTCTATGATTTTATCAACAGCTTTCTTAATCATACCAGGAGTTGCTAACGGTTTTGAACGTTTAAAGTTTGTACCAGACACTTTATCTTCATAAGATTTTACTGAACTTTCTAAATTTTTACCTTCTGATAGTGCTTGTAACAACGTTCCAATCACTGTTGTTCTAATCTTAGCAGCGGACTTTTTATAATTAGTCCATACAAAGATATCCTTTTCTTTGTCTGTAAGAAGGGCACGATACAATTCTGATAGACGTTTGAACTCTGCCACAGTATTTCGGTACTCTGCTCCTCTATGGATTGAATTAGATGCTATAAGCTCATTTACTGTATCAATTGCTTCCATACTGATTTCGTTTAGTCCACGCTTTAATACGGCTACTGTCGATTCAACTTTAGCTCTATCTGTAGCTCTGTCTCTAGATATAAATACTTCAGGTATGTTGAACCAAAAGTGTGTCCAATTTATACTTTGCCCTGGTTCGAGTAATTGCTTAGTTGTCTTAGCACCGATTTTTGCTTCATCATATAAAAAGATAGTTCTAATAGACTTCGATAAAACCAGATCCGACATAGCTTTTGCTACAGTTGTATAAGGCTCTTCAGCAGGGACTTGCCATACTGATTGAAGTTCTCCATCCGCTTCTGCTACTATATTACCAGCTCTTAATATGAACTGACGACATACGTTACAATCATATTCTGAGCGTTCTTTATATATGTTGTTAGTTCCTTCTGGAAACGAGTTTATATATACTGCCCACATCTCCTCTTTAGAAACATCTGTCACATATAGTTGATTTGTAGCCAATTTCATTAATCTTGTGTTAATCTGTTCTGCGAACTTATCAAATCCCATATATTCTCCTTTATTGTGTACTTATTCTTATCTTTTATCAAATCCTAGGATAAAACCGCCTTATTCATATATTTTAGTAAGAATCATTGCTCCTATTGTATTCTCAATCCTTTCAGTGTATGCTTTAAAGTTACCACCGAAATAACGTCTCAGTGCTGAGGTTGTTATGTCAGTAGTCCCTTTCATTAGGGGCATTGTTTTATATTCTGCTAGAACAAAACCTATAGCGTTTATATTAACAACTGGATCGTACAGATCTGATCTTGTTTCAAGAATATCTGCTTCTCGTAGTTTGTCTAACCACCATACGGATACTATCCCACCTAATCCTATTGCATTATCTTTTTTACCTTTAATCACTACCTGTTTATGTGTAATCCAAGGTCTAAAAGAAGACTCTACAGCTATTATACCATAGAATACGATAGGTGATATTTTGTACTTGTCTGCAGCTTTTGCTATTGCTGTTAGGATGATTACTCTCTGTACTTTAGATAAATGTCGATAAGTAGTTGTTAAGTGCTTATTCAAATCCGTCATTGTTATTGACGCAATAACTCCTTTAGGTTCTTTGTATACTATGCGTTCAACTTCTTTTTCAACTGTAATGTTGTTATCAACATAGACTGTCTTTGAAAGTTGCATAGTACATATCAATAAAGCTAGTCCTATAGCAACAACACTAATACTAACACCCCAAACCACTACCTTCTTATTAACTGGCTTTCTCATCTAGACCTTCCTTCAAAATAATCCTTAAATGTTTTAAATGTCTGTAATTGTGTTAAATGTCTAACCACTATTATTAATATAATTAAAAATACGAGAATCCATGACAATAATGACCACACAAATGCCTCTTCTACTGATACTGTATATATTGTACCCCTATTACGATTAGAAACACCGATTAAGATAAGTGCTGTTATGTACCCTATAATGTATATTATTATAATTAACGTCATTTCTTATCTCTTTCCTTCATCAATATCCAACCTTTTACTAATAACTTACCCACATCTAATACGTCTACATTGAAAACTTGTCCGTGCATGTTTCTCATTATTATTGCTTTTACCAAAGTTATTTCCTTTTTTCGTTAATGTCCAACCTCTTGCTAATAAGTTGTCCACATTTGATATCTCTGTATTATAAATTAGACCATGTATGTTTCTTATTCCTACTCTTTTTGACTTTACCAAGTTATATCCTTTAAAGTTTGTTGAAATGAGGCTATCACCTCTTTAAGTTTAGTCCTATGAGCTTCGAAGTCACCGTCTGGACAATTCTTCATTACGGTTACTAACTGCTCTTTTGTGCCTCTGAAGTAAGGACAAGTCTTATCCTCTAATACATATTTATTATAATAGTTTAACAATGATATTTTATCTACAAGTGATTGAAGCTCTGCCTTACTTGTCTGTGTTCTTCTAGGTACACCTGACACATAAAGTGGGAACATCGATTCATTTGTATCGAAAAACTGTGCTGTCACAGGCATATTATGACGCCACATGATAGTTTGATACATTCTGTGCGGTATATGATAGAACTTGCAGTATTTTTCGTTTGAGTCGTTATATTGTCTATCATTAATCACAGCAAAAGGTCTCTGGTGATCTTTACCGTGAAGATCTCTGAATTCTTTTATCAATTTCTGTGTACGGTTAGAATGATTCCATATTAATTTAATGTACAACATTTTAAACTCATTAGGTAATTGTATTGCTTGCCAAGTATACCGCAATGCATCTTTACCTGTCAATGGCTTCTTCAGCCCATTTAAATACGTTTCAAACAAAGTGTATGTGAAATGGTCTGCTTTAAGTATTTTAGCGGTTGCATCAAATTTTACATCCATTCGTCTAACTTTTTCTTTATTAAACACATGTTGTAAAGTTAATTTTTGAACAAGTGCTAAATCCATATATTGTAATATTTCAACCTCACCAGCTACCCCCCGGTAGTAATAATGTCCATAGAGTGATAATAATTGACCTGTACTAAACAGGTATGTTTCTCCTGTTGATCTCAGTGTATGTGCACAAAATGCTTTAGCCTCTAATGTTAATGACAAGCTT
>JAJOKP010000143.1 GCA_021129775.1 Clostridiales bacterium
AAATCGCTTTTAAAAAATAGCCCTTTGGCAATATAAGCCAAAATTAGTCCTGCAATATATATGTACCAATAGTTAAGTAGTGAACCACTTACTAATAAAATCCCTCTAGTAAATGCTGGAAGTTCTGCTCCTGCTTTTTCAAACATTTCTACAAAGATTGGTACTACAAAGGAAAGTAGGAATGCAACAATTAAAACTGCTATAACTGATAGAATGATTGGATAAGTCATAGATGATTTAATCTTATTTTTTAGTTGTTTTTCTTTTTCATAGTGCTCAGCTACCCTCTCTAGAATCAATTCTAAGTTTCCACTAATCTCTCCAGCTTCTATCATGTTAATAAAAAAACCTGGAAATACATCAGTGTTGTTTTTTATTGAATCTGTTAATGTATTTCCTCTTTGAATATCTTCAGATAAATCTCTGATAGAATTTTTGAGCAATATATTTTTAGTTTGTTCTCCTAAAACTTGAAATGCCTCTATAATTGAAATACCAGCATTCAGCATTGTATAAAGCTGCCTCGCAAATATAGCTAAGTCCTTTGTATCAACTTTAGCAAAAAAAGTTATTTCATTAAAAATTGAGTCTGCTGATGCCTCCGAAATAGATAGAGGGAATTTTTTGCTTTCTCTTAGCAAGTTTAGCGCTTGTGTTTCACTAGTTGCCTTTATTTTTCCACTTACTCTTTTACCTTCTGTATTAACACATATATATTTATAAGACTGCATGGCAATCACCTTCTACCTTCATACTCTTAATACTACTATTTATATGCCACTCTATTTAGTTCCTCAACCGTTGTGACTCCAGCAATGACAAGCTTTTTACAACTCTCTCTTAGAGGTATCATCCCTATGTCTATAGCATATTTTCTTAGCTCGGACGTAGTAGTTTTTTTATCAATTAAGGCTCTAATTTCGTCTGTAACTGATAACATTTCATATATTGCTTGTCGTCCACTATATCCAGTCATATTACATCTTGGGCATCCACTTCCTTTATAAATATTCTCACCTTCAGAAAGTTCGAGTATTTTTTGTTCATACTCATTTACCTCTTTTACTGTTTTGCAGTAATTACATATTTTTTTTATTAGTCTTTGTGAGATTATTCCTACAATCGAAGCTGAAAGAAGGTAGTTTTCAATTCCCATATCTAATAACCTATTAATAGTTGATGCAGTATCATTTGTATGTATAGTACTTAAAACCAAATGTCCTGTTATAGATGATCTTACTGCAATTTCTGCAGTTTCTAAGTCTCTAATTTCTCCAATCATAATGATGTCTGGATCCTGTCTAAGGATAGATCGCAGTCCATTCGCAAAGTCTAATCCACTTTTTGTGTTTACTTGAACTTGATTTATTCCTTTTAGCCTATATTCTACGGGATTTTCTACTGTAACAATGTTTCTATTGACCTTGTTTATTTCTGTTAATGCAGAATATAGTGTCGTTGTTTTACCACTTCCAGTAGGTCCAGTAATTAATATTATTCCATGAGGATTTTTTATCAAACTTTCAAACTCCACTAAATTTGATTTTGTAAAACCTAATTTCTCTTTTGTCACTAGAAAATTAGATCGGTCTAGTAATCTAATAACAGCTTTTTCTCCATGTACTGTAGGTAGAATTGAAATACGCATGTCTACGTCATGATTATCTACTATTAATTCTATTCTTCCATCTTGTGGAAGTCTCTTTTCAGCTATGTCAAGTTTTGCCATTATCTTGATTCTAGAAATGATTGCGGAATGCACGTCGACTGGTGGCGACATAATTTCTTGCAATTCTCCATCTATACGAAACCTTATACGCAAATCTTCATCATATATTTCTACATGAATATCACTTGCTTTCATTCTAACTGCACGCTTAATAAGTTCATGCACTAATTTAACAACAGTTGCATTTTCAACATTTTCCATTGCAAAATCATCAATGTTAGGAGATCCTCTCAATGCCTTTTCGCTATAAAATTCTTCCATTGCCCTGTTTGATACCTCAGTGCTGTAGTAGTTTTCAATTGCTTTTAAAATATCTTTCTTAGAAGCTATGACAGGATTTACTTGTAATCCTGTATATATTTTTACATCGTCGATAGCGTAGACATCTAAAGGGTCTGCCATGGCTAAAGTAATGGTTCCTTTTTCTTCTTTAATTGGTATCATGATATGTCTCTTTGCAAGATCTCCTTGAATTAACCTAGCAGTCTTTGGAAGAATATAAAAATTACTTAACTTTACATGTGGGATACCTAGCTGGAATTCTAAAACTTCAATCATTTCTGTTTCTCTTACAAATCCTTTTTCAATAAGAATATTCCCTAACTTGTCACCGCTCTCACGCTGTATAGCCAGTGCAATTTGCAATTGATCTTCCGACAAATATCTCATTTCAACTAGCAAGTCGCCTATCTTTTTTTTCTCTCTGTTTATCATAATAGCAACTCCCAAGTAATTTTTGGTCAATTTTTTTTGTTGAAAATAAAAAACCCAACTAACAATACTGCAAGTCGGTTACGCCACTACATCCACACAATTACGGCGTCCATTCTAAAATTGTGTTTCATGTGTTCTGTTCTATATTCTATGTCATTCTAGAAATCCCTTTAAATTTCTACAAAAAACTACATTTTTCGCAAAATAGCGCTCAATCTTCTACATCATACTTTAATACCACACTAAATCGTTGACTTGACATCACTTACAACCTCCTTAAAATATCATGATGCCCTACATCAAGCAGTATAATCAAACATTCGCCTTCATAATACCAAATTATTCGAATGTCCATATTTACACTACATTCAAAAAGATTATCATTCCCTTGTATTTTCTTTGTTCAAAGAGAAGGATGCATGGGGTTTTGTGAAAGCAACTTGGTCTTTTTCATGATTTGCTTTTTCTCATTGGGATGAAGCTTTTTGTAATGCTTT
>JAJOKP010000029.1 GCA_021129775.1 Clostridiales bacterium
ACAAGAAAGCAAATATAATCCATGTTAAAACTTTGTAAATCTCCCTACTCCTAAACGTACTTTCATTTGCTATTGTAGTGCTTCCCATTATAGATTCTTCTGCCCCTGAAGAAAGATTTCCACCTATATCAAATAATCCATCAGTTATTGCAATCGTTAATGCCGGTTTAAGTTCACTAGTAATTTCTTCTTCTTGCATACTTCCTTCTATATTAACAGTATAGTCTATTCTAAGTTCTACTAAACTAGGAGAAACTCCTAGCTCTTCTTCTACCAGTTTAACAAATTCCAAGTATTTATTATAATCAATTTGAAATGTTCTTGTCCTAGAAAATTCATTTCTATTCTCTGTATGCAATTCTAATGGCAAGAGAATTTCACTTGTTTGCCAAATTTTTGTTCTGATTTCTTGCCTTGTATCAGGATCTCGTGTAATTTGATACGCCGTAAGAAACGAATTTATTGAATACTCAACACTAAAATCTGCATTCCCACTAGCTGCATATCTATGAACAAAATCCACCTCAATAAAATCAGTCAATGGTACCATATAAACAAGTCCTGATTCTGCTGTTTCGTCATCAAAAAAAGGATTTTCAAGTAAGTGAACTGTGTAATCTATATTAGCATCATGTTTAAATTGAAATTTAGTATACTCAACTTCTTCTGTCTCTGCTAATTCATGTGAATTATAGAGCATGTATGCAGACGCAAGCGCAGATGCAAATATTGCAAAAATAATAAGATATCTAAACTTTCTTTTTACTTGAATTCTCATTCTATTCATCTTTCCTAGTATCACCATAATGTTCCCTCTTTCTCGTAATTGTTTTTAAAACAATTGCTTACATTATTGTCCTCTTAACAGTAAAGTAATCCACCCTATTTTAGGAACAACACCTGTAACTTTTCCATTTATGTTCTCTGCAATCACAGTACCATCGTCAGGAGAATCGCTAGCATCTCCTTGTGTTACAAAATTTCTTTGCCCTTCAATATTTTTCACTTCAATAATTCTATGTACAACTTCTACTTCTCCCATTTCAAATGAAACTACATCACCTAAATCTGCTTCAGCGTCTCTGTTAATTAGCACCACATCCCCCATGCTTATATCTGGCTCCATACTGCCCGAAAGAATAACTCTAGGATAAATAGTAAATACGCCTAGCGCAAACCAAATAAACAAAATGAATGTAAAAGCCATTGCTAACCATCCAAACATCCCTTCTTTCTCTCTTGTAATCTTTACTTGTCTTGTTTCATACTGATAGACTTCTCTTATTAGTATTAAACCAATAATTGGCGACAAAGAACTAAAGAGGGCATTAATGACCCAAGGTGAGTTCGGCAAAATCGGGGTAACTCTCTCAAATAACATTATTCCAAACTGATAGATAAAAGCAGGAATAGGACCACCTAAAAAAGCAAAATATGTAGCCAAAATATTTTCTCCTAGTAATGGAACAAAAGTTGTTGCAAAGAATTCTACAACTCCCCTTATATTTGATAAAGTAGTTATTGAAATCAAAGGAATCTCTACAACTGTAAAGAAGAGTGCAACAATAAAAACACCTACAACTTCTGCCTTAGAGAAAAATCTATTTACTAACCAAGATCTAGTAATTGCAGTTGCAATCAAAACAGAGCTTAATGTAATTACATTAATTGTAATGCCAATCAAACTCCTGTCATACGGAGACCTGCCAAAGCTAAATATTCCACCTTGAGCAAGAGAAATTAACATAGTAACAAGAATACAAATAAATGCCAGCCACCTCATAAGTTTTTTAAATCTAATTTTCCCTGTATATTTTACAGCAGGTAAATTATAAGCAAACACCCCAAAAAGAGACCATAGGAAAATAGGTAGTATATGATTTCCTGCAATACCTACTATAACTGGCCCAAGTAGCAGGTTGTCGATTAAGTATATTGCTAAAATAAAAAAAATTAGTATTAGTAAACATACTGCGTGATTATCTCGATTAATTGTTAGTTTTGCACTATTTATTTTCATCTACTTTCTATCCTCTCTTGACTAGTACACACTATTTATTTCTACAGAAACTATGATTATCCTTTAATATTCTGGAATTTTCTCCATTATAGTAGCAAAAAGAAAAGATAGAGACTTTTCTCTCCATCCTTCCTTATATATTATTGTTACTTGTTTTGTTAAACGTACAGTGGACTGTCATTAATGTCTACTGTTGGTCATTGATTTCATCTGCTATATCAAAATCAAATGCATTCCATTGAATTGCATTAATTCCTAAACCAATTAAGTATGGTGGTGAAACCCCTACATCAGTAGATTGTGGTGCATAAGTTGTAACTCTTTGATTAATCTTAATCACGATATGATCTTGAGGATCTAATTGGAACCCTTCTAACTCATCAAGAGTTAAGCACCCAGCTTGATCATAATATTTAAGGCTAAATGTAAAATCTAACAGTAACCATTTCTCTTCGCTAACTTCATTCTCTGTGAATGCAATTATGCTATTATCTACATTCATATTACCAAAATCATAATCTTTAAGTGATAATTTTACTGGAACAGTTCCAGTATTATGAAGTTCGACCATCACATACTCTTGATATCCAGGATAAGCATTTTGTAAGTTCATTACTAAGCCATTCTCTACGATATGTGCATGCTTACGAGCAATATTTTTTTCTTCATTAGCGTTCCCAGTATCATTTGCGTCTCTATCGCCTTGGTATACTCTTGGACCAGCACCGTTAGGTTGTGACAAGTCAGTGACAAAATACATATAATTTGCTCCACCATCACTCATTGTTACGTTTCTCCACTCAATTTCTACTTTCCCTGTTGTAATTGTTTCCATTGCAAACAAATCATCTTCCCATATCGCATATGCCCACCCATTGCTGCAAATGCTAATA
>JAJOKP010000151.1 GCA_021129775.1 Clostridiales bacterium
TCTCAGTGGCAGTCATTCCTTCATATTTTTCAGAATCGTACTTAGTGTTAAATACCTCTCCAAGAGTTTGTGCGTACTCTTGAGCAAGCTCACCCATACCAGCAGCAGTTAGCCTAGTAACTGTAAGTGCAGAGTGCTGTATAAACCTATGTAGCTTCTTGTCTGGAAGTGCTCTGAGTGCAGCGTTTAAACTCTTCGGGTTAAGTGCGAATTTAGTTACAGCTACATCTGGGATTAAAAGACCAAAGTTTATAGCAAATATCCTAGCAACATCTAACATTTCGGGATCTTCTCCTTTATTGTTTGCTATCCATTCATCCAGCTGATTGTTAGTCATATCACTAGCAATGACAGCAACACCAGCTTTTTTAGCAGCTAGGTATTTAGCTATATCGCTTGCAGAGGCTTCTTCTTTGATAGCATCTATTTTAGCCTTTTTAGCAGTAGTGGTTAATTTATCATTATTAAGAGTTTTAACAATCTTAGAGCCTACTTTAGTTTTTTTAGAAGGGTCAAAGAGTGCTGGAAGCATATAACCAAGACTATATAAGGCTTGTTCTGGAGTTTGAAACGCAGTCTGGAACATCTTACCTATCTTACGGAGATTATCACCTTTAGCTAGATTTTTCCATGTTTTTGGATCATCCAGTTCAACATTCTCAGTAACAAGGTCATACAGCTTTCTAATTTCTTCAATGTTATGTCTTGTACGTCTATCATCATAGTTGACTAATGAGTTTGCTATTGCAGTTTTTTCAGCTTCGGTAGCGATATCCCAATCTTTAGCAGCCTCAAATCCAGCTTTTGCTAACGCCTCTCCAACACCTTCAACAATCCAGTCAGCTGTACCGATACCAATTTTTGTTCCACCAGCAAAAAAAGCAAGGGCTGTATTGATAGCATTTGGACCAGGTACATTAACAGGTTCAGGTGTAGGAGCTAAAATTCCAGCACCTATGTCATAGTACTCTTGTCCAGTTGTTCCATTTGCGTCAGTAGCATTTAAGTTCTTAGAGCCCCTAACACCTAGTAACCATGCAGCAAATATTTTACCGTTCAGGTCTCTTTGATTTTTAGCCGAACCGCGTAGTTGTCTTGTTAGGTTTCCAATATGTTTTTGAGCTGCTCTGTCTTGGATGGCAGGGTTTAATAGGAATGCATCTAGGCTATTTATGCCATTTTTACCAGTCCAAGTATCAGGATTGTTTAAGTCATTATTTCTAGAGCCTTTTTTAACATAGCCTAAATCACTAAGTACAGCAGCACCCATTTGATATGCTCCTAAGAACCCGTACTCATTTATAGCCTTGTAGTTACCGCTTGACTCTCTTTGCTTAAGAGCCTCCATGAATGGCCCTCCAATAATTTCTGGAAAGGGTGCTGATACTTTTATATCTGTTGGTAATAGAGTAGTATTCTCTAATTCATTAAAGTCATCTTTAGGGTTATGATTAATATTCCATAGTGGGGCATTTGGAGTTGTATATTCAGTCATACCTGAGCCAAAGTTATCCCTGTGTTGTTGTGTAATAGGTCCTGTGCCAATAACCCTGTTCCTGATCTGTCCTTGATTCATATGTATTAGGTGTTCAAATCTAGTTGCTACAGCATTAGGCAGTATTATATCTAGGAACGCCCCGTCTTCGGTAGTTACACCTCTGTTGCCCATGTTTCGTTCAGGGTGTAAATCAGGATTATACCTTCCTTCATATCCGCCTTGATCGGTTCTAGCTATTCCAAGCTTAAAATTACCATCTTCTGTGTTGTCAATATAGAGATTTCTTGTATCAAGTTGTCCCCATTTATTCTTATCTGTAAAAGCAACCTTTTCAAACTCCCAACTACCGTCTGGGTTATCCTTCTGTCGTTGCTGATAGTATCCACCTTTGTCATCAGAGTATAGTCGTTGGCCAACTACGTGAGAAAGTTCAGCCTGTAATTCTTCAGCACTGAGAGAGTTCATTAGATGACCGTGACTAGCCACCGTAGGTAAGTTTATCTTTTCTTGTTTACGTGTTTGGAGTCTATCAACTTTTGAGGGGAGTGGTTCTTTAGGTATTAAAGAATTTAATTCTTCGCCTGCCAGTATAAGGTCTATTTCTGAGAAAGATGCCATACATAATATCCTTAATAATTATATTAAGGATATTATAGCCTAGGCCATATTAAGCGGAGCTTATTAGTTAATACCGAAGGCAGCTTTAACTTCAGCAACAGTAGGGCTTCTACCTTCAGTTGATTTAAATTTCTCTTTAAAGATCTCTATAGCTCTTTTTTTCTCAGGGGTTATAGTATTACCTCCAAGGGGTATAGTTGGCTTCTCGGGTATGATCTTTTTTTTATTTTTAGCTTCCCTCGCAGCAATTTTTTCAGCTTTTTCAGCGTCTTTGGTCCATTTATTGATAAGTTCCTGCCTTATTTCGTCCACTTTCTTAGGACCTTTAGTAGCTAGTCTCATTGCCCCAACACCTGGGAGTAGTAATTGTTGTATGAGCAGAGTATTGGCCGCCTGTTCTTCTGTATATCCTTGATCCATTAGTATCTGTTTGGAGATTCTTTCAGCGTTATCAGCGGCAACTCCAAATGGGTTTCCAATGTCGGTACCAGTGAGGGCGTTATACCCATCAAAAAATGGATTTGTAAGAAACTCAACTGCTCTATTAACCCCTCCAACACCAGCAGTAAAGGCTTGTGTACCTCTGTTTTTAATATCATTGAGCGTATTAGTAAGGT
>JAJOKP010000124.1 GCA_021129775.1 Clostridiales bacterium
CAGACAGCATATAAGTATTTAGCTTATCTACCATATCTCTTGACCTTGTACTAGGGGATAAAATCTCGACAACAAGAGAAGGTGTTCCCATATAACGTCCTTTTTCGTTAGTAGTTTCTTCTGTGTCGCAAGTAATTAATAAATCTGGTTGCATAACGTCAGGCTCTTTGAAATCTTTTTTATGAAAATGTACATCGAAAGGAGCAAAAAAAGCCTTGCATTTTTTCCCTTTAAAAAAAGTCTTAAGAATGATGTGCAATTCACTTGCAATCCTTTGATGAAAAACATTTGGAGCCCCTAAAATAATAATTTCCCCATTGATAAACTCCATTCTTAAATCACTATTATCATAGATTTCCATGAATTCCTCATATGACACTTTTTTGCCGCCATACTGATAATCAAGAGCCTCTTCCTTAACTGTGAAATATCGTTCGACATCTGTAATATAAGGGGTAAGTCTAGCTGCTTTGGTTCCATTCTTTGTAATAACAACTTCGTGGTCGTCAATGACGTAATCTAAGTACTTTCCCAAATTGGTTTTAAACTCTGTAGCAGTTATAGTTTTTTTGATATTGTTATCATTCATTCCAATCACCTCGCACGATTAGCATATCATATTGTGCGACTAAAGTCAAAAATAATTTTTTCGTACGAATTTAAATTCAAGAGCAATGGGTGGGAGAATTGCAAGGTGTATATGATAAATTTTGGATTTAAGAAAATGATTAATATTATATTATTGAGTAGCCGAAGTTCTTGAGAAATGATACAATGAAGAGGTATTTGGTGCTTAAGAGAGAATTATGATGACTAAGAGGTGGACTGTATTGGAAATTTTAAAGGCAATCGAAAACAATGCTATGAGATTTGCTGCTAATAGTGATAAAGAAAAAAAGAAAGAAATAGGTTAGTTTATCTTTATTGCCTAGCTGATTGTAGCTAAATATATCTGGTAGGCGGGAGATTCTTGTATCCTACTACAATGAAGATAAGTTATGGATTCAGTGTATCGGATAAAGAGTTAAATCATAAATTGGGCATGTTTTGACGGCATCAACGAAAAACAAAATAGCGAGTTTTTTGTTGATGAATTACAAACGCATACTGAAAATACGCAAGTGGAAACCATAGAGACTGTAGTTGAAGGAAACAAAGTGGGTAGAAATGCTCCTTGCCCGTGTGGCAGCGGCAAAAAGTATAAAAAGTGTTGCATGAATTATGAATGAAGTAACACAAGAACAAATAAGCAACCGATTCGGGTTACTTATTATAATCGTATATGCCAAGATGTTCTTTTAATGAACTTTGAAGATGTTGTGAGAAGTTAATTTGGTTTTCTTCTGCAACGGCATTAGCCATCTTGAAATGTTTATTAATCTTTTATTCAAAAACTGAGCAAACCTCGACTTCAAGCCCCTCAAAATAATACGACT
The DNA here is from genome assembly GCA_021129775.1 of Clostridiales bacterium. GTDB lineage: Bacteria > Bacillota > Clostridia > Peptostreptococcales > NVVX01. The sequence continues at coordinate 1,437 of JAJOKP010000124.1, forward strand.
CAATAGTATCACCCAGCTTACATGAAGCAAATTCGTCAATCTCACAATCATTAAAACCATACAAAAGCACAGTTTTCTTTTTAGGGTCAATTACCCAATACTCCTTTACACCAGACAGCATATAAGTATTTAGCTTATCTACCATATCTTTTGATCTTGTGCTAGGAGACAAAATCTCGACAACAAGAGAAGGTGTTCCCATGTAGCGTCCTTTTTCATTAGTAGTTTCCTCTGTATCGCAAGTAACTAAAAGATCTGGTTGCATAACGTCAGGCTCTTTGAAATCTTTTTTGTGAAAATGCACATCGAAAGGAGAGTAAAGAACTTCACATTTTTTTCCTTTAAAAAAAGCACTGAAATTAATGAATAGCACACCCGAAATTCTTTGATGGAAAATATTTGGTGACCCTAAAATAATAATTTCCCCGTTGATAAACTCCATTCTCAAATCACTATTATCATAAATCTCCATGAATTCTTCATATGATACTTTTTTGCCGCCATACTGATAATCAAGAGCCTCTTCCTTAACCCTGAAATATCGTTCGATATCTGTAATATAAGGGGTAAGCCTAGCCGCTTTGGTACCATTCTTTGTAATGACAATTTCGTGGTCGTCAATCGCGTAATCTAAGTACTTTCCTAAATTGGTTTTAAACTCTGTAGCTGTAATAGTTTTTTTGATATTATTGTTACCATACATTTCAATCACCTCGTACGATTAGCGTATCATATTGTGCGATGAAAGTCAAAAATAGTTTTTTCGCGCGAATTTTTTAGGAATAAGCGAATAGTCAAATGAAGAGCGGGATGAAAAATCAAGGTTTCTATCTCTCGGATTTTTGTTCTTTCTTTTGCATAGTAAAATAACGTTATTTGAGTATTGATTTAATAGTACAATTATTATATAATAAAGATACAATATTACTATGTGAAGAGGTGAAAACATGATTAATATAAAACCATCAGCCAGTATTCGCAACAACTATAATAAAATTTCAGAACTTTGCAGAAAAACGGGAGAGCCAGTGTATTTAACTAAAAATGGTGAGGGAGATTTAGTAGTGATGGATATTGCTAATTTTTCTAGAAGAGAAAGTACGCTAAAATTAAGAGAACAACTTGTAGCAGTTGAAGAGGAAAGACTTAGTGGTGAAGTGGGAT
>JAJOKP010000077.1 GCA_021129775.1 Clostridiales bacterium
GTTCAGATGTAACCACTACAAAAAAGTGCAAAATAATATTACTCCATCTCAAGAGATATTATTTTATCATCAAAAGCATTCTTAATTCCTTCAAAAATATCCAGATTGTTTTTAAGGAAAGTAGAGATAAAACTTCTAATTCGCAAATAACATCGTGCGCCGTTCTGGCTTCTGAAAATACCAACGTTTAGTTTCCGCTTGGCCGGGCGAATATCTGCTTCCGCTCGGTTATTTGTGAAAGGTATTTTAAAATCATGCATAAAAAGAAGATGATTTTCTTTGTATTCTCCTCTTTAAGTCAAGTACTAATTTGCAATACTCGTTTTCTTGAGTAAACAAGGGCGTCACCACCCAAGCTCCTCATCAGAACCGTACGTGCCCTACTAAGGCATACGGATCTTCACATCATATTTAACTCATCTGTAAAATAGACTTACCCTAATTGTTGGTTCTAGTAATGGAAAAGTTTTCAGTAATCCATTGTAGAATGTGTCAATTGTGTAACTCCTTCTTTGGCTTCTTCTATTAAGCCACTTAAACAGTAACCACTTGACTGCATTCAGATAACTTTTCACACTTCTTGTATTATCGGTAACCCCATAATACTGATAGTGTCCCCTAAGTTTCTGATTAATTTTCTTAAACATTTCCATTAGCGGCATTACACGATTATGTTTAATCCATTCTTTCATCGCCTTGACTTTGCTTCGAAATTTCTTCTTACAAGTCTTTACTTTGCAACGAAAGAATTCTTTCTTCCCATTTTCACTACAGTAAAATGTAAATCCTAGAAAGTCAAACGTTTCAGGCTTACTTTGTCCTCGCTTGGCTCTGTTTTCCTTGGCGAACCTCCCGAATTCAAGTATCTTTGTTTTCTCTAATGCTAGTTCAAGTCCAAACTTCGCAAATCGCTCTATCAATTTTTGATAAAACTCTTCTGCTTCTCTTTTATTTTGAAAGCAACATACAAAGTCATCACCGTATCTAACTAAATACGCTTCACCTTGGCATTTGCGTTTCACTTTAACTTCAAACCACATGTCTAGCACATAATGTAGGTATATGTTTGCAAGTACTGGTGATGCTCCATTTTCCTGTGGTGTGCCTTGTTCGCTTTCAAAATATTTTCCGTCATCCATAATCCCAGCTTTTAGAAATTCCTTTATTATCTCTAGAAATTTCTTATCCGCTATGTCGTGTTCCAAGAACTTTATCAACCAGTCATGGTCTACTCTGTCAAAGAAACTTTTGATATCTGCTTCCACAATATAGTTCACTTTGTGATATTGCACATGCTCTATGATTTCTCTGACTGCTTGGTGACAGTTTCTATTTGGTCTAAATCTATACGATTCATTGTAAAACTTTGGTTCGTATACCTTTGTTAATATCTGTGCTATTACACTTTCTACTATTTTATCTTCGTAACACGATATTCCCAATGGTCGCATTTTGTCCTTTTCGTTTTTTGGAATATACACTCTTCTTATAGGTTCTGGTTTGTAGCTCCCGTTTTTCATTCGCTTTACCAAATGTTCTACGTTTTCGCCTAAGTTGATTTCATAATCTCCCTTTGCTACTCCATCAATTCCTTTAGCTTTCTTCCTATCCATTTTCCTATGGGCAGATATAAGCGTTTCCTTGTTGATGTAAGAAGCAAGGTTTTGAACCTTTCCGTCAAGCCTAGCCTTTTCTATGTTGAATTGTATTCCAAGTAGTCCACTAGTCATGTTCTTCAGCTCTCCTGTCTGCAAAATTCATGTTTACTTGAAGCTATGTTGTGCTAACCCCTTCCCTCCATCTGCTTTCACAGGTTTTTACGGTACTATGAGTTAGTCGGACTTCCTATAGTGCATTTGCTCATCTCTTCCCTTGCTTGACTTTGCATACTGATTTCTCAGATACTATAGGACCTCAGCTGTTCTATTAACACATTTATCACCAAACTCGCCAAGCACTCAGACCCTGGAAGAGCTGTACAATTCTTACCATTCCGACTTGTACAGTATTGTCTGCTACCACAAAGACAGCATCGACCTCTTCCTTTAGATAATAATTTCGTGGCTCAATAAACTTCACTTTCGTTTCGGCTCGTTTGCTCCCTGTCCTACGCTTAAATCTAACGTTACCGCTTCGACTCCAAGGACTTGGTACAGGCTACTGGTTAGGTACTACCTGATAGGATTTTCCTACTATATGTTAACAGCTTACTAATGAAAACAGAATCAGCTTCCGTTTCCAAGAGGAAACATCACGCGTTTGCGTTCTGCTTCGCAGCTCGCACCTTATCTATTATTATATCGTAGAATGGCGTAGAAGTATTTAAAAAGAATAAAAAATTGACAAAAAAATAAACTCCAATGGTTGGAACTAGATAACTTCAGTATTTTAATTTGTGAATTTTGTTTTCAAACTCGCGTGAAGAGTAAATGCTTTTATTTTAACCTACTAGCCACCTCTTACAGCACCTCGACTTGCAAAATTTGACTGTTGGCTGTTTCCATTTTTAGCTGAAACACTATACCTATTTAAAAATAAATCAAATTTTTTTAGCCATAATCTTTGCT
>JAJOKP010000008.1 GCA_021129775.1 Clostridiales bacterium
GAGTGGGCTAATTGGTGAAGCACCTAATGGAATACCAAACAACTTAATGCCTTATATCACACAAGTAGCAAAAGGGAAGCTAAAAAAACTACGTGTTTTTGGTAATGACTATCCAACAGTTGATGGTACAGGTGTTAGAGATTATATTCATGTGGTAGATTTAGCTGATGGGCATGTTGCTGCACTTGATAAATTAGAATCAGGATTACATATATATAACCTTGGTACAGGGCAAGGAACTAGTGTATTACAATTAGTAAAGGCTTTTGAAGAAGCAAATGGTATAGAAGTACCCTACGAAATCGTAGACCGTAGACCTGGTGATATAGCATCGTGCTATGCAGATGCTAGTAAGGCTAAGAATGAATTAGGCTGGATAGCAAAAAGAGGCATAGTAGAGATGTGTTGTGATGCTTGGAGGTATGAGAAAGGGAAGGGGAAGTAATAGGTGCCGCTATTTCATAAATTAAGAAGTTTTGATAGTAAAAGAGCCTTTAGGTTAACTTAAATAAATGGGAACGAATCCAGAAAGCTACACTTTTTAATAACGCAAAACTGTAAAATTAATGAAAATTTGAAATAATGGTAGTGTAAAAAATTATATGAAAAACCACTTCCTAATTATCCCAAGCTCATTTGACTACGCTGCGTTTTGCATAGAGCAATAAAAGGGTGAGTGGAAGGTGTTACTGGTGCAAAGTGCTAAAAGAAGTGGATATAGTGAAAAAGCGGGTTAAAACTTTTGACACTATGCCAAAGTTAAGGAGAGTGCTACAATGAAAATAAATGAGTATCTAAAGAGTTTAGTACGTGAATTAACCTTGCTTTCAAATGAAACAGAATGGGTAGAGTTTAAAGTTAATAATAAAAACCCGCAACTGATTGGTGAGTATATTTCAGCATTAAGTAATTCAGCTGCATTAGAAGGAAAGAAATATGCATATTTATTGTGGTGAGTTGATGATATTACCCATGAAATAGTAGGGACAAGTTTTGACCCTAAAAAATTTAAAAAAGGTAACGAAGAATTTGAAAACTGGCTCTATAGACTCATTTCACCGAAAATAAATTTTAAGTTTTATGAGATAGAGATAGATTCAAAAAAAGTGGTTATTTTAGAAATTGAAAAGGCAATCGAAATACCTGTGCAATTTAACGGGATAGAATATATTAGAATAGGTTCATATAAAAAACTGCTTAAAGAGTTTTCGAGTAAAGAACGTGACCTCTGGAGAAAATTTGACTTAAGTGCTTTTGAGGACCAAATAGCAAAGGCAAATGTGGATGAAAGTGAAGTATTAAAATTATTAGATTATCCTTCTTATTTTGATTTGATAGATATTCCACTACCAGAAGAACGAAAAGCAATTATAGAAAAATTATCAGAAGAAGAAATAATTATAAAAAATGATGCAGGGACTTGGGATGTAACTAATTTAGGAGCCGTTTTATTTGCAAAAGAATTATCAAGGTTTAAATATTTGAAAAGAAAGGCAGTTAGAGTTATTCAATATAAAGGGAATAGCCGAATTGAAACAATTAGAGAGCAAGAAGGCCGAAGAGGATATGCTGTTGGCTTTGAGGAGTTAATTAGCTATATTGACAATCTACTTCCTAGAAATGAGATAATAGGAAAGGCATTAAGAAAAGAACATCCTATTTATCCTCAGTTGGCAATAAGAGAGTTGGTAGCAAATGCAATTATCCATCAAGACTTTTCAGTAAGAGGAACTGGACCAATGGTTGAAATATTTTCAGATAGGATGGAAATTACGAACCCTGGAGTTCCTTTAGTTGATAGCGAACGATTTCTGGATACGCCACCAAAATCTCGTAATGAGGCATTAGCATCTTTTATGAGAAGGATGGGTATTTGCGAGGAACGTGGTAGCGGATTCGATAAAGTGGTATTCGAAACAGAATCATATCAATTACCAGCACCTATTGTAGAAGTTTCTAGTGAGCACACGAAAGTAATTTTATTTACATATAAAGATTTAAAAGAAATGACTAAGGAAGAAAAAATAAGAGCGTGTTATTTACATGCATGTTTAAAATATGTAACTAGAGATTTTCTTACAAATGCATCATTAAGAGAAAGATTCGGGATAAAAGACAAAAACAGTGCCATTGCTTCAAGAATTATAAAAGATTCAACAGATAGAGGAGTCATCAAATTAAAAAATATTGACACCGCTCCAAGATATTATAAATATCTTCCGTTTTGGAGTTAGAGTTTAACTTGACGGCGACTTGCAAAAGTGGAGTGGAATTAACAACTCAATGTTTAAAGGCTACTGATTTCAACGAGTATGCAATAACAAAGCGCATAATTTTAACTTGACGGTAACTTGATTAGAGTTTTAATTATTGAATTATAGATTTTAAAAGATAAAAATGCAGGTACGGATCTTGCGGCACTTTTCCAAATATGAGATTTTATTGCATGTAATTGTTTTTTTAAAAAAAGGAGTAAAAGGCACAGGTGTTAGAGATTATATCCATGTGCTAGATTTAGCTGATGGGCATGTTGCAGGCACTTGATAAATTAGAATCAGGACTAC
>JAJOKP010000153.1 GCA_021129775.1 Clostridiales bacterium
GTATTAATGATTTACTCGCTATAGTATCGTCTTGCACTAAAACCATTGCTGTGCGAGCTGGCACGATGACTTTATTTTGAGAAATTCTTTCTATTATCTCTGTTCCTGCAACTTTACCATTGACCACAACTCCCCAACCTTCTGCTGGCAATGTTACTTCTATGTCTTCTGTATTTGCATTAAATAAAACAGCTATAGTTTCCCATTCATCGCCATTGGCACTGTCTATCAAAGTGTAGCCGACCATGTTTTCACGTGGCATTTCTATAAATCTAAGATGCTTTTGTATATCATCAGTAGATGTCATTCTAAAAGCTGGTCTTTGTTTTCTTAGTTCGATTAAGCCTTTATGATATTGAAACACTTGGTTATATGTTGCTTTTCTAGACCAATCGATCTTATTTACACTGTCAGGTGATTGATAACTGTTATGATCTCCACCTTTTGTTCTAAGCATTTCTACTCCTGCATGAAGGAAAGGAATTCCTTGCGATGTAAGAACTATGGCATTGCTTAAATTATGCATTTTAATTCTTTCTTCTTTAGAATCTTCAGGATTTGTTATAGCTATTTTATCCCATAATGTTAAGTCGTCATGTGCCGATACATAGTTTATCGCTTGTGACGGTTCGTTTGCCCACGGAGCCTTAGAGTAATTAACTTTAGAGCAATCTATTTGATCATGCTCTGTTGAAGCTACGATTCCGAACTTAACACTTTCTTCAAAATCCAAACCCCCATTAGCAAAACCTGCATCTTTATCATTTGAAACATGCCCTTTAATTCCATCTCTAATATCATCACTAAACATAGCTATTCCGCTTAATTTAGGTGCATTAACTTTTAATGCCTGCCTATTACTCGGTAATGGGGTAGAGCTTGCTGTCCAACCTTCACCATAAATTATAATGGCTGGATCTACTTTATATAGTTCTTCTCTAATCAAATTCATCGTCTCTATGTCATGTAGTCCCATTAAGTCAAATCTAAATCCATCAATTTTATATTCTGTTGCCCAAAACACTACTGAATCTACAATCATTTTTCTTACCATAGATCTTTCATCAGCTATTTCATTTCCGCATCCTGAACCATTTGAAAAGTCCCCATCTGTTGTGAACCTATGAAAATATTCTGGCACTAACAGGTTAAGATGGGAATTAGCAGTATGTCCTGTATGATTATAAACCACATCCATTATTACTCTTATTCCATTTTCATTTAGCCCCTGCACCATTTTCTTAAATTCTTTGATTCTAGTCACTCCACAATATGGGTTTGTAGAATAAGACCCATCTGGGACATTATAGTTTTGAGGATCATAACCCCAGTTAAAATTGTTCTTTTCTAATGTTGTTTCGTCTATACTTCTAAAATCAAATACAGGCAACAGATGTAAATGTGTTATCCCTAGTTCTTTCATATGATCAAGACCAGTTTTCTTGCCCTCAGAAGATTTTGTGCCTTCTTCAATTATCCCTAAAAATTTACCTGCGTTTGCAATCCCTGAATTCTGATGTATTGATAGATCCCTTACGTGCAATTCGTATATTATTGCATCGGTAAAGTTCTCCAAGGAAGGCTTCGTCAGATTATCCCAACCAATTGGATTAGTTAACGACAAATCAACCACCATAGCACGCCTGCCATTTACTCCTACTGCTTTTGCATATGGATCTGTTACTTCGTTTATAGAATTATTTATATGTACTTCATAGACATAAAATATGCCTTTTACGTCCCCATCCAGTTGCGATATCCATGTTCCTTTTATATCTCTATTCATTGCTTCTTTTTGCCTAGTTTCCCCACCAATACCCTCTTCAAATAATAACAGATTCACTTTAGAAGCCGTTGGTGCCCAAACTCTAAATGTCGTTTTTCCTTTAGAATAAACTGCTCCTAAGTCGTCTCCATAGTAGTGAAATTCATCATAAAACTCTTTACTACTAAACACCTCGTAACTTTGTGAAGATCTTTTTGTAGTTCCCTTTTTCTTTGTTTGTTGCGTAGACAAATTTTTGTTAATATGCAAATCCTTCATTTTATCGCCCCTTCCATGAGACCTTTCACAATATTCTTTTGATCTCTTTATCAAATTTTGTTTGAAAAAAAACAGAAGCGTACATTTGTAGCATTGATTTGATTGCTTCGCGACTTCAGCAGGACTTTAACAAATACTACGCTCCCAACTTATTGATTCCATTGAGCTTCAACATGTTTTCTATCGTATTGCTATTGATTGACTTGATTGTTTTAGTATAATATACTTAATTTAGGAACACCACTACCGACCGCATCTTCACTTTCACTCTAAAAGCATTTCCACTAAGCTCTAAGTTTTTTAATAGCTAAATACAGTCCAATTAACCCTAAAAAAGCCCCTCCTAAATATAAATGTATTAAGGATTTACTCACTATAGTATCATCTTGTACTAAAACCATTGCTGTGCGCGCTGGCACGGTGACTTTATCTTGAGAAATTCTTT
>JAJOKP010000054.1 GCA_021129775.1 Clostridiales bacterium
TATTCTTAACAAGTTAGGGGCTACGCTCATCCCTGTAAATAGCATAACTTTAAAGGCCTCTCTTATAAAAGAATAGCACATAAAATTTTAAAAAGGCATCACTATTTGGGATAAAAATTTCTCGCCTTCAAGGGTGGAATTTACTCTTACAAAGTGGAATTTAACTTTTCAATTAACCTATACATTGCTATCAATCACTAAATTACCGATAACAGATTCCTTCATTTTTTCTAATTTATAAAAATCTTCTAAGTCAATGTTCTTGAAAGCTGCGCTAATATTATTCTGCATATCCCAAGGTGCTTCAATAGCAATTTTATCAGGATTAAACTGAGCCATTTTTTTAACCATATCATCTATTTTCTGTTGAACATGAGTAGAATACAAGTCGGTATCCTTCTCTTCCATAAAATGAAATGATCCTACCAGTAATACTTTAGTCTTTTTTCTCATATATCCTCCTTTAAGTTGCGTCTCCTCTTTCGCGAGCCTAGCCCGACCCTACGTGATTGATTACTAATATTCTAGCAGTTTTCAAAATATTGTGTAAGCATTTATCCAAAACCTAATCGTACGAAAAAATTGTCTTTGACTTTCATCGCACAATATGATATGCTAATCGTACGAGGTGATTGAAATGTATGGTAACAATAATATCAAAAAAACTATTACAGCTACAGAGTTTAAAACCAATTTAGGAAAACACTTAGATTACGTCATCAACGACCACGAAGTTGTCATTACAAAGAACGGAAAGAAAGCAGCTAGACTCACCCCTTACATCACAGATATCGAGCGATATTTCACTGTTAAAGAAGAGGCTCTTGATTATCAGTATGGCGGGAAAAAAGTATCATATGAGGAGTTCATGGAAATCTATGATAATAGCGATTTAAGAATGGAGTTTATCAATGGGGAAATTATTATTTTAGGCTCTCCAAATATTTTTCATCAACGAATCCTAAGAAAGCTGTCCGTTAACTTTGACTCCTTTTTTAACAAGAAAAAATGCGAAGTTTTCTTCGCCCCTTTCGATGTGCATTTTCACAAAAAAAATTTTAAAGAGCCTGACGTTATGCAACCAGATCTTTTAATTACTTGCGATACAGAGGAAACTACTAATGAAAAAGGACGCTACATGGGAACACCTTCTCTTGTTGTCGAGATTTTGTCTCCTAGCACAAGATCAAAAGATATGGTAGACAAGCTAAATACTTATATGCTTTCTGGTGTCAATGAGTATTGGGTAATTGACCCTAAAAAGAAAACTGCGCTACTGTACGGTTTTAATGACTGTGAAATTGAAGAATTTGCTTCTTACAAACTGGGCGATACAATTATTTCTTATTATTTTGAAGGGCTTGAAGTTGAAATCAGCTCAATTTTCGAATGAAAGAACACCTTGATATATACAATCACAAATAAGCAGGGGGACAAGAACCTTGATTTTGTAGAAAGTGTTGCATGGAAAAATCAAAATTCCTGTCCCCCTGATTACTTTGCCAACTTCTCACACAACCATGATTTACAGTTTCACTAGCCTAGGTCAGTATATTTCTTTATTGTGAGAATTCTCTACCCTTAGCGCTTTCTTCTTAAAACAAGCCTATTCCTTAAATAAGGTTCCTATATTCTGGTCTTGCATCCACAATCGCATAAACAACCACTACCTTCTCCATTTCGTTTGCTTTATAGAAAATCAAATGTCTTTCTACAATCAGCACGCGATATCCTTGACGTTTCAGGATACTATACCTAGGATAGCTTCCTGTACATGGATACTCTTCAAGTTTCCTTACAGCTTTTTCTATTTTGTCCAGATAATTTAAACCAATATCCACACTACTGGAATCATCTACAATGTAATTAATGATTTCATATAACTGATCATTAGCTTTATCCGTTCGAATAATCTGATATTTCATGGCTTATTTCCTCATCAAGAGAGATTGGCGGATTCCATCAAAAGTATCCTTTATTTATGCAATACGACCTTGCGCTAGATCTTCCTCGGATTCAGCAAGTATTCGTAGCAATTCAAGTTCTGACTTCATTTGCTCATACTCTGTCAGTCCAAGAATTACCGTATCTCCTCTACCATTCACTGTGATATAAACCGGTTTTCTAGTTTCACGACAAATTCGTGATATTTCACCATATCGGTTCCTTAAGTCTGCAGACGGTCTGATTATTTCCATAGATAAAACCTCCGTGTATATTAGATAATCAAATCGTATCATCATTTGACTATCATGTCAAATGATCTATTTAAATTTGATGAAAATTACAATGCCTTCTCATTAAACTCTTCCCTTAGTTTCCCCATCACCACACTGTCATAATACTTTAAAGTTCTAAGTATTTCTTGTCTTAGAACTCCTTCTTTTTGATTCCATATTTTTTTGTAACTCCTTATTGCTCTTTCGTTGGATGA
>JAJOKP010000042.1:0-1461 GCA_021129775.1 Clostridiales bacterium
CTTTCAATTTAGTCATTTCAATATACCAACTCGGCTTTGCGTAATAAATTAGTGCAGTCGAACATCGCCAGCAATGAGGGTAATTATGGAGCATTTTTTCTTTTTTAAATAGTTTGCCTTCAGCGTGTAGCCATTTTATTATGTCAATATCACAATCCATAACAAATTTGCCTTTCCAAGGCGTAGTAGTGTATTTACCACTATCGTCAACTGGTTGTAATACTGGCAATCCATATTTTCTTCCCGTGTTATAATCATCTTCTCCAAAAGCAGGTGCCGAGTGAACAATTCCTGTTCCATCACCCGTAGTAACATAGTCTGCAACTGTAACGAAGAATGCTTTTTTATCAGGTTTTACAAATGGCATGAGTTGCTCGTACTCAATAAACTCTAGGTCTTTTCCTTTTAATTCTTCAATGATCTCATAGTCTTCGCCAATTATTTTAGTGGCTAAAGTTTTTTCTACGTAATAGACTTTCTCATTATATCTCACTTTTAAATACGTTTCTTTCGAATTAACGGACAACGCGACATTAGCTGCTAGAGTCCAAGGAGTTGTTGTCCATACAAGAAAATATTCGTCTAGATCTTTTCTTTTAAACTCTACAATCACTGTATTTGATTTTATTTCTTTATATCCCTGTGCAACTTCATGCGATGCTAACCCTGTTCCACACCTAGGGCAGTAAGGGAGTATTTTATGCCCTTCATAAATATAGTCTTGTTTAAAGAATTCGCTTAGTATCCACCAAACTGTTTCAATATAGTTGTTTTCTAATGTTACATAAGGATTATCTAAGTCAATGGCGTACCCCATTCTTTTGGTCATTTCTTTCCATTGTTCTTCATACACAAAAACTGATTCACGGCATTTTTTGTTGAATTTTCCGATTCCGTATTCCTCAATATCTTTCTTACTTGACAAACCCAATTGTTTTTCTACTTCAATTTCAACTGGAAGACCATGCGTATCCCATCCTGCTTTTCTTTCTACACGATAGCCATCTAAGGATTTATATCTACATACCGCATCTTTTAATACTCTTGAAATTACATGATGAATACCAGGTTTCCCGTTTGCTGTTGGTGGCCCGTCATAGAACACAAAGCTCTTCTCTTTGCTTCTATTTTCTATGCTTTTATTTAATATTTCGTTCTTTTCCCATAAGTCAGAGATGTTATTTTCAAACTCTGCTACTGGCAGTTTAGATAATACTTTATACTTGCTCATTTTAATCTTCCTTTCTTTTTTTGCAAACACAATTGTTGGACAAAAGCTATGTTTACCATATTGCATACAATCATAATAAAGCCATAAGTTTATTCCTAAATACAAAAAAGCCTAAGCAACATGCTTAGGGACGAATAACCGCGGTACCACCCAAATTATAGATTTAAAAATCTATCACTCTTTGCATTTAACGTATGCACAACCGATATTGCCCTACTTAGGTTTCAGGC
>JAJOKP010000042.1:1471-2346 GCA_021129775.1 Clostridiales bacterium
TAAAACCAAATACTATAGTCTCTCAACGTATGACTATTTCTCTGTAAGCAAACTAGCTTTACTACTGTCCTCTTCAATGCTTTTAATATATTATATTAAAATGATTATATATCTTTTTTATCGTCTGTGTCAAGAGTGAACTCGTTTCTCTTACAGAGAAATATCGTAAAATCGGGTGGCAGGAACCTTGATTTTTGTGTAGCTAATAATTCCCTTATTCACTCGCCAAAACAACAACTTTCCTTGCTAAAATATCCATTGGATCAATAAGATTAATATTCGCTTTTTGAATTTGCTCGTCTTCTGTTAAGTTACCATATAGCAGTGATAACTCGGTGCAACCTAAAATAACAATCTCCACTCCTTGTTCTTTCAAATCTAATACTATTTTTTTAAGGTCCTTGCAACATTCTGCTTTGTTACCTTTTTTGATCTCACTTATTATACTCATTAACTCCTTCATAACTTCTCCGCATGGAGTGACAATACTAATGTCATATTTCTTAAATGTATTTGAATATATCTCAGACGAATATGTTCCACCAGTCGCTAGCAACCCAACTTTCGTAGCATTGCAATTCTGTTTTATGTGTCTTGCTACTCCATCAATCATATTTATAAAAGGAGTTTTTACGAATTTAGTAATATCGTCATAAAAGTAGTGCGCTGTATTGCATGGCATTACAATTAAGTCTGCGCCCATCATCTCTAGCTTCATTGCAGATTTTAATATGTGCATTAATGGATTTTCTCCTTCTCCTAGTAAATAAGCTGTTCTATCAGGTATTAATACATTATTGTCAATCAATATTGGTATATGCTCTTGATCGCTACTAGCTACAGTTAGTTCAATAACTCTCTTAAAAAAACTCATT
>JAJOKP010000034.1 GCA_021129775.1 Clostridiales bacterium
CTCTGTCGGTATTCTTCCGTTTCGAGTGAAAGGTTGAAATAATTAACTATTTGACTCTCTGTTAAAATGGATTGATTCCAATCGTTGGTCTTATTACTAAGAAAATCACTTCTTCCACTTGCCAGCCCAAACATATTTCCAATAGTTGCTCCATCATCTAGCCCCGTTAAAACAACATCTTCCTCTTGAGCCTGCAAAGCAGCTGATAAGCTAGAATCTCTAAAGGCTGTTTTAAAAGCAATTTCGAACGCGCTGTTAAAAGAAGATATAAAAGCATTGCGGTAATGTGTTGTATCTCTTTCTAAATCGAATAACGAAATTATAGTGGCGTTGCTTAGGGCTGCATCAGTCCAATCATTTTCTTTATTGTTTGAAAAAAATGTATTCCCGTAAACAGTACCTAAAGCTGTCCCAGCTGATTCTCCATTTGTATTCCCTTGCTCAATGTCAAGTGGGTTTGCAAATGAGTATGTAAGAGTCCCCATGAGTAAAATAGATAAAATGCAAATAGTTGATAAAATTGTTTTTTTAATCATTCTTCCACCTTCTTTGCTTGTGATAGTTTTTATGTATATTCAAACTAATACTAATTGTTATAGTTAAAGGTTGTTTGTATAAAATCGAATGGATATTTTATCTCCAATGCCTCCAATATCATTAAAAATTCCTTCGTTAAGCTTTCTTATTTCTGTTTCAAATCTAAACTCATTGCTGTCTTTTGTTCCATCAAGTCTAATTCTTAACACATGTTCATGCGCTTTTAAAAAACTAAGCTCATATTCTACGTCACTAAAAGTAGATAACTCTCCTCTTAGTCTAATATGTAAAACTTGATTTTCTACATATATATAGCTATAATTGCTGTCAAATGACGTTGGGATAGTTCCTGAAATTTCCCAGCTGTGTGCAAACTCTAGCTCCTCAACTATCAAACTTGATACTTTCCTAATTTCTTGTTGTACAGATGCTTGGTTGCTCGTCATGATAAAAGTTCTTTGACCTGCTAAGTAAACAGAAAAAACAGCGGCAAATATTAAGCTCATTAAAGCTACGACTAATATCAATTCTATCAATGTTACACCTTGATTGTTTGAAATTTTTTTCAACATATTTTCCCTCCAAGATTATACATAGTAGTATAATCAGTTTGGCTTAAAAAAACTAATATGTTCATTAGTGGTTTCGGTATTAGAAATTATCAAAGTCCCTGTAACTGTTCGTCCAAAAATATTAATACTGGCAGGACTGCGAGTTATTTGTGTGCTAACATATGCATCACTAACTATTGCTCTTTCTATATGTATTCTTGCATTTTGTATTTCTTGTTCTCTTTGCCCTGATGTTAAAACAGAAGTATATGTAGCTGTAAAAATCGCTACAGAACCAGCTGCTAGTACACCTATTAGCCCTATTGCAATAATAATTTCAATCAATGTCATACCTTTATTATTCATTTAGCATCACTCCTAAATCTGGCGTGCATTATAATTCTCTATGGAAAAGGATCTGCTCTATACCATGTTTTTATTAGTACTCCTCCAGAGTTATGTGTTAATTCTAAGTATATCGTTTGGCTACTTTCTAAGTAAAATCCAGTTGATTTTATGACAATTGTATCAAAGCTAACGACAGGATGTCTAATTACTGATAACTCAATGTCAAACGATCCATCAGCTAGAGTTATATTACTTTCAGGTGGCGGTGTGTTTTCTAAGTAGTAGCTGAAATTATTTATTATCTCTAATGCTGCAATCTCTGCTCCAGATTTAGCAATAAAGCTAGCCTTAGTTAAGTCGTGCTGATTTTTCGCTTGCCTTGCTTCAACATATGCCATGCTAACAATAGCAGTAGCCAGTACAGCTAAAGCGGCTAAAACCATAATGACTGTAATAAGAGCTGCTCCTTTTTTATTGTTTAAAAGAGTTTTTTTCCCTAAAAATATTTTTTTCATATAAATGTCTCCAATACAACAGAATCTCAATACTGCAACTCCATTCTATCAAATAGTAATACGTTATGAATTGCATCTTGCCTTTTTTTACTACTCACTGACATGCCAACTATTCTCACTGGATATATGGTTTCGTCTGCAAAATTCACAATTTTCTGCTCCCATCCAACCCAATTAACTGCATTTGTGATAGTAGTTATGTGTTTCGTCGCTTGGCTATCAATAGTTATTAGTTCTATAGAATGATCTACT
>JAJOKP010000087.1 GCA_021129775.1 Clostridiales bacterium
TTTTCTTTGTTTTCGTTGTACTTTTTTAAGTTTACTAGATATACACTTAATTCTATTTTTTTCATTTTTTTTCTTCCTCCTAATATTTTTTTATAACGGCTACATATGCTGCAACTGCTTATATATAGTATATACTATTGTAGAGTGCTTGTCAACCCCTTTTTTATGTTTTTTTATCTTTTTTTATGTTTTTTTTTATTTTAGTTTTATACTCTTCTTCCTCACTATATCGCTCTTCAAGGTCGATATAGAAGTTGCAATCAATCCCCTCCTCAAGGAGGTTTTGTATATTATATTTAAAATCCTTATAGATAACAACTACATCTATATAGTTATTATCTATTTCGTGGTTAGCAATATATGAATATCTGGCATAGGTGAAGAATTCGCCAGATATTAGGTCGATGGCAATAACGCCATCACAGTCGCTATAATTATGCTTCAACCATGCAGACCTAAGAAGACTGTCATAGTCTTCTCGATCTTCTAATTCTTCTACTCGTTTTTCTATCTTTCTTTTTTGCAAAACCTCTACATATTCGCCAGCACCTTCGCCGATGCCGACTTGTTTAATTTTTGTAGTTTTTCCCATTTTTTTCTTCCTCCTGTTTTTTTTAGTTTTTTTTAGTTTAAAGATGGTCGTAAAGAACCCCATCTATAGACTCACTATCAAACATCTTTAAAAAATCTAGAGCATCCATACAGCAATCAGTGTTGTATTCTGGATTTAAATCATTTGTAATAGTAGCTATCTTATTTTTTATTTGCAAAAGGGTCAATCCATATACCTTTATTTACTTCTTCTAACAGTAACTCTTTAATGGGTTTAACGATAAATGTATTCTTATTAGGCATTGCCCATATTCTTTCTATTTTCATTTTCCTTTTCCTTCCTTATTTTGGCTGTTTTTTTTAAACACTTCTAAACATATCTATATCGTGCGATGTTGTTTTTTTGTGGTTTCATCTTTGTTTATTCTCCTATTTTATTCATTTTTTTTCTTTAATAATTGATAAAACCTTATAAACTAGGTCTTTCTCTTTCAACTTTTCAAATTCTACGTCACTTAAATTGTGTTGTAAAAAAATATAGACTTCAAACATAAATTCAGATTCGCTAATACCATTTCCATTATCTAAACTACTCATATTCAATTTGTCAAAAACTTCTTCACAATTTATATGTGACTTCCATGTACAGAAAACACCTTCACTTATGCTTCTCTGTACTTCATACGCTTCGCCTTTTATAATTGGCTGATTACACCAATCACAGATATGAACTTTTCTTGCTTTTTTTGTAGTGTTAGACAAAACGTCCATGTTATTCCCCCTCCCTAATAACAACTACTCTCCTAGTCCCTCGCCCGATTGCGAAGGACTGTTGCCTTGTTTTCGTCATAACGTCAATATGGTTGTCCGATATCATCCCTCCGCGGTCATGAACTTGTCGAAGTCCAATCCCTTCTATCCACATCAAAGTACCGAAGGGGTATCTGTGCCCAGCTGCGATACTCCAATTTGGGATAGATGGATGACCACTAGCGGTTATACTAGGATCACCCGAGAAGCACATGCCTTCGACTGCACTAGGGTCTAGAGGTGCATAACCCGTAACCTCCATATCTAAAGAGAACATGTTTTCTAACATCTCTAATATTCTAACTTGTGTATCAATTATTTGTTCTTGCTTACTCATAATCTTATATTGGTTTTCCTTGAAATCTTGAAATCTAGCTTTAAGCTGACGTATTTCTAGAGTTTGTAAATACAACAACTCGTCCTTTCTTTCATCAATAAGGCTTTTATTTTCAATGTCAATAATCAGAACTGCAATCATGGCTACTAAAACTAGAAAGACCATTAATAAAATCTTTGCATCAGCTTTCATAAAAATCCCCTCCTAAATCATATCTTATTCTTTTCAACCCTTTCTCTTTTAATCTACTAATTTGAGATTGAGTTGTGTTCATTTCTTTTGCTAATTCGTTTTGAGTTGATTCGTTAAAAAATATGTTTTTTATAACTTTTTTTTCATCATTTCTTAACTTATCAATACTATCTTGTAATGAGATTTTAGTAC
>JAJOKP010000040.1 GCA_021129775.1 Clostridiales bacterium
TACTTATGGAGATCAAATTCAAGACGAGGGCAAAAGCCACTTGAAATCTTTGCATAATTTTTCTAATGAGTATTTAAAAGAGACAATCTCATCGCTTCATATTCTACCGTTTTACCCATACTCATCCGATGATGGTTTTTCTGTAATAGACTATTACAAAGTAAATCCTGAGCTTGGAGAATGGTCAGATGTTGAAAAACTTTCTAAAGACTATGAATTGATGTTTGATGCTGTTATTAATCATATATCAGCGAAGAGTGAGTGGCTTAAGGAATATTTAGCAGGAAATTCCAAGTTTGACAATTTCTTTGTTGAGGCTGACGAAAACGCGGATTATTCAAAAGTTACAAGACCAAGAGCATTGCCTTTGCTAACAAAGTTTAGCGCAGCAAAAGGTGAAAAGCACATATGGACAACATTTAGTGAAGACCAAGTAGACCTTAATTATGCTAATGAAAAAGTGCTACTAGAAATAATCAATTTACTTCTTTTTTATGTTAGCAAAGGGGCAAGTTTGTTACGCCTAGATGCAATAGGATACATGTGGAAAAGACTTGGTACAACTTGCATACATTTAGATGAAGTGCATAAAATTATTCAATTGATGAGAGAGATTTTTGAAGTTGTTTCACCAGAAACAATACTAATTACAGAAACGAATGTTCCGCATATAGACAATATAAGCTATTTTGGAAACGGACAAAATGAAGCACAGATGGTATATCAGTTTACTATGCCACCGCTAACGCTTAATGCGTTTCAAACAGGAAGTGCAAAGCACTTAATGAAGTGGGCGCAAACAATTAAGCCAGTTTCAGATAATGCATGTTTCTTCAATTTCTTAGCATCTCATGACGGAATAGGAGTTGTACCTGCAAAAGGATATTTAAATGATGCAGAAATCGAAAAAATGGCTGAGAAAGTCAAAGAAAATGGTGGATTTGTCTCTTATAAAAATAATGGTGATGGCTCGAAAAGTCCATATGAATTGAACATTAACTATTTTGACGCTCTATTTGAAAAAGACGACAACTTGGAAATGAATATTGACAGATTCATTGCAGCACAAAGTATTTTACTGGCTTTTGCTGGGGTACCAGGGATATACGTTCATAGTTTGCTGGGGTCAAGAAATTACCTTCAAGGCGTAAAAGAAACGGGCAGAAACAGAAGTATAAATAGAGAAAAATTAAACGCTTGTAAGCTTGCCGAAGAACTTGCTGACAATAACTCTTTAAGATCCAAGGTTCTATCTAGGTATAATGATCTAATCAAAAAAAGAATTAAGCAAAAAGCATTTCATCCAAATGCAAGTCAAGACGTATTGCATGTAAACGCAAATGTATTCTCATTTGTTCGCACAAGTATTGACGGCGATGAAAGTATAATTTGCTTAGTAAATGTGTCAAGAACTGAGCAGGAAATAATAATTGATTTAGTAAAAAATAATGTTAGGTTTAGTACATTTAATGATATAATTAGTGGTGAAGAAGTAAAGGTGAACAGTAATAAAATATGCACTACATTAAAGCCATATCAAATGATGTGGATTAAAAATAAATAGTAGATTGTTGTTATCAAAGAGCTGAGATCCTTCGACTACGCTCAGGATGACAAGGGCGAGGGGAATCCCTTTCTTGTCACCCTGAGCGGGCGTAGTGGAGTCGAATGGGTCTCTGTTTTGGGCGAATAAGTCAACGGTGCTCGGGTTAACGTTTATATTTGCAATTTCTAGTAAGAGGAGCTAAAAACATGCTATATCCATTAAAGTTTGAAAAAGTATTCAAAGAGAGAGTTTGGGGAGGGCAGAATCTGATAGAGGGAAAAAAGATGCCTTCCGAGACAAGGGTCGAGACAAGGGGACAGGGACTTGTCTCGATTCAGAAGTGCAAAGTGTCGAGACGAGTCCCTGTCCTCTTGTCTCGAAAAAACAATAAAACGCCAATCGGCGAAAGCTGGGAAATTTGCGACCATGAAGAAGGGGTAAGTGTTGTATCTAATGGGATACTTAAAGGTACGACTATTACAGATATTCTAAAAAAGCAAGGAGAAGCATT
>JAJOKP010000017.1 GCA_021129775.1 Clostridiales bacterium
CGGAAATGCCAATAAAAGTAGCTAAAGTTTTCTTTGAAGAATTGGTTTTAGATGAGAGAAGAATGATGATAGCAGAGCTAATTTTGAAAGAGATAAATAATAGGCTCTCTTTCTTGTCGGATGTAGGATTGAATTACTTAACCTTGTCAAGAAGCGCAGGAACTCTTTCAGGTGGAGAATCACAGAGAATTCGACTTGCTACTCAAATAGGCTCTAGCTTAGTAGGAGTGCTATATATATTAGATGAACCAAGTATAGGACTTCATCAAAAAGATAATGCACGGTTACTCAAAACATTAAGAAATCTAACTGATATTGGAAACACAGTTATAGTGATAGAACACGATGAAGAAACCATGCATGAAGCTGATCATATTATTGATATTGGACCAGCAGCAGGAATTCATGGTGGAGAAATAGTTGCTGAGGGGACATTTGAGGACATTATAGCATGTAAAGAGTCTATTACTGGTCAATATCTAAGCGGAGTCAAGAAAATTGAAATTCCAAGCGATAGAAGAAAACCAAATGGCAAATGGATTAAAATAAAAGGAGCAACAGAAAATAATCTTAAAGATATTGACGTTGAAATCCCACTAAATATTTTTACTTGTATAACAGGAGTTTCAGGCTCAGGAAAAAGCACATTAGTTAATGAAATTCTATATAAGAAAATAGCACAAGTCATGAATAGAGCAAAGAGTAAACCGGGTAAGCATAAAGCAATTGAAGGCATAGAGTATTTCGATAAAGTTATAGATATTAATCAATCTCCTATAGGAAGAACACCAAGATCAAACCCTGCTACTTACACAGGTTTATTCGATTTTGTGAGAGATGTATTTGCAGAAACGCAAATGGCAAAAATGCGAGGATATTTAAAGGGTAGATTTAGTTTCAATGTAAAAGCTGGACGTTGCGAAGCATGCCGCGGTGATGGTATGATTAAGATAGAAATGCATTTTCTGCCCGACATTTACGTGCCATGTGAAATTTGTAAAGGCAAAAGATATAATAGAGAAACATTAGATGTAAAGTATAAAGGGAAAAACATATCAGAAGTATTAGAAATGAATGTTGATGAAGCAGCAGAGTTTTTTGAAAACATACCTAAAATAAAAAGAAAATTAGATACAATGTTAGATGTAGGTCTAGGTTATATTAAATTAGGGCAACCATCAACACAACTTTCAGGCGGAGAAGCGCAAAGAATAAAGCTGTCTTCTGAATTAAGCAAAAGAAGTACAGGTAAAACTGTATATATACTTGATGAGCCAACAACAGGGTTGCATTTTGCAGATGTTGATCGTTTAATTGAAGTATTGCAAAAGCTAGTTGATACAGGAAATACTGTAATAGTAATAGAACACAATATAGATGTAATTAAAACAGCAGATTACGTTATTGATCTAGGACCTGATGGAGGAATAGATGGTGGCGAAATAGTTGCTATAGGAACACCAGAGGAAGTAGCTAAAGTAAAGAAATCGTATACAGGGCAATATCTTAAGAAAGTATTTTAGTAAGAACACGTATTTGATTAGCTTGTTTTAATCTTGGCAAGTTGCTTAGCAGGGTAATGGCTGAACTCCCTTTGAAAGGGGGTGAGGCATATGTCTACATATGAGATGCTATCATTAATTATAATTTTTGCAATGCTCGTTATTGCGATTATTAATATATCTCAGAAAAGGCAGAAAAAATAATTACCCTGTAATCTAGGCATTATAGGGCAATTAAGTTTGTAAACTAGATTCTTTGCCTAGCAAACCTGGCGTATATCTTATGTTTAATAGTGCCAATAAAGTGATATACGTAGGCAAAGCAATGTCTCTAAAAAACAGAGTGAGACAGTATTTTCATGCGAGTGGTAATAGAACACCTAAGGTTAATGCAATGATTAGTCACATATTTCGTTTTGAATACATTGTAACAGATACCGAGATTGAGGCACTTATTTTGGAATGCAATCTTATAAAGAAGCATGACCCAAAATATAATATTTTACTTAGAGATGATAAAACGTATCCATATATT
>JAJOKP010000090.1 GCA_021129775.1 Clostridiales bacterium
TCAAATTCTTCTAACTGTTGTTGAACTAAATCAATTGCTTCTTGTTTTGGGTCTATATCTGGTTTAACTTCTGGGTCTATATCTGGAGTAACTGTTGGAACATTTATTTCTGGTTCAATTTCTAAGTCTACCTCTGGCAATGGAGAAACCCCAGGAAGTGGTTTTCCCAATCTTGCTTTTTCTTCTTCTAGAGTGACTGCTTCCCATATACCTTCGGGAGTAAGTATTTCTCTTTGCTTTGTTGCTGGATTTATTCTTACATCTCCTTCTTGTGGCTCAACTGGTTTTGGTGCTACTTTTCCTGCCCTCCTGGCAATTTCTGCTTGTCCCATAGCTATATGCTTTCTTCCTGCTTCTATGGCTTTTTGCGCTTCTGCCATTATTTGTTGTGCTGTCTTTTTTGCTGGTGGTGGAGTTGGTGCTGCTTTTTTTCCCATAGCCATATCAATAATTTCTTGTTGTCTTTTAGGAGTTACTGTTGGCAACTTTCCTGCTGCTTTCATTCTTTGAGCCTTTGCTATTATTTGTTTTTGTCTTGGTGTTAGTGCCATATTATTTTTATCTCTTTATATTTATTTATAATTTCTCAACTTTTATTTATGTATAAAAATAGATATTTCTAATATAAGCCTCAGACCTATTGGCTGTTATCTCTAAAAAATTATTTGCCACATCCCAATTAAAGGAAACCCTTTGAGGTGCACCACCAGGTTCTGCAAATGTCCAATTAGTCAATCCATCTGCGTCCCTTGAAATATGAAATACTTTTTTAAGAAAACCAGTCCCCCCTTCTATGTGAACTACAGCATATCTTGCGTCTGACGGAACATAAAATCTTCTTGTCGTAGATGTTGCAGATAAATGTTGATAAAGTTTTTCTATTAAAATATCCTCTTGTTGAACATTCAAAATTGCTTTTCCAGCAGAAGTAATTTTTCCTAATTTAATTATTCTATTTAAATTGGTAGTAAGAGAAGTCCAAAGACCTGGAGAATTACTTAAATATACAATTCCTCCAGCTAATGCTCCTCCCATATTAGTTATTTGCCCAACGGTTTGAATTTTTATCATGTTTCCAGACAACTTTGATTCTTGAGCTACCCCAACAATTGAACGAGACAAAAGGTAATCCGCACAATTCGCTTTGTAAACTTTTCCATCTGATTCCTGAACGCTATAAATTCTCAATACGGGTCTTTCATCTGTGAAAGTTGATTCTTTGCTATCAAAACTCGTTAAGTCCGCAACATTACTGCTAATCCGTATCCCAAAATTCATAATAGTTCCATCTTTCCAGTGTCTGACCAATTGAGTAATATCCCAAACCACCCAAGTAGATGCAACCGATACGGGCTTAAATGTTTCCATTCCATAAGTTGTTCCTATGTCGCTAAAAACATGAGGTTGGTTATTCCAAGTAATAGTTCCTTCAGCCCACTGATGGCCAACTCTTTTAATATCTATGTTTCTAACTCCACCTACAGTTTCAAATCTCATCATCCTTAATTCAGCTTTTAAGATTATATTAGGCAAAGCAATACGTGTCATATCAAATTTAATAAAAGAGTATTTAAAATTTGTTCCAGCGTGCAGTCTTAACATAGCAGCCGAACCATAATTATTATCAGGAAATCGTTGGTCAGTATAAGCATCATCTGAGGGTAAGTAATCTGTGTAATTAGGTTTAAGACAAACTATATCTCCGTCCGTAATGTCCTCCCCAGTAGTAAAGTTTTCAATGTTTTTAATTGCTTGTGCTTCCATCCCCACCGAAGTAATTATTCCAGTTGCTCTAATCAGCTCAAAAGTTTTAACTCCTGCTCCGTCATATCCTCTTAAAGAAGTATTATCCATTTTAATTCCAGTGGTTGGTGCTGAATCTGTTTCAATCAATAACCCCCTCACCGTTCCAGCTGTTACTGTTCCTAAATCAGCGTTAATAGCGGCTAAATCAATAACATTTATTTTGGGAGC
>JAJOKP010000134.1 GCA_021129775.1 Clostridiales bacterium
CAATCAATTCTAAAGCATCCTGTGTAATCAAGTTGCAGTGTTTAGTATTTTTTGTAATTTTACTTAATTTACTTGATATTTCATTTATTTTTGCATGTCCTTCTTGGGTGCTACTCGCTTGTTCACTGATCCCTTCAGCAACGTCATTTATCGTAGCAGAAATTTGATTAAATGACTCTGTTACATCAGATGCGATGTTATCTACTACTTCAATTGATGATGCAGCACTATCGCTACTGTCTACAATCCCAGAAATCAACTTTTTCATACTCTCTGTCATCTTAATAAACGATTTCGCCAAAATTCCAATTTCGTTTGACTCTTCACTAAGGTTAGTCAATTTACCTTGGTTTATTAAGTCGCCTTCTCCTATGTCTGTAGCTTTATTCGCAATTATCTTTAGCGGCTTGATTACTATTTTACCAACTAAATAAGACAAAACTATTACTAATATTACACCAGTAAATAAAGACATTAGTATATTAATGATAAATGTTCTGTTCACTGCTACTACAGCTTCTGAAACTGGTAAGAATAAAACAAAATTCAGCCCTGTATCTCCAATTGGTGCGAATGAACTAAAATAATTAACCCCGTCAATTTTTATTTCTATAATTTCTTCGTTATTTTGTTCTAATATGCTATTCCCTAATGTTCTAAGAGCCTCATCTTCTTCTTCGGTAATCTTTTTAACTAAGTTTTTAGAGTCATCTTTATGCGCTATGTAGTAACCAGCATCTGTCACAATAAATACAAACCCTTCTTCCCCTACCTTGATATTATATAGATAGTTTTGTAATTCATCTAGCCCAATATCCAATGTTGTTACTCCAACTTTTTTACCGTTCTTTTTAATTGCAGTTGTTGCAGTTATCATAGGTACTCCGGTAATAGAATCTGCATAAGGCTCACTCCATATTACTGGCTTGTCTAATCTAAATCCATCTTGATACCAATCGTACTGAAAATAATTTCCTTCTGCTGAGCTGTACTCCCACGTTACTGCAATTTCATCGCCATCTCTAAACATAAATGGACCATGATATTTTTCTGTAGCGCTATATTGAAATGGCTCTAACCAAAAACCTCCTCCTACAATTAATTTATCTTCGATCATATGCTTTTCTAGTATGCTAAGAATAATATCTGTATCAAAACCAGGTAGTGCCCCAATAGTAGTTGCAAATAATTCACTAACCCCTCCCCATCTAGAAAATGCATTGTACATGTAAGAACTCTCTTTTTGAGCTAAGATTCTCAAACTCTCATTTACCTCAGTATTGATATGATTGTTCCTGTTAAAAAAAGAAACTCCCACTTGCAATATCGATACAAAAACAACTACAACAACAATAATTAGTATTATCATATTTCTAACGCTCTTCGCCTGCTTCATTATTTCATCTCCTAAAATAAATTTTACACTTTATATATAGTATCACATACCTAAAGTCTCTAATTAAGTATATACCACTTTTAAGTAGATTTCAAACAAACACATTCCTATTAATAAAAAACCAGCTATATGCCTCTAGCTGGCCTAATTTTCTCAGTTTTCACTTTTATACTATAAAGATATTGAATAATAATCCATTAGCCTCAAGTTATTCTTTTACTTTTTAATATCGGGGATATTTTTTTGTAAATTAGCATTGTTACTAGTGAAATAATGATTCCCTTGAAAATATTAAACGGCGTAATTCCGTATAAAACTAAAGAATTCACATCTGTTATATTTTCATTTATTACTGTTCCCATGTTAATAATAGCTTCTATTGGAAAGATGTTGGCGTAAAATGGAATCAATATATATATATTAGCTAATGCACCTGCTATTGTCATTGTGATAGTCCCCACAATAAGCCCTACTAAGGCATGTTTCT
>JAJOKP010000007.1 GCA_021129775.1 Clostridiales bacterium
TGCAGCTCGTGTACTCCTAAACTTTATATAACCAAGTGAACTCGTCCAGCTATGCAGAACATCGGGGAACGGGGATTCTACCCCCTTGGAAATTCCCACTTGAAGAAGTGGGAGTCTTGACTCTAAAACATAATAGATAGATAAAAAATTAGCTGCAATCGTAGCAGTAATGCCACATGCAGCTAATAATAGTGTGTCAGGAGGTGAATACTTATCGTAGAGAGCAGTAATTATAGCTCTGGTTTTTTCTAGAAATCAAATCATTTTCGAGGGATCTTGATTCTTAAGAAACTACTGCGACAGACCTCTAGCAGTAACATCAATTATAACTTCAACTTCCTCTTCTCTGAAACCATATATTTTATCTACCATATTTGTTACAGTACAAGCGTGATTTGGAATTATTTCAACATTTTGTCCTATTTCAAATGAATACTTATCTGAATCATACTTTAATTTACCTAGTTCCTCTGATAAACTCTCTACTAGCACTCCGCTATAATTTTGCACAATTCCATATCCTTTGATACTTGTATTCCCATGCGCACCTGCATCTAGGCATAATATTTTACTTCCTGCATCTATTATTGCTCTACCTTTTTGTGGAATGCTTATAATAGTTGCTAGAACTGTCAAAGCACACCTTTCTTTAGGTACAATACCTAAAGCTACTTGAATTGCATCGTAAAAAACGTAGTTCCCAGGGCGTATTTGCTTCACGCCATCAAAATCTGGCAGAGTCTCAACTGTAGGTGTCGATCCTAATGCAACAATACTTAAATCTGTTCTTTCTCTTAGTAATTTCGATGCACTTAATATTGCCAATTTTTCTTGTTCACTTGCAGTTATTACGTCCTGCTCATTTAATGCTCCGTAAACATGTCCCCCATGCGTGGCAACACCTATAAGCTTAATCCCTTTAAAATTCTTAATGTTCTTATAGAGAGATTCAGTGTTTTCCGGCAAAACACCTAAACGTTTCAGCCCACTATCTATGATAATTACATAGTTAAAAATAGTGTTGTTAAGAATAGCCGCTGTGTTTAATAATTTTGCTGATTCAACTGAATCAATACTACAAATTACTTCAACGCTTTTTGATAATTCAATTAGCCTTTCAATTTTACTGTCGCCAATTAAGGGATATGCCAATATTACACGCTGAACCCCCGAATTAATGAGCACTTCTGCTTCACTTAGCTTAGCAACTAAAATCCCTCTAGCTCCGTTCTTCAGCTGCTCCTTTACAATATACTCACTTTTATGAGTTTTAATCATAGGCCACAACTCAACTTTATGCTTCTTAGCTAAGTCTGCCATTTCTTTAATATTCTTTTCCATCTTATCTAAATCTACAACTACGCACGGTGTTTCAAGTAAGGTTTTATCCATTTTCCCACCTTCTTGCTGCTTATTAGTGAATATTAAAAACACAATAACTCTATTCTCACGTTTATTGCACTCTCATTTTCAATATTGCTTAAACGATACAAGTGTAAGCACTTCAGGCGTATATGCTAAAATACTCTTAATCGTTCTTATTTGAGAGTCTGTTAAACCAAAAAGATTTATTTTTATCCCTTTTACATCGTACAATGCTTTTGCAAGCTCTTTAACGAACCCAGTCTCTTTAGACACTACCTTAAAATTAAATACTCCTTCTTTAATCTGTTCAATTATCTTCTCTTTTTTCGTATCACTATATATCATTCCAGTAAACTTTTTATAAAGAAGTTTACTGTATTTTTCAGAATATATAGCAACATTCATA
>JAJOKP010000155.1 GCA_021129775.1 Clostridiales bacterium
GCACAAAGTTATCCCACTGTTTTGCTACTTCTATATTCAAATTAGTATCCAAATGTGGTTTCACATCATTTATAGGTATAACTAAACCAAGTGTTTCGCCCTCTCCCGATATCGCATATACAACTCCAATCACCTCAGACTTTTTGTTAAATACTGGTCTCCCCACTATTACCAGGAGAAACTGCAGCATCTATTTGAATACTGCGCTGTCCAGCAAACCATCTTTTTGTATGACTTACAATTCCTCGTGATACTGACATGCTCAAACCCAAAGGATCTCCAATTACAACAACATCTTGACCCGCGCGTATTTTATCAGAATTACCTAGTTTTACTGTCGGCAGATTATTCGCATTTATGCTTAGCATCGCTATATCTCTTGCTTTGTCATAGTAATAGATATTATCAACGTTAAAAACTCTTCCATCGTACAATGTAACTTCAATCCAGTCACTTCTTTCAATTACATGATAATTTGTGATGATTTTTCCGTCGGGTTCAATAATAAAACCACTACCAGACGCATGTGATGTAGTTATTGACACTGTGGCGTTTTTTACTTTTTCAACAAGCTCTTCTGTGCTGAGTTCTTTCTTTTTTTGCTCCGCAATCACTCCCATGGATATAGCAGCAGCTTCTGTAAAGGCACCATCTTCAACAAGTTTTCTTGCTAAGGAAATAGTAGTACCTTTTTTATTTTGTTTTAGAGCATTAAACGATATGACTGCAACATGATCTCTTAAGAGTTCATCTGCCTTTAGCTCACTAAACAAATGCTCTGTTACAAGACCGATTTCACGGGCTTTTTCAACAGCTTGTGACCAGCTGAAATCGCCTGCCGAATCATCATAATTTAATGCTCTTAACATAAAAGTCAGATATGATTTGGCGACCATTATTCCACTAGAACCGAATTCAGTTGATGAAATTCCTTTAGTCAATCCATTATGGTATAAATAACCAACATAATACGATCCCCAAGCCGGGACGTCCTCAAAAGGATGCGAGTAATTCTTCTCTTTGGCTTCAGCTCCACCCCCTAAAAGTCTCACAAACATTATTGCACCTTCTAAACGTGTAGGTGCACGCTCTAACTCAAACCCATTTCCCGTACCTTTAAACACACCAATTTCCTTAAGTCGTTCTGCCTCTTGTTCGTACTGATTCCCTGCGAATGAAATGCTTGTAAAAAGAATTATCCCCACTAATACCAAAACTAATGCTTTTTTCATCCTACTAATCCTCCTTTTTCCTCGTTATCAGTGATATATATTTTTTATGAGTTTTCCTTATAAAAAACGATATAGCACCATACATTACTGGAATTATAACATTTTTTTGGATATTTTGCGATGATTATTTTGAAAATATTTTAGCTAGATATTGGATATTTTTACGCACAACAACATCCGTAAAAACAGTCTCTAAAAAATGGTTGCACATGCAAAAAAAATAATGTATACTGACAGTGAGAAATATTTTTTTAAAGTCAGTGGGACGCAAATATATTCACGGGGACACTGTTTGCCCAGGAGGATATGCTAATGGAAGAGTTAATTAATGTTCAAAAAAAAATAGTCCCGGAAATATTTAAGTTATTAGAAAGAAGATATGACATTCTTAGAACCATAGCCATGTTTCAGCCGATTGGAAGAAGGAGTTTAGCGAATAAGTTA
>JAJOKP010000047.1 GCA_021129775.1 Clostridiales bacterium
ATTGGTCTGGAATCGCTTAAGGAAGTAGTAGATTACTTGAACGGTGACTTAATTATTAACCCCACAAAAACTATTGATAATTTATCTATCGACACAAAAACAGATTCCTTCTAATGTTTTGTTTAAGAGAGGAAAATTAACTACACAAGAAAGAAATATAATTAAAAAACATCCTATTTATTCAGAACAAATATTATTATATACTATGAAAAATACTAAAAAAAATATTTTGCGTGCTAGAATAGTAAGAGAACACCATGAAAGAGTAGATGGGACAGGTTATCCAGATGGGAAAATTGGAAGTGAAATTCTTCTTGATAGTAAAATACTTTCAATTGCAGATGCGTTTGATTCTATGACTAGTCCTAGAATTTATAAACCTAATCCAATTAAAAAACCTATTGAACTTATAAAATCTTTAATTGGAACGCATTTTGATGAAGGTGTTTTTAAATATGCTAAAACTATTTTTAAAGAAGTGTTAAAGGAGCAAAAATATGAAGAACTTAGAAATATTAACCCCAGATGTGCTACCAAATAATTTAAAACTTATAAGAAAGATGAAAGGATTATCTTTAGCAGATGTCTCTAAAGATTTAGGCTTAAATAGTGTGTTTTTGTCTTCTGTGGAAAAAGAAATTAATAATTTTTCTGGGAAAAACACTATTAAAGTTTTGAAATACTTTGATATTAGTTTTTGCAAACTATATGGCATAAAAAGAAATGTTAAATTAAAGACAACTTAAAAAAAGAATAATATTTTAAACTTATCCTTATCTGTAAATATAGAGAAATTATATGAAAGTTTGAATAAAAATGTTCCAAGAGAATATTTTGTGGATATGCTTGTTGACAATAAACATATCTTAGAAGAAAGCATTTATTTTATTGATTTAATAAATAAAAAAACACTAGAGAATGGTTTGTATAGAGGTTTTGAAGTTGTTGATTTCGCAGCTGATAATGATAATATTTATTTTGAATTAATAGTGTATTATCAAACAAAAAATACTTTTTTTACGATTTTGATATAAACTTTGTAAAAGAGAGAGATGAAGGGCTTATTAATTTTCTTTCTAATAAAGATTACCCAGAAGTTAAATGTACTATTAATACACCTATTAAAAAAATAGAAACTGAAAAAACATGGCTTATTTTGATAAAAAATATATTTTAGCCGATAGTGGACTTGTTGTAGATAGAATAAAGGTTGATAAAGAGATAATAAGAGATTATTCTTTAGGGAAGTTAAAATCATTACCTTTAAATATTATAAAAAAGAAAGCTAATAACTTAAAATTGCTAAGAGAATTGTCTAAACTAAGTGTTGTTGAACTGGCTAAATCTATTGGCTTAAGTTATAGTGCATATATAAATTTAGAATCTGGAAATCAAAAAATATCAACTAAAATTATGTGGAGACTTGTTAAAAAATTTAAAGTGCCGCTTGAACTTATTATAAATGTTGATGAATATTTATAAGTTAAATGTTTGACTTTAAGTTATAAATAGTGTATAATATAATTAAAAATAGGAATTATTAGTGATAAGAACTATGGAAGAATCTGTATCTTTGAAAAACATACGTAGATTATTGAAGACCGCCGGGATGAGGGTTACCAATCAGCGCTCCCTGATCATGGAGATTATTCG
>JAJOKP010000127.1 GCA_021129775.1 Clostridiales bacterium
GTTAGAGATTACAGGGATAGATAAGATATTTATAGAGACCTAAAAGTAAAAAAAGAGAAACAGAATCTCTGATACACGTAAATCAACTACACTAAAAAATACAATGCCTACTGAAAAAATAGAAGAGTTTTTTATATAGGAGGAGTGAAAAAACAAAACATGCAAAAATTAGAAAAGCAAGAAACGATCAACAAAAAAAGAAAGCAACAAATAATACTTTCAGTGCCAAGCAAACCGGAATATTTAAGTGTAGTAAGGTTAACAACTTCTGGAATAGCAAACAGAGTAGGCTTTGATTTAGAGGAAATAGAAGATATTAAACTTGCAGTCGCAGAAGCATGTACTAATGCTATGACGCACGGAAAAGCAGAAAATGGAAATTACGACATTGAATTTACTATTGAGAAGGAAAGTATGATAATAGAAGTTAAAGACAGTGGTAAAGGTTGTATGATAGAAAACATTAGAAAGCCACAAGAAAGAGAACTGGTAGAAGGAGGGTTAGGGGTTTTTATTATAAAATCACTTATGGACAAAGTAGAGATTTCATCTAAACTTGGGAAAGGAACAACAATAAAAATGATGAAAAAAATAGGGGGAGAATGAAATGGAATACAATGCAAAATCATTTGAAACAAGACAAAATATGAAACCCCTAAACGCAATGACAGAAAAAGAACTATTTAAAGAATTTGAAAAAAATAGAGATATAGTAATAAGAAACGAGTTAGCAAAAAGATATATATATTTAGCAGAAATATTATCAAGAAAATTTGTGAAAAGAGGAATAGATTATGAAGATATTTTTCAAGTAGCTTCAATAGGACTACTATATTCCATAGAGAGATTTGAAACAAGCAGAGGATTTGAGTTTTCAAGTTTTGCTACGCCGACAATAATTGGCGAAATTAAAAAACACTTTCGAGATAAAGGGTGGTCAATAAGAGTTCCAAGAAGGATACAAGAAATGTCTAAGAAAATCAATTTTGCCAGAACATCATTATATCAACAACTACAAAGAACGCCATTAACAAAGGATATCGCTGATTTTTTAGAGTGTACAGAAGAAGAAATATTTGAAATACTAGAAGCTAGTCAGGTTTATACACTAAAATCTTTAGATTTGACATACGAAAATGCAGGGGAAGATAAAGATGTCTTGTTTATGGATTTAATAGGTGAAAAAGACGCTAAATTCGAACTAATAGAAGACCGCGATTTTTTAGAAAAAACAATGAGCAAATTAAATAAAATAGAAAAAGATGTAATTAATGAAAGATTTTTCGGTTGTAAAACACAAATGCAAATTGCGAAAGAGCTTAAAATATCACAGATGACAGTTTCTAGAGTAGAGAAAAAAGCTATAGAAAAATTCAGAAGAGAACTTAGAAAAATAAATTAGAAAACTGTTGACAACCTAAACAAAAGATGATAGACTAATCAAGTCGCTAAGAAATGACGAAGCAAAAACGAAGTAGTTTTGACAAAGAGAACTAAACGTTCGAGCGAGCATAGCGAGTAAGAACTGCTCTCAAACTAAAAACAGTTTTGGCGAAATAGAATTATGTAAATTCAAGGCGCACCGAAGAAGAGCGAGAGAAACGTACAACGGTACGAGAACGAGAGATG
>JAJOKP010000158.1 GCA_021129775.1 Clostridiales bacterium
TCAAACCAAAGTAGCTATTAGCGAAATGGGATAGGATGAATAGGGAAGCAAACAAACCTATTAGAATTTTTGTTTTTCATTAGATTTTTATAGAGTTTTGGCAACGGTTATTCAATGTCAGTAACATTCAAATCAATTATAGAGAAAGATTTAGATTACTTTAAGAGTATTATCCCAAATGATCGTATTTTTATCGGCGAGCCTGAAATTCATGAAGATTACAGCCACGATGAGCTCTCAGGAATCAAACTTTACCCTGAAGTTCTAGTCGAAGCTACTACAACAAATGAAATTGCTTTGCTTTTAAAATATTGTTATGAAAATGATATCCCCGTTACGCCGCGCGGACAAGGGACTGGGTTAGTTGGCGGAGGCGTAGCTCTTGAGGGTGGATTGATGATATCAACTGTGAAAATGAATAAATTCATTGAGCTTGATGAAGCTAATCTGACGTTAACAGTTGAGCCGGGAGTATTGCTAATGGAAATTTCTAAATATGTAGAAGATAACGATTTTTTTTTATCCGCCTGATCCAGGTGAAAAAACTGCTACTATCGCTGGCAATATTTCTACAAATGCGGGTGGAATGCGTGCGGTCAAATACGGTGTTACCCGTGACTTCGTTCGAGGCATGGAGGTAGTACTTATGAATGGAGAAATCATTGATGTCGGTGGTAAAGTCGTAAAAAATAGTTCGGGATACAGTTTAAAGGACCTTATCGTAGGTTCCGAAGGGACCCTTGCGTTTATAAGCAAAGTAATGTTACGCTTGCTTCCTCTCCCCAAAATTGCTATTAGTTTGCTTATTCCTTTTCCTAATTTAGAGTTAGCCATTGAAACGGTACCAGGAATTATAAAATCAAAATCTATTCCGACAGCCATTGAATATATGGAAAGACGCGTTATTGAGAACGCCGAGGACTTTTTGGGCAAGAAATTTCCGGATAATTCTTCGGATGCGTACCTCTTACTAACATTCGATGGAAATACTACGGATGAAGTCGAGGCTGACTATAAAAAAGTGGCAGATATTTGCCTAGACGCAGGGGCGCTAGATGTTTTAATTTCAGACACACAAGAACGTCAAGAATCTATCTGGTCGGCTCGTGGAGCATTCCTCGAAGCTATTAAGGCATCAACTACCGAAATGGATGAATGCGATGTTGTTGTGCCTAGAGACAAAGTCGCGGAATTCGTTAAATATACAAAAGAAGTTGAAAAACAAATCGACATTCGTATTGCAAGCTTTGGACATGCCGGTGATGGTAATCTGCATGTATACGTGTTAAAGGACGATTATTCAGATGCTGTCTATAAGACAAAGCTTGATCAAGCTTTTAGTCTGCTTTACAAACGCTCTGCTGAGCTTGAGGGGCATGTTTCTGGCGAACATGGTATAGGCTATGCTAAGTTGCCTTACTTACAGGATCAACAAGGTAGTATTTATATGGGTCTTCTGCGTAATATTAAGCTAGCGTTTGATCCAAAAGGCTTATTGAATCCCGGGAAGGTATGTTAGGCAAAATTAAAGAGGGAAATTAATATAGATAATATAAAAGTGAACCTTATTCAGTTAGAGTAAAAACTCCAACTGAATTAAGGTTCGCTTTTATGCATACTAGATAAA
>JAJOKP010000149.1 GCA_021129775.1 Clostridiales bacterium
AAAAGAGGCATAGTAGAGATGTGCCGTGATGCTTGGAGGTTTGAGAAGAATAATAAGTAGAGTCTAACTTCCCTTACTCACAATAGCACTCCATGATCTCCGAATATTGAATTTATCCAGCTATTACAGTTTTAGAGATTCTATAGGACAACAGAATGAACTGAGAAATGCGTTGGAGTTTTGTATATCAGAAAAGAAGATTTACGGGCAGATTTTGTGAAATAATAGAGCAAAACAACAAACGTACAAAAACGTACAAAAACATTGATTTTGTACTAAGTGCTGTGGTATACTACAGGTGAGGTGAAAGTTATGGAAGTGAGTTTAGAGAGTTTGATTTCTTATGAAAAATTGAAAACAGATCTGGATGATGTTTTTAAAGTCGTTGAGAAGAATGGTAAGGTAGTCATACTAAAAGATAACGAGCCGGCGTATATTCTACTAAAGTATGATCCGAGTGCTGGTCCAATTGAAAAAATAATAGGCTCCTTGATTCCTAGAAGAACCTTACAAGAAGCTATGAAAATTGTACTTAAGGAAGCGGAAGGCAGAAAGATGCATGCGGCAGAGCTTTCAGATGAAATATACAGAAGGAAGTTATACCTGAAGAAAGACGGAACCCAGGCGAAGTACAATCAGATCCGCGCAAGATGTGGACATTACCCTGAAATGTTTGAAGCTTTACCCGGGAATATTATTCAGTTGAAGGAGGGTGTTGAGTGAAGATAATTTGTTTACAAGGGTTAGAAAAACGGTTGGAAACATGAGACCCGGTCATCCGTGGGTTTCGATGGACAACATTGATTTGCTGAAAAGTGCAGGAATGTATTTGAAGGACCAGAGCACAGGTAAGCAAGGTATTACCCTTGCAGGCATCTTGATTTTTGGTAGCGAACTAATGATACAAACAGCGCTTCCACACTATAGGACAGACGCAATTTTGAGAAGAGAGAATCTTGATCGGTATGATGATCGGGATGATATTAGGGTGAATCTTCTATTCCATTGACCCCTCCCAAGCTACCCATCAAGCTACCCCCCAAGCTGAAATGGATATTGAGGATAAGCGAACAGAGTCAATACTGGAATTTTGCAAAGAACCTAGAAGTAGAAAAAAGATCCAGGAATTTCTTGGCATAAAGGACAGGAGATATCTAGCGAACAGTATATTGAAACCATTAATTAAAGGGAATCTTCTAAATCTCACAATGCCCGATAAACCAACAAGTCCAAATCAAAAATATTACTCTAACAGATAAATGGAGAGCTCGTCACAATGTGGTGGGCTTTATTTATTATATTGAAGGAATGCACGAAAAAATAAAGAGTAACTTATTAATGAAAATTGCTGATAATGCACTTGATTATGGATACGACGTCATGTTTTATCACGAGCCATTAGAGCCTACTAGAATTGAAACGATTTGTATTCCTGAGATGAATATTGCGATAACAACGTGTAGAGAATATAGTAGTGAAAAGGCGATTGATTTTGACGAATATATAGACGAACAAATACCTGACTTCAGAACATAAATTAATACATCTTAGGAGAGATTGAAGACCTCACTAAATCTTATGATAAGAACTTCGAGTTAACTG
>JAJOKP010000098.1 GCA_021129775.1 Clostridiales bacterium
ATTTTCTTTGTTTTTAAGTAGTTCCTCAATGTTTTTCATGTCTAAATTATAGCATGTTTCATAAAAAAAAGCAAGGGTTAATTTGTTCTGAAATGTTGAAATTTAAGTGCCTTCAAAGGTTACACGCGAACGATTTTAAAAGCGGGATATTCACCTGTTTCTATATTATCGCCCTCTCTTTTACCGCCTGATGAGCATCCTCTTGCTGAGGAGATAATCCGTCTAGTAGCCATCTAAATTCACGTCCTGTAATTTCTAAACTTTCTGTTTCTTCGCTGTTAGGCCACTTAAAAACATTTTTCTCTAGCCGCTTATAATGCAGCCAAAATCCATTATTATCCCATTGTAGAATCTTTATTTTATCTCTTTTCCTGTTGCAAAATACGAATAGTGAATTTGCGAAAGGGTCCAACTTGAAATTCTCTTGTACGATTATAGAAAGCCCGTCAATCGCTTTTCTTAAATTTGTAGAACCTACGGCGAGGTAGACCTTCATACTAGTGATTAAGTATAACATTGCTTCACCAAAATGTAGATTATTTTTTCTAGCATTTTCATATCGCATCCTTCTGGCTGACCGAAAAAGAAAAGGAAAAAGAGAAGAGAAAAGAAAAAACTGATAAAGATTTGCAGCAAAAATGGGGTCGTATTTAAGCTGAAAATGCAGTGAAAAAAGTGAAAAAGAAGTGAAAAAGAAAGAGAAAAAAGGTTATATTCTGTTTTTTAAAGAGCAGAGATTTAACCAACTTTATTATCTTTTCTTCGAATAGTTATGTTTACTGTTTATTAAAAAAGAGCGAAAAAGGAAGATTGGAAATATAACTAGAGTTATGTTTCGAGTTTTTTTGGGTGTGGTGGGGAGAGTGGGTTGAAGGGTGTTTGTTTGAGGAAATTTATTATTGTTTTTGAGTGGACTTTATTTTCATGTGACATAGTAGGGAAAAGGAAATAAGGGGAAAAACAAAAAGCAAAAACAGAATTAGGCTTCCCCTATTTGGAAGTTACCTAAAAAGAATAATAAAGTCTTATAAAGGAGCAAGTGAAAAGAAATGAAGGAGCTAGCAAACGTTGCTAAATGAACAAAGTTGTTTTAAAGGGAGAAAAATGAAAGAGAGGAAGAACACTCAACTTTATTATCATAAATATAGAACTTAGCACTTTTTCTGTTTTTCCTTTCTAATTGCAGTTTTAAGGGAGTTTAAAAGATGTGAAAGTAACGCTTAGGAAAGCTGTTATTTCCCGGGAAATAAAACGGAAATGAAAATTTTAACCTTTTCTTCTTGCTTTATAAATCGCTGTTTTAAAATACTTCTTTTGAAATAAAACAAATAATCTTTGCATATAGCAGACTAAAGGTACTGTTTAGAGAGGCACCTACTTTGAGCTTTACGTCTCTTTTCACGTCATCGAAGCTGGAGCGACGTGAGGATCTGTATTAAATTGACGTATAGCACTGATGCAGGGGAAGATAAATATTTACCTCAAAACAGTAAGGATTAAAGGCAAAGACAGCGAATAAAATTTTATTTTCA
>JAJOKP010000016.1 GCA_021129775.1 Clostridiales bacterium
TTTCAATTTGAAAATTTTCTGATAATTTAGGGGTAATTAAATAGCAAGTCTACAATTAAATAGCAAGTCTACAGCTACTATTGCTGTTTGTAGCATTGGTTGTAGGTTTATTAGATTTTTTACGGGTTCTATGAAGTATACTAGTAGAGCGTTAAAGGTTATTAGTTGTCCTACTGTCATTTCTCCGTTTATTACGCTAATTGCTCCTACCCATAGTATTATTATTCCCCCTACTGATGCTACTAAGCCTGTTAGGGTTCCTTGAAAGTTCCCTATTTTACCCATTTTAAGTATGTCCTTTAGTAGTATTACAAATTTCTTTTCTGTTTCAAGTTTTGATTTTCTCTCTGCGTTGTATGCTTTTACTGTTTCTATTCCTTTTAGACTTTCTACAAGAAAGGATGTTAGTTGTGCATTGCTTTCCATTTGTTTTTGGTTTACTTCTTTTATTGGTTTATTAAATGCAAATACTATTACTGCGTATATTAATATCATTATTACTGCTATTCCAAAGAGTTTTGCGTTTTGTGTGTATAGTATTATTCCTCCTGCTATTGCCATCAGTGTGTCTATCATTATTGTTAGTGTTGCTCCTGATATGGCTTCTCTTATATGTGATGCATCCATAAATCTTGATATAATTTCTCCTATTTTTCTTGTTCCAAAGAAGTTTAGTGGTAGGTCTAGTACGTGGTTGTAATAGCCTAGTATTAGTGGTATGTCTATTTTCTGACTTAGGTATAGTAGTAGGTGGGTTCTAAATGCACCTATTAATAGTTGAAATAGGTTTAGTATTATTACTCCTACGGATATTATGTGTAGTGTTTTTCTTAGACTGTACCTTAATATGTCGTCTAGTAAAAATTGAAAATAAAAAGATCCTAGTATCCCAAGTATTGTAAGAACTAGGGATGCGAAGAATATGTTTAGTATTAGTTTTCTTTGTGGTTTTAGTAAGTGAAAGAATCTTTTAAATAGTCCTTTTGTTTGGTCTCCTTTTTCAAATGTTACTGTTGGTACTAGTAGTATTAATACTCCTGTCCATATTTTAAAGAAGTCTTCTGGCTTATATGTTACTAGCCCTTTTCCTGGGTCTGCTACTATTATTTTTTCTTTTGTTATTTTATGTATTACCATGTAATGTAGTAGTGCTCCGTCTACTATAGTGTGTGCTATTGCTGGGAGTGGAAATTCAGAAAAAAATGCTTCTTTGTCTCCTTTTACTCCTTTTGCACTAAATCCTAGTTTTTCTGCTGCTTTTATTATTCCTAATGCGTTCGTGCCTTGCTTGTCTGTTCCTGCTACTTCTCTTATTTTTGTTATGGGTATTTTAAGTCCATGTTGTTTTGATATTGTAGCTAGACACGCCGCTGCGCAGTCTGTTATGTCGTGTTGTTTTATGCATGTGTATTTTTTTAGCGGGTTCATTTTTGTCTCCTTTTTGCTGTATAAAATATATATTAATCATATAATCAAACTTCCTGCTCTGTCTAATCTCCAAAAAATAAAAACT
>JAJOKP010000144.1 GCA_021129775.1 Clostridiales bacterium
CGTCGTCTATCAATGGCTGCAAAACGTCTAAGCGTCTTATCGTGTTAAATACAGTTTCGATAATATTCTCTTTTTCTATGATTGTTAAGTTTTCACTGTTAGGGTCCGAAAATACAATTCCTTCTATCATTTCCTCTACAATGTCGTCTGATAAATCAGTTTTCAAATCAATTCTCTCATAAATCTGTTTTTGTATTTCTCTAATGATTCTGCTAATTTTATCGTTGCTCATACTCTCCCCCCCTATTTTTCTCTGAAATTCTCACATCAATTTTTTACATGTGTTGTCTTTGGAGCATTAGAGATCTGTAAGCATTTCAAAAATTGTTTTCTGCATAGAATTGCTAGTGTCTAAGACAAACCCCCTACCACTTCTGTGTTTTAGGGCTTCATCATAAGGAATTTTATAGTCAATTTCCTTGCCAAAAATATTTTCCTTCTCAATCTTCATAGTGTATTCACTAAAATATTTATTCAAAACAACAATAATTCTTTCTTTTAGAGAACCCGCTAATACTGAAAGTTCTATCTCTTTTTCAAATATTTCAACTTTACTCAGACAGTTTTCATCATGACTCAGTATTAATAATACCTTATCGCATGCATTTAGCATTTCTTTTTTCTTAGAGCTCAACTCCGACGAAAAATCTACAAATACATAGTCAAACTGCTCAGTCTTACATATTGACTCTAATAAAAGTTTATACTCATCCGTGCTCATGCTTAATAAATCGTCAACATTATCTGTTGGAGCAAAAAAATAAACACTATACTTTGAGTCAAGCTGTTGCACTTTTAAAATTCTGTCCTGAACTACCTTTTTTTTCTTTCTTAAATAGTAAATCAGTCTTGAAAAGTTTTCTCCATCACTAACTTCAAAATAGTTATTAGTACTTGGTACGTCTTCTAGGTTTAAATAAAGCACTCTTTTTTCCCTATATGCTGCTAATATGCTTAAAGTGGCTGCAATTGTGCTTTTTCCTGCTCCTCCTATAGGAGAATATATCCCTACTACTTGTGTTCTTCCGCTCATTCTAGCAAGTTTGTTTGCCTGATCCTCCAACAAACTAGTAATTTCAGCTAAAATTCTTTCCCCAGATTGATACTTGTAAATAGCTAAAGAATCGTCCTCTTCATTCGATACACTTTCTGTTAAAAGCGCTATTTTTTGAATGCTAAAATTTTTTAGTTCTTTTGTATACATACTTTCACTTATTATCAAAAGCTCTACTCCATATTTATTCTCTTCAAGAATTTGAACAAGCTCTGCAATCTCAAAAATAAAAGTTACGTTTATGTGACCATGATTGTTAACAATATATCTTTCAATTGCCGATGCATATTTCCTGTCACTCTCAACAAAATAAATCTGCTTATTTTGCATGCATATTCTCCTAACAATGATATTCTTTATTTTGCTCTGTTAATCATTTTCTACACAACTTCTCAAATCCCTTTTTTTTTTGCTTAATTA
>JAJOKP010000131.1 GCA_021129775.1 Clostridiales bacterium
GCAGTAAAGGCTTGTGTACCTCTGTTTTTAATATCATTGAGCGTATTAGTAAGGTTATTCAAATTATTAGGAGCAGCAATTGCATTTATGGTTCTTGGAATAAGTGCGTTTCCTCTACGTGCTTCTGATTCTGTTGATTGAACTTCAGGAGGTATTACAGGTGCTGAAGGCACTTGACTGTAACTACCAAGCAATTCTGACCCCGTAGAGTCTTTACCTGGATTATCAGTACCCTCGTCAACATTACTATTAACTTGTGTTTTGTTGTCGCTGTGTAAAGATTCTTGGGCCTTAATAACAGGGGCTCTAGTATTTATGTTCTTATTCCTGGTATTTTTACTAGTACTTATGTTCTCCTCTCCAATATTTTTACCAGTATAAATTTTATGAGCGACTTGACTAGTTTGGTTGGTATTGCTTGGTCTGTTACGTAACAATCCAAGAATACGTCTTGTTTCTTTATTAGTAAGCTTTTCTTTAGTAGGAAGATTAAGCATATTAATCTTTTCCTGAGCTCTTGCAATTTTATTTTGTAAAGCTTTTATTTGGCTATTGGTTAAGGCATCTTGACTACCACTACCCCCACTTACATTACCTACATTATTCTTAGAAGTACGTTGGTCATACTCAGCTGCGAGTTTCATAAGTACTTCATTCTCTCTAAAGCTGTGAGGATTGCGGAACTGTCCGCCTATAGCACCATTATGAATACCTTGTTCAATTATCCATGCAATCTTATCAGACTTATAGCCAGCTGCTCGCATCTCTTCAATATATTTCTCAGTCGTATGTGCATCAGTGCCTGGAAGGAACCTAACACCCGGTGGAGTAACTCTTTTTTGCTGTTCTTTACCAAAAATTCTTAGAGATCTGTTGCCAAGAGTGGATAGTTCCTTTTTTTTAGAAGGTCTGACGGACTTAGTCTTGGTAGGCGGTTTAAGAAGTACATTTAACTGGTCCGTATAACCTTTGATAAGGTCTTTCTGGTGGTTAATTGCATTATTTCTTGCTTGTATATTAGTAGCTTCGAGAGCTCTAACCTGGGCTAGTATTTCACTGGATGGAGTTATTCCCTTTTTTTTCATATCAGCTACAACTCTCACAGCTTTCTGATAATCAGTTTCTGGTGTTGCACCCTCAATAATTTTTTTAACAGTTTCTTGGGGTATCCCACGTTTGATAAGGTCAGCAGTAAATTCGTCCACATTCTTATAATTAAGCTCTTCCTCTTTTAATCCTAACAACTTTTGTATTTCTGGACTACTGGCAACTGCACCAAGAACAATACCATCAACAGGTTTGTTTTTCCCACTTATACCTTCATTAAACGCTTCTTCGCTCTTCCATTCACTCTCTTGTCTGCCCCATATTCTTTCTTGACGTTGCTGGTCGATTGCTTTAGTATAATTATCAAGTATAGTATTCTTAAGTTCTTGACTAATAGGGAGAGTATTATTAACGTTATACTCA
>JAJOKP010000121.1 GCA_021129775.1 Clostridiales bacterium
TTTTCTTTGTTTTCGTTGTACTTTTTTAAGTTTACTAGATATACACTTAATTCTAATTTTTTCATTTTTTTTCTTCCTCCTGTTTTTTTTAGTTTTTTAGTTTAAAGATGGTTGTAAAGAAATCCATCTACAGACTCTCTATCAAACATCTTCAAAAAATCTAGAGCATCCATACAGTAATCAGTATTATGTCCTGAGTTTAAGTCATTTGTAATGGTAGCTATCTTGTTTTTATTTGCAAAGGGTCAATCCATATACCTTTATTCATTTTCCCTTTCCCTTTCTCATTTTGGCTATTTTTTAATGCTTCTAAACATATCTATATCGTGTGATGTTGTTTTTTTTTGTGTTTTCATCTTTGTTTATTCTCCTATTTTATTCATTTTTTTTTAATAATTGATAAAACTTTATAAACTAGGTCTTTCTCTTTCAACTTTTCAAATTCTACGTCACTTAAATTGTGTTGTAAAAAAATATAGACTTCAAACATAAATTCAGATTCGCTAATACCATTTCCATTATCTAAACTACTCATATTCAATTTGTCAAAAACTTCTTCACAATTTATATGTGACTTCCATATACAGAAAATACTTTCACTTATTCTTTTTTGTACTTTATATATCTCACCTTTTATAATTGGTTGACCACACCAACTACAGATATGAATTTTTCTTGCTTTTGATACAACATTTATTTTATTCTCCCTTTTTAATTACAACTACTCTCCTAGTCCCTCGCCCGATTGCGAAGGACTGTTGCCTTGTTTTCGTCATAACGTCAATATGGTTGTCCGATATCATCCCTCCGCGGTCATGAACTTGTCGAAGTCCAATCCCTTCTATCCACATCAAAGTACCGAAGGGGTATCTGTGCCCAGCTGCGATACTCCAATTTGGGATAGATGGATGACCACTAGCGGTTATACTAGGATCACCCGAGAAGCACATGCCTTCGACTG
This sequence comes from Clostridiales bacterium, assembly GCA_021129775.1. Lineage (GTDB taxonomy): Bacteria > Bacillota > Clostridia > Peptostreptococcales > NVVX01. The sequence continues at coordinate 962 of JAJOKP010000121.1, forward strand.
CACTAGGGTCTAGAGGTGCGTAACCCGTAACCTCCATATCTAAAGAGAACATGTTTTCTAATATCTCTAATATTTTATTTTGTGCATCGATTATTTGTTCTTGCTTACTCATAATCTTATATTGGTTTTCTTTAAAGTCTTGAAATTCATTTTTAAGTTGACGTATTTCTAAAGTTTGTAAATGTAATAACTCATCTTTTTTATCATCAATAAGATTTCTATTTTCAATGTCAATAATCAGAACCGCAATCATGGCTACTAAAGTTAGAAAGATCGTTAATAAAATCTTTGCATTAACTTTCATAAAAATCCCCTCCTAAATCATATCTCATTTTTCTCAAACCTCTTTCTTTTAATCTACTAATTTGGGATTGAGTTATGTCCATTTCTTTTGCTAACTCGTTTTGAGTCGACCCGTTAAAAAATATGTTTTTTATAACCTTTTTTTCATCATTTCTTAACTTATCAATACTATCTTGTAATGAGATTTTAGTAC
>JAJOKP010000023.1 GCA_021129775.1 Clostridiales bacterium
CTTTTCTTAATTGCTGTCTAGTTTCTCTTAACAAATGGATATTAGAAAAAATACTAAAGGAAACGCCGGTAGCAATAAAAGCAATTAGTAAAACTAAAAAATATGAGAATATAAGCTTTCTTCCAATTTTACTCATGTTATTCAACCACCTTATAGCCGTAGCCCCACACGGTTCGAATTTCAACCTTAGAATCAACGGTGACAAGTTTTTTTCTAATTCTCTTGACTAAATCATCTATAGTTCTTTCGTCACCAAAATAATTATATCCCCATACCTTGTTTAGCAACTGCTCGCGCGTGAATGGTTGGTTTTTATTTTGAATCAAAAAACTAAATAATTCAAATTCTTTTGTGGTTAGAATTAATTCTTTATTGCCTTTTTTAGTAGTACGATCTGTTTGATTGAGAATAATGTCGTGTAACTCAAATATTTCAGAAGGCAAGGTTGTTTTGTCTATACGCTTAAAAATATTTTTAATTCTAACTACTAACTCTCTAGGACTAAAAGGTTTAGACAAATAATCATCGGCTCCCAGTTCTAAACCAAGCACCCTGTCAAATTCTTCATCCTTAGCAGAAACAAATATAATGGGGATCTCACTATTCTTTCTAATCTGCTTACAAAGATCAAGACCATTAATGTCTGGCATCATAATGTCTAAGACCAATAAATCAGGCTTTAATCGCTGCATTTCTTTGACGACATTGCTGCCATCCTCAAATAGAGTAACTTGGTAGTTCTCCTTTACAAGATACAGCTTAATTAAATTCCTTATTTTTACCTCATCATCAATCACAAAAATATGTTTCATGGTTGTCCTCCAATTAGTGAATAGTAATTACCTATAACTTAGTCATACAGTTATACTAACTGCTACAGCAGGCGAAATTAGATACGCTACAATATTATCTATATTAATAGTATTCCATACTGCTCTTCTAGTCAAGGGATAAGACAACTAGTATATACGAATGCTTTAAGCTGCTTAAAAAAGCAAAGACTGGTTTTACAGTCTTTGCTAAAACAATTTTGTGTTACTGAAGCACTGAAATAATCTCGTCTAAGTTTGTGGTTTTAATGCTATTGTGTCTGTTGATTTCTCCAAGTAGATTTATAACTTCGTCAATATGAATCTGCGCTGTGGCAAAGTCTCCAGCTTTAACATTTTCTCTAAATTCTTGTCGTTCTGTTCTAACTTGTTCATGTAATGCTCTAATTGATCTGTTTATTTCAATATTTTCTTTTCTAATTACTCTAGCTGCTCTCAACTTTTCTGTTTCATCATTATCCCATGCGATAATTGATAGATCGTATATTAATCCTGATTTTTCCATTCCTTCGATTTGCAAATATTTTGCTTCGATACGCAATGCTCTAGTTTGATCATGTTCATCATTAAACTCCTTCATTGCTTCAAA
>JAJOKP010000104.1 GCA_021129775.1 Clostridiales bacterium
TTACGCCCAATCACAAAGGGTTTAATTGCCCTCTCAGCTCGGTTGTTACTAATTTCTAAGTTTGGATCATCCATAAATGATTTTAGTTTAGTCCACTGATTTAAGCAATAATTTATGGCTGTTCCAAATGCGCTTTTAGGTAGCGCTTGCTTCTTGCTAGTTTCTAGGTACTCCAAAAAAGCATCTAAGACTGGCTGTGTTTGCTCTCCTCGCAGTTTGTGACGTTCATCTGGTTCTAAGTCTATGAATTTTCTCTCTAGCTCAAAGAGTTTATTGCAGTAAGCTAGCCCCTTGCTAGCAGGGAGGTCTGATACATCCGTTCCCTTTGGAACTGCCTTTAGGGCATCAATAAATTTTCTCCTTGAGTGAGCATGGCACCCAACAAGTGTTACGTCTGGAATATTGTGATATCCACTATATCCATCAACATGCAAAAAGTCTTTGAACTTTTCTAGATAGTTTTAGGGGTGCTTTTTTGCTCTTGTTGTTCGGTAATCATAAAGGAAAATAGGAGGTCCTGCTTTTCCAGTAGCATATAGCCACATATATGATTTATTCTGCGCCGTTCGACCTTCTTCATTTAATACTTGAAGCGGTGTCTCATCTGCATGCAAAATATCTTCTTCTTGCAGATATTCATGCATCCAATCTTTAGCCAATCGTTAGCTCCGCGAATGACCCAATTTGATAGTGTTTGCCTAGAGAAGTCAACTCCGAAGTTTTTAAATTGCTGTTCTTGTCTGTAAAGAGGTATTGCTTCTGCATATTTACGAGTCATTACATATGCCATTAGGGATGGAGAAACAAAGCTGCCTGCTAGTACAGGTTTTGGCATGTTAGCTGTAATGATTGGAGTGGTAATTTCATTTAGTTCGCATGCTCTACAAGCATAGACGTGGCGTACATGTTCTACTACAATTAGTTCGGCCGGCATAATTTTTAATTCTTTTCTAATTTCTTTACTCATTTCATGAAGTGACTCGTCGCACTTAGGGCAATCTTTTTCATCATCAGCAAGGTCATACTCTATAACTTCTACTGGTAAGTCCTTAAAATGATCTTTAGTACTTCTCTTTTTCTTTCTACGCTTATATGTAATTTTCTCTACGGTTGGTTCCTTTTCTTTTAAATTAGATTCTTTTTCTGCTTCATTTAAAAATGAAATCTGATTAGGATCAGGACTAGTCTTTTCACTAGACGCTCCAAAGCGTGCTTGTTGACCGATACGAAATTGTTCTTCGTACCATTTAACTTTAGCAGTTAAACCGTCAACTTTACTTGTTAGCCCTTTAACTTCCTGCTCTAAAATAGCGCATTTATCTTTAAAGTTTTCATTATTATTTTAGGTTGTATTTTCTTTGTTTTTAAGTAGTTCCTCAATGTTTTTCATGTCTAAATTATAGCAT
>JAJOKP010000003.1 GCA_021129775.1 Clostridiales bacterium
CTAGTAAACTTAACATTATCTTTTAGTTAAATAGCAAACAAACCCATATTGAAAAGAGCCTACTGCTGAAAATGATTCTCATTGCCTTACATTTTACCATAAGTTTTTTCCATTGTCAACAGATATTGACATAGGTTTTTACGCAAAAATACTAGCGCCACCAAAGTATAGCAAATACGCCAAAGAAGCAGTTATGCCGGTAGCAACATGCCCACTATGAGAAAAAATCGTTATTACCGTGCCCTATTCATCATTTTCCACATTGCCATAGGATGTTTTACTATTCTATTTATATATTCAAGCGTATCTACTAGTCTATATACCTTTTCTAATGTATCCCTAATAAATCCGCTTTTTTGAGCTTCTTTAGCAATGATGTGTTTTTCGTACTTATACAAGAGGTCCACCTCCAGCACTAATTATAGACAATAAATCTAGCGGGACAACTAATTGCCATTTTCTATTGTAGAAGCTATTTTCATTTTTAAGATTTTTGTATAAATACCGTTTGCTTTTACCTATTTTGGCTTCGCACACAACGAAAAAATTGTCTGGTATTTTCAAATTTAGTTTGAAATGTTCTAGTATGTACCCAACTTTTTGGTACATAATTTGCAAATTGTAATATTCCAAGTATCTTTTAATCTTTGCACAATCCAGATATGTTAGCAAATTAATGCATTGAAGTAGTTCTTCTAGTCCACCTATTTTTTCAAAATCCTTTATTGAATCCAGAACTGTTCTCTCTAGATCTGTCAAATGCACCTTTTTATTATTTTTCGAGTTCACAACACCATCTTTGAATTTTGATTTACGATAAATGTATTCAATACCCTTAAATTCAAAATTAGCAAATTTACTTTCCGAAGAAACGTATATTTCATAGAATACCTGATTCATCACACCAAGATATTCAAATGCGCTGTGATGAGAAATATATGCCGTTTTATTTATATTACTTCCAATTTCGAATTTTCCTGCTACAGGCTCTTTTGTTCCGATATCAATCGCTGTATATAGATTACGCTTTATGCGCATAATGTACATTTTTCTTTGATACTCTCTAACAAGGGAGCTCGCTGTTTCTTCATTTCCTGTTAAGCATATTAAATCCTCGAACGAAAAAATTCTCATTTCAAATAAGCTTTCATAATACTTCACCGCTAATCACCTCTTTTAATCTTCTAGGAATAGAAATAGCTACAACACAAAACTTTCAGTTTAATTGTACCCCATTGCAGTTATTTTTTCAACCATTCAGAGATAATAGTAAAATGATTTGGACTAATGCTCTTAATTTCTGACTCTCACTTTGCGACATGTAGATTGAAGAGTACAAAAACTTAACTCAAAAAAAATATTGACACAGAATATATTTAAACCGAAGTTCAAC
>JAJOKP010000069.1 GCA_021129775.1 Clostridiales bacterium
AATGCCAAACTTCTTACAAAGAAGCCACCGCTGCTTGTCTCGGTGGTAGTTCACGGGTTTATACTAATTATCTTTAGTAAGCATAATAATTATCAATTCTCATCGTGTAATAGCTTTTGTATAGTTAGTATGTATTGCTATGTTTACTAAAGATAATTAGCATTACATAGAATTGCAAAGCACAAAGCAGACACAATAGTTAAGCATTTAGACCCATTTTTAAAATTTATATTAAAGTGCTAAAAGTTCGCGTAAACTATGTTAGAATAATAGCGACGGTGATAGTAAGATTTATTATGGCAAACGAAGTAATAATTTGAGGGCAATAAACTGAGAAAAAGGGAGTGTTTTAAATGTTCAAATGGATAATTGGAGTAATATCTGTAGTTTTGATTATTGTAATAGGTGGTTTGGGATATGTTACTTATACAACTATAGCGGCAGTACCAACAACAGTAGAAGAATTTCAGATATTGCTTTCTGAGAAGATCGATGGTCACTTTGAGGAAATTGAAATTCCAATACATTTACAATCTGAATTTATTGCAAATTCAACTGCAAAGAGAGTGACTATTACTGCTGAACCAATTGAGCTTATTATGCTTGAATTCGACACGAAGATAAATGCAAAAGATACATTTGATGTAGCAAAGAAGGAAACGGCTAGCTTTGGACCGACGACTACATTTGATATTAGTCCTATTGATTTGCATTTTATATCTCATACAAACGATGGATATAGATATGTTTTACTTAATAGAGGTAGTAGTTTAATATCGATTAGAGCAAAAGATAAGAGTCTTATTGGTGATTTATTGAAGATATTTCGGTAATAATTAGGGTTTGTGAATTTAAATAATTTAAGAGCGACCGCGTGACTCAATCTCCATGGTTGTTTCAAAAATTATCAAACGAAAGGATAGTTTTTGAAACAACTATTTTGATTTAGATGAAGATAGAGATTAATTGATGTCGCAACCACCGTGGTCGAAACAGTCGAAAAATAAAGAAGTGAAAAATCGGATAATTACACAAAAAATGCTGCCTGAACCATACTCGTAGTGTGTACAAATAACATGGTGAAAGTATAGTATCGAAAATAAATTGATAATGGAGCTTCACTCGTGTTATCATTACACATACGACCGCTTAGGCGAACGGTAAAGACTTAACTTGTCGGGCGAATATATAGCTGAGGGTGGATGAATAAAAAATGGATGAAATATTGAATATGTTACTTACAGGAGAGAGCAAATATAAAGAAGTAAAAGAAAAATACACAAAAAACTTATTAAAAACAG
>JAJOKP010000092.1 GCA_021129775.1 Clostridiales bacterium
TAGCCTGTCTGATGCTACTATTGCTGTTTATAGCATTGGTTGTAGGTTTATTAGGTTTTGTACTGGTGATATGAAGTATACTAGTAGTGCGTTATATGTTATTAGTTGTCCTATTGTCATGTTTCCGTCTATTACGCTCATTGCTCCTACCCATAGTATTATTATTCCCCCTACGGATGCTACTAGGCTTGTTAGTGATCCTTGTAGGTTCCCTATTTTCCCCATTTTTAGTATGTCTTTTAGTAGTAGTACAAATTTCTTTTCTGTTTCTAGTTTAGATTTTCTCTCTGCGTTGTATGCTTTTACTGTTTCTATTCCTTTTAGGCTTTCTACTAGGAATGATGTTAGTTGTGCGTTGCTTTCCATTTGTTTTTGGTTTATTTCTTTTATTGGTTTGTTAAATGCAAATACTATTACTGCGTATATTATTATCATTATTACTGCTATAAAAAAGAGCCTAGCGTTTTGGGTGTATAGTATTATTCCTCCTGCTATTGCCATTAGTGTGTCTACCATTATTGTTAGGGTTGCTCCAGATATTGCTTCTCTTATGTGAGATGCGTCCATGAATCTTGATATTATTTCTCCTATTTTTCTTGTGCCAAAGAAGTTTAGTGGTAAGTCTAGTACGTGGTTGTAGTAGCCTAGTATTAGTGGTATGTCTATCTTTTGACTTAGGTATAGTAGTAGGTGGGTTCTAAATGCTCCCATTAGTACTTGAAATATGTTTAGTATTATTACTCCTGCTGATATTATATGTAGTGTTTTTCTTAGGTTGTATCTTAGTATGTCGTCAAGTAAGAATTTAAAGTAAAAAGACCCTAGTATCCCGAGTATTGTCAGGACTAGTGATGCAAAGAATACGTTTAGTATTAGTTTTTTTTGTGGTTTTAGTAGGTGAAAGAATCTTTTAAATAGTCCTTTTGTTTGATCTCCTTTTTCAAATGTTACTGTTGGTACTACTAGTATTAATACTCCTGTCCATATTTTAAAGAAGTCTTCTGGCGTATATGTTACTAGTCCTTTTCCTGGGTCTGCTACTATTATTTTTTCTTTTGTTATTTTATGTATTACCATGTAGTGCATTAGTGCTCCGTCTACTATAGTGTGTGCTATTGCTGGGAGTGGAAATTCTGAGAAAAATGCTTCTTGGTCTCCCTTTACTCCTTTTGCACTAAATCCTAGTTTTTCTGCTGCTTTAATTATTCCTAATGCGTTTGTGCCTTGCTTATCAGTCCCTGCCACTTCTCTTATTTTTGTTATGGGTATTTTAAGTCCATATTGTTTTGATATTGTAG
>JAJOKP010000113.1 GCA_021129775.1 Clostridiales bacterium
ATCGTGGATTTTTACTAGTTGTTTTTTGATCAATTGAAATTGCAGGCGAAAGCCCCTCGATACTTTCAATATCGGGTTTTTCCATCTGCCCTAAGAATTGGCGTGCATAAGAAGATAAGCTCTCCACGTACCGTCTTTGCCCTTCAGCATATATCGTATCAAAAGCCAAGGATGTTTTTCCTGATCCTGACAACCCAGTCATAACAACAAATTTATCTCTAGGTATCTCCACATCAATATTTTTTAAATTATGTTCTTTCGCACCTTTTACAATGATTTTGTCTTTTGCCACTTTTGCACCTCTTAATCTATTAATTAGTTTTTGTCCGACGACTAGCAATTCATTTTCTAAACTCATAAATCTCATATCTTAATTGAGCCGTTCTTTCAAACTGAAATATATTAGCAACTTCTAACATTTCTGCTTCTAGTCTTTTCATGGGCTTCATCGCTTAATCTACATACTGTTAGTCTTTTCCTTAGTGTCACGGTTAACTGAAAAATCTCCTTTAAAACAACGTTGCAAACCGGGACGGTTCTTTGTCTTGCTCTACACGTTATGCATTGGACCGTTGCCAAAACTCGAATAATTGTGGTGAATTCGCCATAATTTGAGTTGCTCTTTTACTTTTTACGTTTGTTCTCCTTAACAAATCTATCAAAATCATCTTCTTCATTAATACTATTATCTAACCTTCTTTGATTGAATTTATGATATTCTTCGCTTGCTAATTCTTCAGCAAATTTTTTAGAAATTTGTCCTGCATGACTTAATATTTCTCTATCATTAAAATCTAAGAATTTGTTTATTTTATTTTCCCAGTCTTTCATGTACATAGGATTTTTTCTTTCAGCCTGATCTTCAGCATAATCTAAATACATACTGACAATTTTATTTAAAGATTTCATTTCAGCTTCAGTTAAATAATTTTTTGCAATTATCACATCTGCCTTTCTAACTTTTACACCTTTCCAAGTTGTAAGACCCATATTGTCTTTACTGGCATCTGCTCTTTCTTCAATAATCTCTGCTGCTGTATGACCATGAATAGCAAAATGCAATTTATTTTGAACTGTGGCAAAAAAACGTCTAGCATCATCTGAACTTGCTTCATAATCAATTGACAGTGCGTATACGTCAGTAATTTTTTTATAGAGTTGGGCGTAAAACCAGCACGCCTTTAGGCTGGTGGATGTAAGCCTACCCTTGACTTTTAATGTATTTTTGAATTGTTTCTCTACTAACATTTCCAACAGAACACGCAAAATATCCATCACTCCAAAA
>JAJOKP010000045.1 GCA_021129775.1 Clostridiales bacterium
CTTTAATTAAATATTTGTGCCTTGAGCACAGCGAAAGGAATGAGACTTAAAATGATTAAAATTGCTACGCTAACAAGAACAAAAAATATAATAAAAAAACATGGATTTTTCTTCTCCAAAAGTCTGGGACAAAATTTTTTAATAGATGCAAATATCCCTATTAATTTGATAAAAGCAATAGGTATTGATAGTACAGATAATATTATCGAAATTGGGCCTGGGATTGGGAGTTTAACCCAAGTGATAGCAGAATATGCAAAAAAAGTGGTCGTAGTAGAAATAGATAAAAAACTGATACCGATACTCGAAGAAATGTTAAGTGAGAATAAAAATGTAGAAATTATACATGATGATATATTAAAAATAGACTTACATAAACTTATGGAGAGTAAATTTAATCATGAAAAAACGATAGTTATAGGGAATTTGCCATATTATATTACGACGCCAATTATAATGAGATTTTTAGAGGAAAAAGTCCGTGTGGAGCAGTTGGTCTTTATGGTACAAAAAGAAGTCGCTGAAAGAATGCAAGCAAAGCCAAGCACCAAACAATATGGAACTTTATCCATAGCTGTACAATATTATTGCGATGTAAAAACAATTATGAAAGTGCCACCTACAGTATTTTTGCCTCAGCCAAAAGTGGAATCTAGCGTAATAACTTTGGACGTTTTAGAAAATCCTAGGGTTAACGTAAAAGACAGCGATTTGTTTTTTGGACTTGTGAAAGATGCGTTTGGCAAAAGAAGGAAAACGCTTTTGAATACTTTAAGTTCCGGAAATCTGCAACTAGATAAAATATTTTTGAAGAAAGTTTTTAATAAATGTGGAATTGATGGAGGAAGAAGGGGAGAAACTCTTTCCATTGAAGAGTTTGCTATACTAGCTAATACAGTGCAAAACCATTAATGATACAGGGGTACGGTTCTCGGGTTAGGTCGAGACAAGGGGACAGCGACTTGTCTGGTCGTGCTTAACTTTCCGGGTCGAGACAAAGGGACAGGGACTTGTCTCGACCTTAAAAAAAAAAAGAAAAACATGGACATACTAGAAAAAAGTATTATAATGAAATAGAGTGAAACTTGGTCACAAAAGACAAAAAGTTTTGGCGAAATAGAATTATGTAAATTCAAGGAACGACGAAGAAGAGTGAAAGGAGCGTACAACGGTACGTGACTGAGCGATGATGCGTACTACAGTACGTGAACGAGGGAAGATGAGGATGCAACGCAGAAGTTGCGTGATTATCTGCAGCCAAAAA
>JAJOKP010000083.1 GCA_021129775.1 Clostridiales bacterium
AAACCTATTAGAATTTTTGTTTTTCATTAGATTTTTATAGAGTTTTGGCAACGGTGAGTGACATAATTTATGGATAATAATTTAAGAGAACTTACAGAAAAATCGGAAGCAAGTAGTTTAGCTACTTATGCACAACTAAGCGCAATGACGAAGGGAAGAAGAAAGCACGAAGAGCCATGCGATATACGCACTGATTTTCAACGTGATCGTGATAGGATTATTCACTCAAAATCTTTTAGAGCATTGATAGGAAAAACACAAGTATTCATTGTTAAGGATGATTTTTTTAGAACCAGATTGACTCATACACTAGAAGTAAGTCAGATAGCAAGAACTATTGCAAGATCTCTAAGGCTTAATGAGGATTTAATTGAAGCAATTGCTTTAGGGCATGACCTTGGACATACTTGCTTTGGACATAGCGGTGAAGATGTGCTCGCCAAAATAAATGGAGGATTTCAGCATAACGAACAAAGTCTTAGGGTTGTCGACGTACTTGAGAGCGAAGGCAGAGGGTTGAATCTAACACATGAGGTAAGAGACGGTATTCTTAATCATACTGGTGAAGGTATACCTGTAACGATGGAAGGTAAGCTAGTGAAAATTGTAGATAGAATCACTTATTTATGTCACGACATAGAAGACAGCATTAGTGCGAAAATAATTAGTGAACCAGAAATCCCTTCGCATATTGTAGACGTTTTAGGAGATTCTCATAGTAAAAAAGTTAATACGTTTGTTGTCGATATAGTAGAGGAGACTTCGAAGCACTTAGTAAAAGGAAACGAGCATAGAATATATCAAAGCGAATTATTAAACAAAACTATGCAAGATTTAAGAAATTTTATGTTTAAAAACGTATACAACGGTAATATATGCTTAAAGGAAAAAGAGAAATCTACTTTTATAGTAACTGCAATTTATGAATATTTAATTGATAGGCCAGAAGAACTTCCAAAAGAGTATCTAAACTTTTTAAAGAGCAGCAGCATAGAAAGGGTAGTTACAGACTATATAGCTAGTTTAACAGATTTGCGAGCAATTAAACTATTTCAACAGATTTTTATTCCTTCGCCAAAATAGAGTGTGGAACAGAGAGGGAAGTTCATCAGAATGAAGAATCATTTTAACAAGTAATGTTTTTAAAAATAATAGAAGGAAAAGCATATGAATTTGTCGAATGACTATTAAAGAAAGGTACAGGTATGGACTAAGGGCTTGTTCCTAAATAACCTGTACAATCTTACTTGTCTTTTCGTCCAT
>JAJOKP010000074.1 GCA_021129775.1 Clostridiales bacterium
GTAGTATGGACATATCCGTTTCATGGACTATCTTTATTTCATATACCTCATACTCGTAAACTATTCCTCTAGTATCTGTCAAAATAATTCTTTCACCAATTGCTATCTCTCCTAAGCGATTAAAATGCCTCCCACGTCTTCTACTCCTATGTGCAGTGACAACATAATTTCCAATTTCTTCGCTCCAAGGTTTAGTCGTTTCTAAAATGCTTGCAGCACTTACTCTTAAATGTCTCATTGTTGCATTTTCAATAATTGGCAGGATAAGATCAATTGATGGAATTTCTAACATTCCTTCTACTTCCCACCTGTTTTTTATTCTTTCGTTGATTTCTTGTCTTGTAAGGGATGGCTTCTCTACAGTCACAATTTCTTCCGGCGTGATTACATCAATTATATCGTCGGTAGTTGGTACTTCTTCTCCCATTATACTTCCCGTTTTCATACCTCTTTGCATTGTATATGTAGGATACATTATCTTCATCTCAAATTCTAAGTCTTCTTGAAAAGAATGCGAACTAATATCGTTAAAAAACTCTTTTCTTAACATTGAAAGCTGGTAGTCAGAGTAAAGCCTTTCGACACTCGGATATAGTAGCAATATAGTTCCAAATAAAAAAATAAACAAAGCTAAAACTCTTCTATTTCTTCTTTTCTTTAATCTTCTATTTTTCAACCTGCTTTTCATTTGAGCACATCCTCTTAAAAATTATGCGCTTCACGTATGAAGCGCATAACTAACAAATTCTCTTTTTATATTACTTCTTCTCCATATGTCTATTTTTCCAATACATTCTAGCGCTAAATGTCAGCAAAAGTAGTCCTGCAATATAGAAATCCCAAGGTACGGTATCTCCTGTTTGCGGCAATTTTTCAACTGGTGTAGCTACTGGAGTAACATCAATTTCAATAATCAGTTCTTCAAACTCCTCATCAGGTGTCTCAATAATAATAGTGAATGTGTCCTCTCCATCAAATCACGGGCTTGGCGTATACGTCCATTTACCCTCTTCATCAATCTCAACTGTTCCATTTTCTGGCGGTCTGCTTATTCCAGTCGTGCCACCCTCTGGAACTTCAATCCCTCCAGTTTTTGGTGTATCTTGTGGCGTTTCTACAACTATTGGTGGTTCTGGTGTTGGCTCTGGTGTTGGCTCTGGTGTTGGTTCAGGTTCTGGTGTTGGCTCTGGCTCTGGTGTTGGTTCAGGTTCTGGTGTTGGCTCTG
>JAJOKP010000102.1 GCA_021129775.1 Clostridiales bacterium
TCAGAACATAAGGTAGAAGCATTAAAGATAGTCAACTATATTAATCATAATATTAAGACAGGTGGTAGATTTTATGTTGACGATGATTATTTAGATATAGCGTATTCTTTAAGGTTTAAGTATAGTGAATTAGACATAGCACCGAAGGAATGTGTTAAGAAATTAGAGTGCGCAGTTGAATATTATATGGATATTTTTAAGCCTTTATATCAAGTTTGTCAAGGGATAAAAACTTATGAAGAAGGCAGGGAATATATTGATTTTATTTGGAATAATGGAGACGTGCCAGAATAGCAACTCTAGGCAAATAATTAACGAAAGCATTAAAGATTTAGAGGTAGCAATGAAGAAAAATTCAACACATGATCTAGAAGATGATTCTTAAAAAAGCTAACAAGAGTAATACAAACAAAAAACAGAAATAAAGAGAGTGAATGAAAAAAGGTTAGCCAGAGATGAAGATACTAGGAGCAGAAGCATGATGCAGCATATTTATTTGAAACAAAACCCTTTTAGGAAACTATCTGCTCCTCTCATTCCACATATGTATCATGCAGCAATGGAAAATAAATCATGCAAACCAACCCTATTAGGAGATCATTATTGGAATTTGTTAAAAAATAATCGGATATAGATATTTATGCTAAAACTGCCTATTAAAATCGTAGATTATTAGCTGCTTTTTTATTGGCAACAAAAAAATCGCAACCCCTCGCTTTTGATTTTCATATTTTTCTAGTAAGTTTGTTTTTAAAATATATTAATCATATCTAAGGCAAGCTGTAGTTGCAGCTTTCGTAAAACCATCACATAACTCTCGTCTTCCAAGCTATGGATGTGTTCTCCTGATTCTATGCCAGGCTACTGTCCAAACGATAATTAGGACTCAGTAGACGTATCATTTAATTTTCCATTGTGGATTATGGCGATTAATTTCTTACTGCGAAATTATTTAAAGTCAGCTTTAATCGCTACCACTAGGTGGTCACGGCGAAGCTACTTATGTCGCTTTCCTTTTCAGGTCACAATGTAATGTACCTTAGGTATGATTTATGAGTGAGAATGAATTCTCACTATTTGTCAAAGAACTTGAGAGTGAAAAATACCCCCTCACTTCTTAAGCCGAACTGATGTATGTATTATACTAAAAGTATCCGCAGTATTAATTGAAAAGTATCCAGTTT
>JAJOKP010000078.1 GCA_021129775.1 Clostridiales bacterium
GTAGACCAAACAATTACAGTAGAAGCTGGAATGGATGGACCAAAGCTTGAAGAAACACTTAACAACGCTAAAAAACTATTTGGTGCGAAACTAGCTTACACTTGTGGGCATTTTCCACAGTCATTTGAGTTTTCGACAGTTGGAGGGTGGGTAGTTACAAGAGGTGCAGGGCAAAATTCGACTTATTTCGGCAAAATTGAAGATATAGTTTTGCAACAAGAATACGTAACGCCAATAGGTATTATTAAAAGCGACCCATTCCCAGCACAAGCATCAGGACCTTCGATTGATCAAATTATGATTGGAAGCGAAGGCGCGTACGGAATACTGACACATGTAACGCTTAAAGTGTTTAGACATATGCCAGAAAACCAAAGAAAATTCAGCTATATTTTTAAAAACTGGACAGACGCACAAAATGCAGCAAGAGAAATTATGCAGGGACAATTTGGATTTCCATCGGTATTTAGATTATCTGACCCAGAAGAAACAGATGTTATGCTTAAGCTATACGGCGTTGAAGGGACTATACTAGACAAAGGAATGTCACTAAAAGGATATAAACCTATGGAAAGATGTTTATTCTTAGGTTTTACAGATGGAGAAACTAAATTTACTAAAAACATAAAAAAACAATTGCATAGAGTATGTAGAAAATACGGTGCAATGTACTTAACAGGCTACCCGGTAAAAGAGTGGGAAAAAGGCAGGTTTAAAGATCCATACTTAAGGGAAGCACTTGTTGACTTTGGTATCATGATTGACACATTAGAATGCTCTGTCACATGGGATACAATGGGGCAAGTTCATAAAGATGTTAGAGCGTTTTGTAAGAGTAGACCAAATACAATTTGCATGACACATATGTCACATGTATATCCGCAAGGAGCAAATCTTTACTTCATTTTTATTTCTAAAATAGATAATATTGAAGAATGCGTAGACTATCAGCAAGGTATTTTAGATAACATTCAAAAAGCTGGCGCTTCAATGAGCCATCATCATGGCATAGGTAAAATGTTCGCTCCATGGCTTGAAGACTCAATAGGAAAGAATCAACTTGACGTTTTTAAAGCGCTTAAAAAGTATTTTGACCCAAATAATATAATGAACCCAGGTGGTACGTTGGCACTTGATT
>JAJOKP010000082.1 GCA_021129775.1 Clostridiales bacterium
CCTAACATCCCACCTAAAAGAACTAAACTTAGCGTTGGTAAAGAATCAATTCCTGCTTGCATTCCTTGCTCAAACATTCCTCTAGCAAAGCCCGCTACACCAATTCCCAGCGCCATATCTACCCATGATCCGTCGTTACAATGGATACCAACATAGTGATTGAGCATCCACATAGTTCCAATAATGATAAATCCTGCAAACCAACCTCCAGCTATGCCATACTCTCCTACAAACTCACCCCAAACTGACATAACGAACATGCCTGCTATTGCTGTTCCAACTACAGTACCTAAATGTTTCAAATTCATTTCCTCCCTTCAAGAGATAGTTTTTTAAAAGCTTTACTTCTGTTTATAGTCGCAATATTCGTGCCAAAAAACAAGTGTTGAAAATTCTGAATTTTAAAAATAAATACTAGCCTTCCTGATACTTTTTACTACATAAATAGCTTTCCCAATTAATTTGTTGGTAAAATAGTACCCTCACCTAAAACAATAATACTATATTCTCATTTTTTTAACGTCCAATAATCACCTCCATAACATCTATATATTTAAAAATATGTTCAACTAAGAAAAGTACCAGACATTGTTTTTAAGTAGTCTTCTATTTCCTCTGGATTATTAAGCAACATAACTTTATCTGCTACTTTTCTTGCAAAATTCATGTCTACTGAATTTATTATTTTTCTTATTCTTAATATTGACGAAGGATTCATGCTAAATTCAGTTAATCCAAGTCCCAGAAGTAATATAGTCGAGATTGGATTTCCAGCAAATTCTCCGCACATTCCTGCGGGTTTATTAGATTCCTTCGAAACTGAAATAACATTTTTTATCAGTCTTAGAACAGCAGGATGAAAACTGTTGAAAATGCCACTCACTTTCTCATTCATTCTGTCGGCTGCAAGCGTGTACTGAGTTAAATCATTAGTTCCAATACTGAAAAAATCAACTTCTTTTACAATGAAGTCTGCAATTATCGCTGCTGATGGTATTTCTATCATAACACCAACTTCAATGTTCTCATCAAATTCCTTGTTGTCTTTCCTTAATTTTTGCTTTACGCTCTCTAAAATTATGTTAGCATCTTTTACTTCTTGAACAGAAGAAATCATAGGATACATTATTCTTAC
>JAJOKP010000037.1 GCA_021129775.1 Clostridiales bacterium
TAAGTAACGTAGTCAGTTAAGACTTAGGCTAATCAACTGACTTGTTAGACAAGCCACTACCCTTTAGGGTAGCTAGTGGTTGACGATTAATTCGCGTATGTTTTAGTGCAATTCTATCATTAACTTTCTCTTTTTTCGAGAATTTTTTTGAAAAGATTACTTTTAAATCTAATCCCATTCTAGCATTCCTACATTTGCTACCACTACTCTATTTTTCTCTAAATTCGTGTATTCCGTCAATTTTTTCTCAGTCTTTTATATATCGTTCATTGCTTGTGTAAACTTTTTAATCCTTTCTTCTGATAAATTAGAAATGCTCTTTTTCCCATCAACCGCTTCTTTTTTGCCATCTTTCTTAGATACCGTTTTAACAATAAATTTCTCTATGAAATTCATTTTGTCAAATGAGAATTCCCCTCCAAAATGTTCTTTGGCTATGGCACTATCAAAAAGTTCTTTTGGAAACACGTTTTGCATTTGCTCTATAGCCTCTTCTCCTTCGTGCATACAGCAAATAAATAATCCTATTTTTTTGTTTGTCAACTCACTTAGTTTGTTCGTGCAAAACTCTTTTACCTCTTTACGAATTTGTCCAATATAAACTGAGCTTCCGATAATAACTTTATCGTACTTTGATAAGTCAATATCCTTCGCATTTTTAAGATTGCATAAATCAACATCCCCTGCTAAATTCTGAGATAGAATTTCAGAACATTTTTTAGCACTTCCGTATTTTGTTGCATAAGCAATTAATGTGTTCAAAATAACCTCTCCTTTCAACATTATTTCTGCACTCTTTAAATTAATTATAATTATAATTATACTATATTTATTAAGCTTTTTCACTTCAAAACTCAATAGATAAAATCGCTAAACATACAATAGTAGCAATTTTATCCGCACTAACGCAGAAAAAATGTTTGTAATTCTTTTTTATTTATGCTACACTTATGTTGAATTGAATATTTATCGTTATGGGTGCCATGTGCTGAGAGGATTTATCCGACCATTTGAACCTGTAGGTTAATACCTGCGTAGGGAAAGCGAATGTTTACGACATAAACGTGAAGAGCTTTTTCTTCATGTTTTTTTGTTT
>JAJOKP010000035.1 GCA_021129775.1 Clostridiales bacterium
TATGACTGATTTATGATAATGTCCTAGTATACCATATTTGACTATGTCCTAAATGTAAAAAAAATAGTATAATAAAATTTTAGGACTATTAAAATGAGGTGATTAAAATTAGAAGGGTTGATTTAGACATGACTGAAGAAAACAAATATTTAATTATCAAAAAACTTGTTGAAACAAATGGGAATAAGAAGCGAGCAGCTGTGGCTCTTGACCTAAGTGAACGCCAAATTTATCGCCTTAAAAAAGGAGTGAAAGCTGAAGGTGCAGCGTTCTTTGTTCACAAAAATACTAACAATAAACCTTCACATACTTTGGATGACGATTTCAAACAAAAAATAATTAGGTTTAAAAATTCTGATGATTATAAGGGCGCTAATTTTTCGCATTCTAAAGACCTTATTTGGGACAAGTATAAGATTTATAGTGCTCTGATATAACCTGTTAACTTCTAACGGCATTGTAAGCCCTAGAAAGAGGTGCAAAACAAAACTTCATCACAGGCGTAAAAGAAAAC
The DNA here is from genome assembly GCA_021129775.1 of Clostridiales bacterium. Taxonomy (GTDB): domain Bacteria; phylum Bacillota; class Clostridia; order Peptostreptococcales; family NVVX01. The sequence goes on from JAJOKP010000035.1 coordinate 515, forward strand.
CTAGAAAAGGGATACTCATTCAAATTGATGCTACTCCTTTTGAGTGGTTTGTCGGTAATGAAAAATTTGCTCTGCATGGCGGTATTGATGATGCTTCTGGTGAAATTACTGGCCTTTACATTACTAAAAATGAATGTTTACATGGATACTTTGAAATGGCTCACATGAGACAGGGCGAGACAGGGGACGGTTCTCTGTCTCAAAAGAGAAGTAAATACCCCCTGTTAGCAAGTTGTTCTAAAATTTCTTCTATCATGTTAATACTTGTTCTCATTTCATTCGCAAGCATGCGAACAGGCGACATTTTCTTTTACACTTCTTTGCTACAACTCTCAAAATCTTTGCCGTTTGGTTTTGTAAATCCCTCTGTCATAAATGTCTTCTTTTGAAAAATAATAGCCACAATCATAGTAAGCAAATCTGCTAAGTGAAGTGCAATCCAAACTCCTATAGCTCCCCATACTCTTGGCAAAATAAACACCAGAGGGGTGTCATGTAGATTGAAGAATACCAAAACTTAACTCAAAAAAAATATTGACACAGAATATATTTAAACCGAAGTTCAAC
>JAJOKP010000145.1 GCA_021129775.1 Clostridiales bacterium
GAGTAGCGGTAATTGGGCTAATTGTTTTATTGCTCTTTCCTCCTAAAAAAATCAAAGCTAAGTCAAAGATTTTGACAAAGGAAGACGCTAGTAGCAAAAAGACAAATAGCAAGGGCACAATAATTGATAATTATGATGAGTATACGATGAGTATTAAAGAGAAGATTTTTTATACGATAGTTGCAGCAGCTTTTTTATTTGCAATGGGTTTTGTTTTTTACAGAAGTGTCGTTCTTTCACTTTTCCTAACCCCTTTTAGCTTGATGTATCTGAAAATCAAAAGAAAGCAAATAATTAAGGATAGAAAAACAACTATGCTTTTGCAATTTAAAGATGCTCTCTATGTTATTTCGTCATCATTATCAGCTGGCAAATCAATAGAAAATGCATTTAGTGATGCATTAAAAGATTTAAAAATACTATATTTTCAGAAAGAAGTATTAATTATTATAGAGTTGCAATACATACTAGCAAAACTAGAGATGAATCAAACAGTAGAAGAAATTTTAGGTGACTTTGCAAAAAGAACAAATATTGAGGACATTAAAGAATTTGCAGATATCTTTGGTATTGCCAAAAGAGCGGGAGGAAATTTAATAGATGCAATAAAAAATTCAAGCAAAATTATTACTGAAAAGATTGAGTTTAAGCAAGAACTTAACAACATACTAGCGCAGAAAAAATTTGAGCAGAAGTTGTTAAATATAATACCTGTCGTTATGATTTTAGTCTTATCATGGACAGCAAGTGATTATATGGAGCCAATATTTACGACAATTGTAGGTAGGATTGTAATGACAATAGCGCTAATTATAATATTTATTTCGTATATGATTTCCAAGAAAATTATAGATATTGAGGTGTAAAAATGTTTAACACAACATTATTGTCTTTGGTTATAGTTTTATTTGTCGTATTACTCATAATTTCAAAAAAACAGTATAAAGACGAAAACAGCAAACTAAATGAAAAAGAATACCCTCTAAAGCAAATTTTAGGAGTGGGAATGTACTTGCTTGATAAGTTGAAGTATGAGTATTCCACATCATTAGATAGGGAAATCCTAA
>JAJOKP010000138.1 GCA_021129775.1 Clostridiales bacterium
CCACAATAAATAATATGGCGAATTTTCTTGCTGAAAAAGATGAACAAATTGATAAACTTATTTTAGACCGTAGTTCAACCTTAAAAGTAATTAACCTGTTGCATTTGCTCAATTCTTAATTTTGTTGTATACTTTCTTTTTTATGTAAGTCGGTATTCCCAATGACTTTAGAGCTTGAAATTAATTCAGGTTGAACTCCGGTTTAGAACCTTAGTTGCAATAACGGCAGTTTCTTTGAACCATTTAGATATATTTTCAAAGAAAACCTCAAACATTGATTTTGCGTGCTTTCCAACTCGAGAAATTGAAAAGGGCTATATGATAAATTGCTAACTATATTGAAAGAAGAGAAAGTAATTGAAAATAAAAAGACAATAGCTTATCGGAATTATTGTAAAATATGATAGAATAAACGAAATAAGCATTCTAAAATCATCGTATTGTAATTCATGCAGAATTTGTATCTAAAATAGACGAGGATGGTGAAAAGTATGAAGATTCCATATGGAATATCAAATTTTAAAGTTTTAAGAGAAGAGAAATTTTTGTACGTAGATAAAACAAAGTACATTGAAACTATTGAAAAATTAAATAGTAAATATGTTTTCTTTATTAGACCACGTAGATTTGGTAAATCGTTGTTTTTGTCAACTTTGGAGCACTATTATGATATTAACTCTATAAATGAATTTCAAGAGCTATTTGGGAGTTTATATATTGGCAAAAATAAAACGGAACTAAAAAATAGTTATTTAGTGTTAAAATTAAATTTTTCAGCACTTAACACTGATAACAAAGAAAAATTAGAGACTTCATTTAGACTAAGCTTAATTAATGCAGTGTTGGCTTTTTTATCTAAATACAAGTCTATTATTAGAGTTCCTGAAGAATTCGTTAGAGATGTTAAGAGTACAAAGGATTTAGGCGCAATTTTTAAGACTCTAATTAATGTTGTAGCAGAAAAGAACAAAAAAATATACCTAATAATTGACGAATACGACCACTTTGCAAATGACATAAT